>NZ_CP034593.1:1572577-1887092 GCF_003971195.1 Flaviflexus ciconiae | reverse complement strand
GATCGGTCGGTTTACCGAACCTCTTAAACGCGGCCTGGCGGGACATTCCAAGACTGTTGCCAATCTCGGCCCAGGTGGTTCCTTCTGCACGGGCCTCGAGCACTGCGTCCTGGAGCTCCTTGTGAGCGTCTTCGATCGCCTGCTGCGCCCTACTGATCCTGTCCATGACAAACAGTCAACGATTGGTTGACAGAGCGTGTCAGCCGAAAGTTGACAATTTGGTGGGTCGGTCAACCGAAGAAAGACAGGCGGCTAATCCGAATAGAAGTAAAGAAATGGGTTGACCTGCCTACCAATAAAAGCGCAGTGAGACGGTTCTGATTGCCGCTGTCGTGACGGGTGGAGTGGTGAAGGTTGACGTAGTAAAAGTCGGAGCTTTACGTCCATGCAGTAAGGCTCCCCGGCTACCTGTGCGGTGCCGGGGAGCCCTGTGACTGAATCGGTTCAGCGATCTTCACTTACCGTGACTCGCTGGGTGGTTTTCGGTTCGGTGGGAAGCGTCGCCTCCTAGGCGAGAAGCCGCTGGTCGGCCGACAGTTCCTCGCGGACCTGCTTGGCTGCAGTAACGAGGTTCTTCAGAGATGCGACGGTTTCGTCGTAGCCGCGGGTCTTTAGACCGCAGTCGGGGTTGACCCAGAGGATCCTTGGGTCAACCGAGTCCACCGCGAGTCGGAGTAGGCCGGCGATTTCCTCGGTGGAGGGAACGCGCGGGGAGTGGATGTCCCAAACACCCGGGCCGACGCCGTGCGAGAAGCCGTGATCGTTCAGGTCGGGGAGTACCTCCATGGCTGACCTTGCTGCCTCGATAGATGTCACGTCAGCATCCAGGCCTGCGATTGCGTCGATGATCTGGCCGAAGTCCGAGTAGCAGAGGTGGGTGTGGATCTGGGTTGCCTTATCGACACCTGCGGTGGCGGCGCGGAAAGAACCGACAGACCACTCGAGATAATCGGCGTGCTTCGACTGCTCCAGGGGAAGAAGCTCACGTAGGGCCGGTTCATCAACCTGGATGATGGCGGCGCCAGCCTTCTCAAGGTCTGCAACCTCGTCGCGGAGTGCAAGAGCGATCTGGTCGGCAACCTGCCCCAGGGAAATGTCTTTGCGAACAAACGACCACGCGATAATCGTGACCGGGCCGGTCAGCATGCCCTTGACCGGGCGGTTGGTCACCGACTGGGCGAATGACCACCAGGGCACGGAGATGTCTCCCGACTTTGCCACGTCGCCCCACAGGATCGACGGACGCGTGCACCTGGAACCGTAGGACTGAACCCAGCCGTGCTTCGTCACCGCGAAACCATCAAGCAGTTCAGCGAAGTACTGAACCATATCGTTCCGTTCGGCCTCGCCGTGAACGAGAACATCGATATCAAGCTCTTCCTGGAGGCGAATAACACGCTCGATCTCCTCCTTCATGCGATCCTCGTACGTAGCATCGTCAATCTCGCCCCGAGCATGAGCTGCTCGCGAGGTACGAATCTCCGTTGTTTGCGGGAAAGAACCAATGGTCGTCGTGGGAAGCGGCGGAAGGTTCAGGCGTGCCTCCTGGGCAGCCTCGCGCTCGGCGTAGTCACCGCGCGTGCGATCGGCCTCTGTCAGAGCGGCAACGCGCTCGCGCACAGCGTCCACGGCAACGCCGGCGGTGGCTGCCCTGCGGGTGAGAATATCGGCGTTCTTCGAAAGCTCGTCAGCGATGGCGTCCCAGCCCTCGGTGAGACCGCGGTCGAGAATAACTACCTCTTCGATCTTCTGGTCGGCAAACGCCAGCCAGTCGTGCAGGTTTTCATTGAGTTCGGGATCGGCCCAGTTCTCAAGATCGGTGTCGTGGGGGACGTGCTGAAGTGACGTGGATGTACCAACCTTGACGGTGAAGCCGAGGTCTTTTGCCTGCTCAAGGAGATCCTTTGCTTTATTCAGGTCTGTTGCCCAGATGTTTCGGCCATCTACGACGCCAGCAACGAGCGTGCGGGAGGAGAGGTTGTTGATGCCTGCTAGGTCGTCGGCGCTTGGGAGAGTGCCGCGATCCAGATCAATAGCAATTGCTTCGGCGCCCGTGCGAAAGAGTGCCGGGAAGGCCTTCGTAGAATCTCCGTAAGGTGCGGCGAGAAGAACGTGCGGGCGGTTGGAACTCGACAGAAGGTGTGTCCAGACCTGCTCAACCTTGGCGATAATCCCGTCGCGGGAGGCAGACAGGTTGTCGGAGACAACGGCGGTCTCATCAATCTCAACCCACTCTGCACCGGCGGCCTTAAAGGCTGTGAGGAGCTGCTCGTAAACGGCAACGACATCCTCGAGGCGGTCGAGCGGGTCATATCCTTCGGTCTCGCCCTTTGACAGTGCCAGGTAGGTGACGGGGCCGACGATCACGGGGCGGGTTAGGTAACCCCAGGACTTAGCTTCGGTAAAGCGGTCCACGAGATCGGTGTTTTTGAGCGAGATCGGAGTATCGGGACCAATTTCGGGAACGAGATAGTGGTAGTTCGTGTCGAACCACTTCGTCATCTCCAGCGGGAACACTTCCGCGTTGCCGCGAGCGAGAGCAAAGTACTGGTCAAGGCCACCAAGTCCGCGGAAACGCTCCGGCACTGCGCCAAGTAGGAAGGTGATGTCGAGAACCTGGTCGTAGAGCGATGAGTTCTCCGGCAGTGCGGAACCGTCCCGGTCAAGACCTAGCTCGACAAGGCGTGCCAGGTTGGCTTTGCGGAGTTCGGCCTCGGCCTCTTTGAGGCCTGCGGCGTCACTGCGACCAGCCCAGTACGCCTCGACGGCCTTCTTGAGCTCTCGCTTACGGCCAACGCGGGGATAACCGAGGATCGTGGATGAAAGAGACATGATTACTTCCTTGTGTGTTGTTTTCAGAATGGTTTCTGCATGTGGTGCTGACAGTCGTGCCAGCGGGAATTGGGGTAGGTGGAAAGGGTTCGGGGGTAAAACGTTCGGGCTAGGTGTTTGGCGGTAAAGGGGGTTGGTTGCGGTGGGCGGCGGACGCAGTTTGGGAGGCGAGGCGGTCAGTGTCGAAAGTTGGAGATTCGACGATGGTTGGATGGTGAAGGAATCGGTGCTGGTTGAAGTGCTGGTGAGGCAACGGCGGTCGGTGGGCAAGCCATCAAGGGACGCGCCTAGGCGGCTTCCTTCTTCTCGTCATCAGTGCCGTCAAGTCCGGTGATCCCGATCTTCTTGAGGAGGTCCAGGGAAGGTTCGGCACGGTTGAAGGTGTACAGGTGAAGGCCGGGTGCTCCAGCGTTTAGAACGCTTGTGGCGAGGCCCGCTCCGAAGTTGATACCAGCGGCGTACGCGTGGCCGAACTCGTTCGGCTTGCCACCGTTCCTCTCGGCCTCTGCCCTGTCGAGATCCTCAGCCTCCTCAAGACGGTTAATGAGGTGCTGCGGGGCGGTGATTCCGGTGAGTTCGGCCGTGCGGTGGAGCCTGCGGGATTCGACCGGGGAAGTATGCCCGGAACGATCGGGATCCTCACTCCGGCGCGGCGGCACTTCTCGACGAAGCTTGCATAGACCTCCGGGTCCCAGAACAGCTGGGTGATTGCGAAGTTAGCTCCCGCCGCCTGCTTCACCAGGAGGCGGTTCACCTCGTCATCAACGCTTGTGCCTGCTGCCGGATTGCCGTTCGCGAACGTAGCAACCGCAATCGTGAGTGGCTTGAAGGCGCTACGGAGAGCGGCAGCGGGGGAGGCCTTGCAGGTCTCGTCCTCGATCTCGCGCAATGTTGTCACCAGCTCGACGGCGGACTGAAGACTGTCGGGTTCTGGATGCCAGTTGGGGATGCCGACGGGTGGGTCTCCGCGTAGCGCCAGGAAGGTGCGGACGCCGGTCTTGAGGTAGTTGGAGAGCTCTTCGTTGATGGTCTCCCGGGAGCTACCAACGCACGTGAAGTGGGCGATGGGCTGGACCGGGGTGTGCTGAACGAGCTTGGTGATGACCTCGTGGGAGGTGTCGGCGTCCTTACCTCCCGCGCCGTACGTGACGGATACGAAGTCGGGACGGAACTTCATGAGGCGATCAACCGTGCCCCAGAACTTCGGTGCTCGATCCGGGTGGCGGGGAGGCATGAGCTCAAACGAGATAAGGGGCCTTGGCAAAGGGGTGACGACATTGTGAATACCTTGTGTTCAGACCGGCACAAGGATGAAGAGGAACCCGGGTAAGGGAATCTAGGGACTTGCTTACTGGAAGGAGATTCCAGCTAGGTTGTTCGCTTTGGTGGAAGGAGATTCCAGTGAGGTGATTCCCGGGAGGCAATTCCTGGGGATATGGGTGTCCCGCGGAATTGGTGGGTGGGTGTGCTTCTATGCCGGTCAAGCTGTGCGCGGCGTGGGCCCGTAGCCTCTCCGCACGCGTTTTAAATGCTTACCTGCACATTCGCGCGCGAAGATCCCCGGCGAGGCGGGTTGTCATCTTCATGCGTGTCAACATGGGAACCATCATGACCCGGAATTCGAATCCCGGATAGTCGGTCCACCTTTTGGGAAAGTGGTCTGCGTCTCGAATCGGCTGGGGTGTGAATGGTGTCCCGGAATTGTCGGGCCACGTTCTGCGTTGACAGCTGGTATGACAAAGAAAATAGGTTTCCTGTCGTTCGGCCACTGGAACGACCATCCCAGCTCCTCGGCAAGGTCGGGCGGGGACTCGCTCCTGCAAAGCATTGAACTTGCTCAGGCAGCGGAAGAGGTCGGTGCCGACGGTGCCTACTTCCGAGTTCACCACTTCGCCCAGCAACTCGGATCTCCCTTCCCGCTACTCGCCGCGATCGGTGCGAAGACCGAGACGATCGAGATCGGTACCGGCGTTATCGACATGCGCTAGCGCATGCCCGGGTTGCAGCACCCGTTGTCAGCGTCGGCGCGCTCTACAGCACAACGCTGACGGCAATCCTGGCTGGTTTTCGATGAAGGCGGCTCTTCCTGCGCTGAGCGTCGGTGCGATGATCGCGCATCCCGGCGGTGCTCCACCCTCATAGAGGCGCATCAAGTACTTCGCGCAGCTGATCGACGGTGGGCGAACCAGCCAGCCCGGCAGGAGTGCGGAACACTCGACAGGCGAGCCCCACCGGCGTGTGCTCGTCGGCGAAGGGGTCGGAACCGTCAATGAGGACGGTCGGGGACCCGTGGAACCCGAGGCGGGCGGCGTCCTCGGCAGTCTCGACTCGCTGATGCACGACGCGGACGTCCGATCGGCCGTCGAGGGCCTCGGTGAGCCGCCGGTCGAGCACCTCCCAGTTCGGGCACCCGTCGAAGTACTGCAACGTGATCTCCATGATCCACTCCTCTCAGGCTCTGTCCGCGCGGACTGCGGCCGGTGACGCCGTCTCAGGCGACGCGGCCGCCGCTTGGCTCTTGCGGGCACGCGCGGCGCGCAGCCCGTTGGCGATGACGATGACCTCGGCGACCTCGTGGACGAGCACGACTGCGGCCAGGCCGAGCACGCCGGTGATGGCCAACGGCAGCAGCACGGTGATGATCGCCAGGGACAACACGATGTTCTGGTTCATGATCGCCCGGCCGCGGCGGGCGTGCCGCAGCGCCTGCGGGATCAGGCCGAGGTCGTGTCCGGTGAAGGCGACGTCGGCGGACTCTATCGCGGCGTCGGAGCCGGTCGCGCCCATCGCGATGCCCACGGTCGCCCCGGCCAGGGCGGGGGCGTCGTTGATGCCGTCGCCGATCATTGCGGTGGGTGACTGCTCGGAGAGCTGGGCCACGATGCGGGCCTTGCCCTCCGGCCGCAGCTCGGCGTGCACGTCGCCGATCCCGGCGATCTGCGCCAGGGCGTGGGCGGTGCGGGCGTTGTCTCCGGTGAGCATGCTCACCTCGACGCCCTGGCTCTTCAGCGTGCGCACGACGTCGGGGACCTCGGGGCGCAGCTCGTCGCGGACCCCGATCGCCCCGGCCAGGCGGCCGTCGACGGTGACGAGCACGCAGGTCTGGCCCTCGGCCTCCAGGTCCTCGACCCGGGCCTTGAGCGGTCCGGCGTCGATCCAGCGGGGGCTGCCCACGCTCACCCGGAGGCCGTCGACGGTGCCGCCGATGCCGTGGCCGGCCTCCTCCGTTACCTCTTGCGCGGCGGGGGCTCCCTGGCCCGCGGCGGCGATGGCGGCGGCGAGAGGGTGCGTCGAGTGCTGCTCCACCGCCGCGGCCCAGGCGAGCACCTGCGCGTCGTCGAAGCAGTCGGCGGCGACGACGGCGGTGACCTCGGGCCGGTTGCAGGTCAGGGTGCCGGTCTTGTCCACGGCGAGGTGGCGGATGCCGCCGAGGCGCTCGAAGGCGGCACCGCTCTTGATGACGACGCCGAACTTCGTCGCAGCCCCGATCGCGGACACCACGGTGACGGGCACCGCGATCGCCAGCGCGCACGGGCTGGCCGCGACGAGCACGACCAGGGCGCGGGTGATCCAGGTCTCCGGGTCGCCGAGCAGCGAGCCGAGCACGCCGACCAGGACGGCGAGGACCATCACGCCGGGCACCAGCGGACGGGCGATCCGGTCGGCGATGCGCGCGCGTTCGCCCTTCTCGGCCTGGGCCTGCTCGACCAGCTCCACGATGGTGGTCAGCGAGTTGTCGGTGCCCGCCGCGGTCGCCTCGACCTCCAGGACCCCGGCGGTGTTGATCGCGCCCGCCGACACTGCGTCATCGGGGGCGACCTCGACCGGGATCGACTCGCCGGTGATCGCCGAGGTGTCCAAGCTGGAGCGACCGGACCGGACAGTCCCGTCGGTCGCGACCCGCTCGCCGGGGCGGACCAGCAGCACGTCGCCGACGGCGATCTCCTTGGCCGGGACTTCGACCGAGGCATCGTCGCGCAGCACGGTCGCGGTCTCCGGCACAAGCTTCAGCAGCGCGCGCAGGCCCCCGCGGGCGCGGTCCATCGCCTTGTCCTCCAGGGCCTCGGCGATCGAGTAGAGGAACGCCAGTGCGGCGGCCTCCTCGACGTAGCCGAGGATCACTGCGCCGACGGCGCTGATCGTCATCAGCAGCGCGATCCCCAGCTTCCGCTTGACGAACAGGTTCCGCAGCGCGCCGGGCACGAACGTGTACGCGCCCAGCAGCAGGCCCGCCCAGAACGCGACCAGCGCCGCGACGTGCAGCCCCGACCACTCCAGCACCAGGCCGGTGCCGAACGCGACCCCGGAGAGGATCGGCACCACCAGGCCCGGGTCGCGCCACCACGGGCGCTCGGTCTCCTCTGCCTCTTCGCCGGCGTTGGTGGTCGGCTCGTCGCAGCCGCAGGCGGCGCTCACGAGGCGTCCTCGGAGCCGCTTGGGCCGCAGCAGCCGGGCACCGAGCAGTGCGGGTCGATGCACGGGGCGCTCTCGTCCACCGCCAGCGTCACGTCCACCAGCGCCGTCAGCGCCGCGGCCAAGTGCGGGTCGGCGATCTCGTAGCGGGTCTGCCGCCCCTCGGGCTCGGCGACCACGATGCCGCAGTCGCGCAGACAGGTCAGATGGTTGGACACGTTCGAGCGGGTCAGCCCCAGCTCGCGCGAGAGCACGGCGGGGTGGCTCGGGCCGTCAAGCAGGGACATCAGGATCCGGGAGCGCGTCGGGTCGGCCATGGCCCGGCCAAGCCGGTTCATGACGTCGAGGCGCGAAGCAATAGTCAGCATGCACTGAACTATACAGTGCACGCTGACCAATCGTCCAGATGCAGGGGCTGCCGCACGCGCTCCGCGCGCTTGCCCTCGGAAATCGCGGTCACCTCTTGCGCCAGCTCGGCCACGTCGGCATCCCGCGGCCCCTCCAGGTCTCCACCAAACCTGCGACCCAGCGGGTGGACGCAAAGAGCCCGTAGCCGGATCCGGCGAGGCCAGCGCCGACCGCGAGCCACCGCCCGATGCCGAGCCACACGTTCCCGTCCACGTCCAGCGCCCACTGAGCGCCCGTGATGAGCCCGGCGATGCCCATCCAGATCCCGGCGACGACCACGACCACCGGCAGGAGGGCGAGGCACATCGCCGCGGCCGCCGACCAGAGCTGACGGGCTTCCAGCTTCGCGGTGGCGGCGATGATCCGCTCGGCCCGTTCGTTCGACGCGTCGAGGTTCGCGGTCATCGTGACCGATGCCTCCCCGGCGACCTGCTCGACCGCCTTTTCGACCCGCTCCTCGGTGCGCTTCTCGATCCGTTGCACCGCGCCGCCGACCTGGCTCACGAGCTTCTGGTTCGCTGTGGCCTGCATCTTCAGCCCCTCAATCGCCGAGGCCGTAGCCGCGTGATTCCTCTGCGCCTCCGCGACCAAGGTCCGCGACGCGGCGTTCAAGCTCTCGCCGTTGAGACTCTGCGCGAACTCGCCGAGCGTGCTCGCGATCTCGTTCTGCCTGCTCTCGATACTCGCGATCCTTGCGAACACGTCGTTTGAGGGTGACGAGGTCGACGCCGGGGCCGTGATCCGCTCCAGCCGCCTCGTCGTCTCCTCGTCCATGACCTTCACGAACCCCGCGAGCTTCTTCTGCTGCTCGGCCAGCCGGCCGAGCCTCGCGTTCTGCGCCTCGACGACGGTGAGGATCGAGGTCAACGCCTCCATCGTCTCCGGACTGCCGAGCTGCTGCCGCTGCTCGTCCTGCGCGTTCTGCTGCTGGTGGTAGTCGAAGAACGCCTGCGCGCCCACCGGGGTGAAGTCTGCCGAGAGGGCGCTCGTGCGCTTGCGGCGCTCGGCACGCCCGGACTCGCCGCGGTGATCTCCAGGACCGGCTGATGGATGTCGCGCAGCAGCGGACTCAGCTCCTTCACGCGCTCGACCAGGGCGTTCCGCTCGGTCAGCAGCTCCTCGCGATCCAGTCCGTCCCCCTCCTGCGGTATCACGAGGTCGTGCACGTCCACCTAGGACAGGCGGGTGAGCACGGCCTCGGTGAGTATCGCATCGACGGGCTCGCGCTGGCGGGTGAGGTGGAACTGTTCGCCGCAGCGGTACGTCGGCTGCTTCCGGCTGTTCGTCCCCGAGACGAACGTCGCACCGCACTTCCCGCACAGGCCGATAGTGGACAGGAGGTACTTCGGCTGGTTGTCCTGCCTGGTCGACCTACGCACGTTGTCCTCCAACTTCGCCACCGCGGCCCGCCACGTCTGTTCGCCACGATGGGCGGGAAGGCCTCGCCCTGCGCCGGGTACAGCTCGCCCGAGGCGTAGTGCTTGATATACCCCGCGTAGAGCGGGTTCGCCAGCAGGTAGCGTACGGCATCGACAGAGAACTCCGGCCCGCGCGCGGTGAGGTGACCGGCGCTGTTCAGGTCCTCGCGGATGCGCCGGATCGACAGCGACGGCTCGACGAGGAACGCATCGAAGGCTCGCCGGACGGCCTCTGCCTCCTCCTCGATCAGCTCGCCCTCACGCGTCCAGCCGAACGCCTTCCAGGCGGACGTGGGTATGCCCTCGGCACGACGGCGCTCGTTCGACCTGATCTGACGCTCAGCCTTGCGTCGGGCCTCGAAGCAGGCGAGAGCCGCGAGCATCGTCGCGCGGAACTCGCCGTCCGCCGTCGAGAGGTCGATCTCGCCGTCCACGGTGACGACGCGCAGACCGAGGTCGATCAGTGTGTTGAGGTCCTTCGTGCTGCGCGGGAGCCGGTCCATGTCCACGGCGACCACCATCGAGAATCGGCCCGCGCGGGCATCGTCCAGCATCTCGGCCCACCGGGTGCCAGCGCGGCGCTTCTTGGTCGCCGACACAGCGTTATCGTCGTAGACCTCGACGACCTCCCAGTCCTTGGCCTCGGCGAGTGCCCTGATCTTCCGCAACTGGGGCTCGATGGTCCACCGGTCGCCCTTGCGGTCCATCGAGGCGCGGACGTACGCGGCCACCTCGTTCGTCTTCCTCAGCGACACCAGTTCAACCATGCAATCAAGCTTATGTGAACCGGTGTTGTAACCGTTATATGCGCTATGCGAATCCGCTCCAGTTCGCTGAGGATGCAGCATCGGCAGACCTGATCTCCGAAGGTCGACTACAGCTTGGCATCTCCCGTGGCTCACCCGAGCAGGTCCTTGACGGGTGGCGCTACTTTGGGTTTGAGCCGGAGAAGGGCGATACGGATGCTGACATGGCGAGGAAGCAGACCCAGATCGCGCTCCACGTTCTGGAAGGTAACAGGTTTGCTGAGCCCAATCCCAATCCCATGTTCCCGAACCCTCCGGGCCTGCTCCGGATCGAACCCTATTCGGAGGGGCTCCGTCAAAGAATGTGGTGGGGCGCCGGATCGAATGGGACGGCGCAGTGGGCTGCGAAGCTCGGGATGAACCTCATGTCCTCAACCCTGAAGGATGATGAGTCGGGCGAGCCTTTCCACGTACAGCAACGCAAGCAGATTGAGGTGTTCCGCGAAGAATGGGCGAAGCACGACCACGGCTTCGAGCCCGAGTGTCCGTGTCTCGCTCAATCTTTGCGATTACGAGCGATCTAGATAAGGAATACTTCTTTGGAGGCGGGGACCGTAAGGACCAGTTCGGCTACATCGACTCCACCAGGTCGATGTTCGGCCGTACGTATGCTGACGAGCCCGACCCTCTGATTGAGCAGTTGAAAGAAGATGAGGCCATTCAGGCCGCCGATACGTTGCTCTTAACGGTGCCGAGCCAGCTGGGCGTGGACTACAACGCCCACGTTCTCGAATCGATCATCACCCACGTGGCCCCGGCCCTTGGGTGGCGCTAAGCCCAGCCCAGCATTACACAAGTTGATGTAGCCAGGCAGGTGCCACCCGGGAGGCACCTGCCTACATGATGACAAAGCGCTGGCACGGATCAAGGCGATGTTGCGGTCGCTGTATGACTAGTGGGAATATCTTGCCGTCCGCGTCCACACTCCGTCTTGCCTGGCCCCGGTACCAGGGGGCCACCAGGGAAAACATTGTGCAACTGGTTCCTGAGATTGGCCAGGCACATGCTCGTAAGGGCTACGCAGTCGGTTCGCGCGTACGCGACGCCGTGCTTCCCGAGCATCATGGCCCAACCGCCGTGGTGCCGATGCCGGATACTGGCGACGAAGGTACGACCAACGGGATTGAGTCTCGCGGCACGGTGATGGAGAGCTTAAAGAATGCTCTCGAGCTGATTCGTAAGCATGATGCTGATCGTATTCTGACGCTCGGTGGGGAATGCTTGGTCAGCGTTGCACCATTCGCGGCCCTCGCCGAGAAATACGGTGATGACCTTGCTGTCCTCTGGGTTGATGCGGACCCCGATGTCGATACGCCTGAGACGGGCTACGACGGCTACCACGCCATGGCCGTAAGCCACTTGCTTGGGCATGGTGACCCCGAGATTGCTGAGTTGCTGCCCGCGACCGTGGACTCCAGCAGGGTAGCGCTCGTCGGCCTCCATGACTGGACCGAGGATGCCTATGAGCATGTCGGGCAGTGGGGTCTACAAACTTTCGCGCCCGACGACGTGCGTGCATCAAGGGAGTCTCTACTTGCCTGGATGCGTTCGACCGGATGCTCGAAGGTCGCGATCCACATTGACGTTGATGTGGTAGACGGCGATGAAATAGTTCTCGGTCTTGGAGTGGTGCCGGGAGGGCTCACACGAGCCCAACTGCAAAGGCTTGTCGCGGACGTGTCGAAAGACTCCGAGGTCGTTGGCCTCACCGTTGCAGAGTTCATCCCGCGGAGCCTGCTCGCCACCGTTGAGATGCTCGAGGCGATGCCACTGATCCAGACGGATGGCTCCTGATAGTGGGCACTGTTCGAAACGGCCGAAAGATCAGCTGAAGAAACGGAAGCCAGGTCAGTAACTGCTGGCTGTGTCGACTCCGCCAAACGAAACTGTTAGGTACGTCGAGCAAACGAAACTATGAAGGCACTTGAGGTGATCAGTTTCCCGGATCTCCGCGGTAGATTACCCGGAACCTTTCGCACACCACCGGCATGTCCTCCCGGAAGCCCTTGGGGCTTTCTGAGTATTTCTTCCAGAACTCCCTGTGGATCTCCCGCCAGGT
Organism: Flaviflexus ciconiae; assembly: GCF_003971195.1. Classification (NCBI taxonomy): domain Bacteria; kingdom Bacillati; phylum Actinomycetota; class Actinomycetes; order Actinomycetales; family Actinomycetaceae; genus Flaviflexus; species Flaviflexus ciconiae. The sequence continues at coordinate 1,875,156 of NZ_CP034593.1, read as the reverse complement.
CTTGAGCGTTCGATCTCCCTCTCCCTCAGCATGTGCGTGTTCCGCTGTTACCTCGGTGAACAGAGCGATCTGGACGTCGTAGGTTTCGATAATGGCCCGGGGTGAACCTTGGCCGTCGAGGATGATGCTGTGCTCGCCCACGTAGGGAATCGGTTCGCCCGTGGTGTGGTGGTCCCAAAGCGAAGATGCCGTTCCTGTCTTAGTGCCTTCGAGAACAAGATTGAGAAGCTCGTCAGCATGCTTGGGTGTTGCCCCAAAAGACCATGCGACGGCCGGATTCTCGGGAAGGCCTGGCAGGGCCTTCCGGGCACCCGCCCAAAACTCGGTGATAGCGGCATCGGTATCCATAATCACGAGATTAGTCGATCCGGGAAGGTTGGAAACCGGGAACCAAGGAAACAGGATCCTTGAGACGCGCCTATTTGGAGCGGTTGTTGTTCTCAGCCATCCGGGCCAGCAGTGAACCTGCGGTGCGAGCATCGTCGATGGTGACCGCGAAGGTTCGGGACCGGCTCTTGCGGGTGATGATGAACCCCTCGCTATTGCGCAGGACGATGCCGAACCGATCACCGGCCACTCGTATCCCCCATCCGCCGTATTCGGAGAATGCGTGGATCTCGCGGACCTCGACGCCGATAATGTCATCGGCAGGAACCCGGAACGTCGGCCACCCCAGCACTGACCTAACCTCAACCCCGTGCTTGTCAATCCGCACGCGGAATGACAGGACGGTGGCTATGAGGCCCAAGCTGAGTATGGAACAGATGGCCAACACAACAATCGTTGTGGTGTCACGATCGGGGCTCGCGAACTCAACGAGGAGCACAATAGGCAACGCGAGAGTGGTGGCAACGAGCGCGAACGCGAGTGGCTTCGGCATCGAGGTTGTTCCGAACCAGGCGGCCCGGGCACTTGGCGCAAGTTTGATGGGATTAGTGATCTCGGAGGTTGGTGCGTGCACAGTCAGATTCGGCTGCACAAACCAGCCAAGGATTCCAAGAAGAGTGGCTACAACAAGGCCAATGAGGACGATAGCGCCGACTCCGGGGGCCTGGGTAGCGTCTTCCAAGTCGAGCTGAACGTACGAGGTGAGAACTGCCAGCACCTGCATGAAGCTAACGGTCCACAGTGCCATCGCGGCCATAAACCTATTCGTCCAACCCCAGGCGATGGACTTTGAACGGCGCCTTTCAAAGAACGGAATAAGGGCGAAGAGCGCGGTGATGCCGATGCCCGTGCCGAGGCTCAATGCCAAGTTTGACCAGGCGGGACCGTAGCCGTCCGGCCCATCCCCACCGCTCCAATGCGTTGCCATCGGATCAGGCATACGATCCATCCAAACGATGAGAAGGATGGTGGCGGCAAGGGTGAGAACAAGAGGGAAGTAGACGCCGACAAAACGCGCCACGCGTTTCGCGAAAGCGAGCTCCTGCTCGGTCGCAGAATTCATGTTCGTGAGGTCTTTCATCGCGTTCCCTCCGGATTGTCATTGCGGGTTTGAGTTTGGGGATTGGTTGGCGTAGGCAAATGCACCTGGCTGTCGGTTTGTTCGTCAACGTCGGCAGAGGCTGATGTGCCAGCGAGCTCCCGTGTGCCTACCTGCGGGGGAGTGTCGACATCATCGGACTTGGTCTCGTTATCGCCACCGAAGGCAAAGAGTGAGGCGAGGGTGGGCTGTGCGATGCCGAGGGATGATGCACGGCGGGCAAGAGCCTCCGCCTCCTTTCGAAGCTTTGCTAACTCATCGGCGAGCGGAGTGATCGTGGCGCCCCGGCCCCGCCGCAGGTCAACCAGCCCCTCATCCCGCAGTTCCTGGTATGCGCGGAGAACCGTGTGCTTGTTAATGCCAAGGCCCGTAGCAACATCCGATGCGGTAGGGAGCTTATCTCCCGGAACGAGATCGGCCTGGGCGGCCGAGCGCCGTACCGAGTCGGCAATCTGCTCATAGATTGGCCGTTCATTCGCCGGGTCAATCCAGATCAACATCCCAACCTCCTTAGCCAGTAGTTCTAGTTCAACTATAACTAATGAGATTGACGTTGTATATGCGAGACCGGTGCAATGTGGGGAGAGCTTCGCGACGGAATGGGTCAGAAATGTTGCCCGAGTATGGCAACGCGCCCCGAGTTTCCCCAGGGCGCGTGCGATAAAAGGTGGTGAGATCCGAGCGATCTGCTAGCTCAAGATCTAGATGTATTCGATAACGTCCGCGATAGAATTGTGGACGTTATCGGGGCGGAACGGGAACTTCACGATCTCTTCCCGCTTTGTGGAGCCCGTCAGGACGAGGTGGGTCGTGAGGCCAGCCTCAATACCGGCGAGGATGTCGGTATCCATGCGGTCACCGACGATCGAGGTCGACTCCGAGTGGGCGCCAATCTTGTTGAGGCCGTGGCGGAGCATGATCGGGTTGGGCTTGCCGAGGAAGAACGGGGTGCGGCCGGTTGCTTTCTCGATCATGGCTGCAACGGCACCCGTTGCAGGGAGGTCGCCTTCGGCCGAGGGGCCGGTCGCATCGGGGTTTGTTGCAATGAAGCGGGCGCCGTTCTGGATGAGGCGGATTGCCGTTGTAATCGCCTCGAAGGAGTAGGTGCGTGTTTCGCCGAGGATCACGAAGTCCGGGTCGGCGGTCGTCATGATGAAGTTCTCTTCGTAAAGAGCGGTCGTCAGTCCCGCTTCACCAACCACGTAGGCGCGACGGGAGTCCGACTGCGTGGCGAGGAAACGTGCGGTGGCAAGGGCCGAGGTCCAGATCCGGGACTCGTCGACCTCGATGCCGGAGGTGGAGAGCCGCGCCGCTAGGTCGCGGGGCGTGAAAATCGAGTTGTTCGTCAGGATGAGGTGGGGGATACCCTTCTCGTCAAGAAGGTCGAGGAATTCCCTCGCCCCGTTAAGTGCCAGGCCCTCGTGTACGAGGACACCATCCATATCAATTAGCCAAGAGCTCATGTTCTACACTTAGCACGTGGACGCGGTAATTCTCAGCTCAGTAGACAAAGTCATAAAAACTCGTGGTCAAATAGCGCAAGATTTCCCATTTGCGTCGGTTACCAAACTGTTCGCGACATACGCGACCCTCGTCGCCGTCGACCGTCATCTCGTCAGCCTCGACGACGAAGCGGGTCCGGCCACGGTCCGTCACCTCCTTGGCCATGCTTCCGGCCTGCCATTGAACGACGGTGCCACCCTGGCCGAGCCTGGCACCCGCCGGATCTATTCCAACAAGGGCATCGAAGTCCTTGGGGATCATGTGGCAGGACGGGTTGGCATGGAGTTCCAGGAATGGATCGAGGAAACAGTCCTCGAACCCCTCGGGCTGTCCTCGATCCTTATTGAAGGCACCCCGGCACATTCGGGTGTAGGCAATGCTGAAGACCTCGCCGCTTTCTCCCGCGAGCTACTAGCCCCCACCCTGGTCTCCCAGGAAAGCTACGAGGAAGCCACCAGCCTGAGCTTTGGTGAGCTCACCGGGGTCCTCCCCGGCTACGGTAGGCAGAAGAACAATGCCTGGGGCCTTGGCTTTGAGATCAGGGCCGACAAGTCTCCGCACTGGCTTGCGGAATCCTTCTCGCCCCGCGCATTCGGCCACTTTGGTCAGTCCGGTTCGTTCCTGTGGGTCGACCCCGACGCTCAGTTAGCTGGCGTTTACCTCGGGGATGAGAACTTTGGACAGAAGCACATCGACATGTGGCCGGGCCTCACGGAGAAGATGAGGGCGGGAGAAGACTTCTAGGGCAACAGCCCGGCCTACCGATACCGGGGTTATTCCTCAGCGCCGGGTCCGGCACATCGACGACACCGAATCAATCGCAGAAAGTGAAGGCGCCCACCGGCTGCTAGGCGCCTTCACTCATACGTGAGGACATCCGGCCCGCTGGGGCTTCCGGCTGCCTCTTTTTACAGGATCTTCCAGACGTCGAGGACGCCGAAGAGGACATAGAAGAAGATGCCGATGAAGACAGCAAGGCCAAGGATGAATCCGATGATTCCGAGGGTTGCCGATGTTCCGGCACGGCGAGATTGCTGGATAGACACAAAGCCCAGGGCACACCCGATTGAGGCCGTCCAGAAGAAGCAGATGGCGAGGATTCCGGTGAGGCGACCAGGGACCTTGCGTTGTGGCGGAGGCGGTGCCTGGTACACGTAGGGGTTCGCCTGCGGATTCGGGGCGGCCGCGTACGGGTTCGGGTAGCCGGGTGCGTTGCTCATGGCGTTAATCTAGCAAGTCAACGACAACGGGGACATGATCAGAACTCCCCTTCCCCTTCCGCTCATCACGATCGATAAATGCGGTATCGACTCGCTTTGCAAGCGCGGGGAGTAGTGGTGGTAGTCGATTTTCATTCCCTCGTTCTTCGGGAACCGGAGCTGCTGATAGTCCCAGAACGTGTACTGGGTATCGTACTGACGGGTCACTTCCTCAAAGCCAGCATCCACAATTGCCTGAATTGCACGGCGTTCCGGGTCGGTCACGTATAGCAGGTCGCGGAATACCTCGATGTCCCACACGTCCGTGTCCAGGGGAGCAACGTTCCAGTCACCAACGAGAGCGATCTGAGCTTCCGGGTCGGCTTCGAGCCAGCCCCTGCCCTGCTCGGCAAGCGTGTTGAGGAACGACAGCTTGTAGGTGTAGTGCGGGTCGGTGTTCGATCGACCATTCGGCACGTACAGGCTCCACACGTCCACGCCACCGCAGGTTGCGGCGATCGCGCGGGGCTCAACAACCGGTTCCTTATCGGGCTTAGCAAAGGCAGGCTGGCCCTCGAACGACTTCCGCACGTTCTCCAGGCCAACGCGGGAAACAATGGCCACACCGTTCCACTGGTTGAGGCCGGCGACCGCCACCTCGTAGCCGGCCTGTTCAAAGACCTCGTAGGGGAACTGCTCCTCCTTGCACTTGGTTTCCTGGATAGCGAGCACATCCGTCTGCGAGCGTTCCAAGAAATCGACAACACGTTCAAAGCGGGTCCTGATGGAGTTCACGTTCCACGTAGCAAGTCTCATGTGGGCCATTATTCCAGCTAGGCTTCAAGCATGGGAACCGCACTCGTCACAGGCGCAACATCGGGCATCGGCAAAGAGATCGCATGGCAGCTCGCCGCCGAAGGAAATGACATTGTCCTCGTTGCTCGCCGAGTTGATGCCCTGGAAGCGCTCGCGGAGCGGATCCGTAACTTCACCGGCCAGCAGGTTGAGATCCTGTCCGCAGACCTCTCCACCGAGGACGGCGCAAAGGCCGTTGGCGCAAGAGCGGCCGACCGGAACCGCCCCATTGGCCTGGTAGTTAACAACGCCGGGTTTGGTCTGGGCCAGGACTTCATTAGTGGATCTCTCGATCGAGAGCTCGGCGGCATCGATGTCATGGCACGAGCTGTTCTCATCATCTGCCACGCGGCCGCGAACGAGTTTGCGCGCCGCGGATACGGTGCCATTCTCAACATTTCGTCCATGACGGCGCTGACGGCCCAGGGAACATACTCCGCGCACAAGGCCTGGGTTCGTACTTTCTCAGAGGGGCTCGCCGAGACCCTCAGGCCCTACGGAGTGTCCGTCACCGTGTCCTGCCCTGGCCTTGTCCACACCGAATTCCACGAGCGCACGAATGTGGATTCTAGCCAGTGGCCCGAGATTGCCTTTATCCCGGTTGAGAAGGTGGCGTCACGGTCGCTTGATGCTGCTCGCCGCGGACAGGTTATCGTCACGCCCTCACCGCTGTATAAGGGGGCGGCTGGTGTCGTACGAGCCATGCCGCGCTGGCTGGTTCGCAAGACCGCGGGCCCTGGACGGTCCGGACGCCAGTAGACTGGCCCCGTGAAAACGAACGATACGCAGCGCCAGCGCCTCATCCAGCTTGTCCGTGACCTTGCCGTCATCGAGGGTGAAGTCACCCTCGCCTCCGGCATTGTCTCCGACCACTACGTCGACATGCGGAGGGCAACCCTCCACCACGAGGCCGCACCCCTGATCGGCCACGTCATGCTCGACATGCTCGAGGAACAGGGCTTTGGTGCAGGGGAAACCGACGCAGTTGGTGGGCTCACCATGGGAGCCGATCCCGTCGCCACCGCAATCCTGCATGCTGCTGCCTCCCGTGGCCTTGACGTTGACGCCTTCGTTGTCCGCAAGGCCGCGAAAGACCACGGCATGAAGCGCCGGGTTGAGGGCCCCAGCATTGAGGGACGCAGGGTCGTTATTCTGGAAGACACTTCCACGACCGGCGGATCACCCCTGGAGGCACTCGAAGCAGCACGAGAAGCAGGCGCCGACGTTGTTGCCGTCGCAGTTGTTGTTGACCGCAAGACCGGAGCCAAGGAACGTATCGAGGAATCCGGGGTTCCCTACCTCGCAGCCCTTTCCATCGACGAGCTTCGCTAACACACCCGGAGAGCGCCGATAGCGGGGGAGCTCTCCACCCGGAAGAGAGCCTCCCAAGCTATTAGGCTGTTCTCTAGCCAATACTGATAATTCCAAGGAGTCCGCATGGATATCGGATGGGTCGTCCTGGGCATCGTTGTCCTGCTCGTCTTCATCGTGATCGCTTGGGCGATCGGCACCTACAACACTCTTATTCGCCTGAGAAACCAGGTGCAGGAGTCGTGGAAGCAGATCGATGTCGAACTGCACCGCCGCTACCAGCTGATCCCGAACCTCGTTGAGACCGTCAAGGGCTATGCCGCACACGAGCGGGCCGTCCTGGATGATGTCACCCGGATGAGGAACATCGCCGCACAGCCATCGAACTCCACCGCGCAGCGCGCACAGCGCGAAGGCGACCTGTCCAGGGCACTCGGCAACATCTTCGCTGTTGCCGAGAACTACCCGCAGCTCCAGGCGGCGGGTCCCTTCCGCGATCTCCAGGCAGAGCTTTCCAACACGGAAGACCGAATCGCGGCAGGACGCCGCTTCTACAACTCCAACGTGTCCGGGATGAACACGCGGATCGAAGCATTTCCGGCCAACATCATTGCCGGCATGTTCTCCTTCCGTCGCGCCGAGTACTTTGAGATCCCCTCCTACTCCCGTGAAGCCCCGCGCGTCTCGTTCGCAACCCAGGACGGCAATCTCGGTAACTATCAGCCCAATAACTGGCAGCCCGCGCCCGAGCCCGGAGCCGCGACCCTCGGCGGTCAGCGCGGTGGTTATGACCCGAACAGGGATGCCGGACGGCCCACGCACGGCATGGCACCCGGTCAGGGCTACGGCAACGAGCAGAACGGTTACGGCAAGCCGCAGGGCGGGTCCCAGCAGAGCGGATACGGCAATCAGCAAAATGGCTACGGTGGCCATCCGGGTGGTTACGGTAACCAGGGTCAGGCGCCGGATCAGAATCCCTACCAGCCGGGACCGCAGCAGTGACCGACAATGCTCAGGTCAGCCCCGGTGATCCCGGGGCTGATCCCCGTCTGGATCCCGACCTCATGGAGAACGGCGATACTCGCAACGTTGTCGACAAGTACCGCTTCTGGTCAGTCGAGGCCATTAAGGCCGATCTGGATGAGAGCCGCGCTGCCCTACATATTGCGATCGAGAACCTTGAGCACGATCTCAACATCGGCTCCATTGTCCGTACTGGAAATGCTTTCAATGTCGGTGGAGTTCATATCGTTGGCAGGCGCAGGTGGAACCGGCGCGGGGCGATGGTGACCGACCGCTACCTCGATATCATCCACCAGCCCGGTCCCGCAGACCTGGGGACGTGGGCGAGGGAAAACGGTTATTCGATCGTTGGGATCGATAATGTTCCCGGATGTACGGACCTGGAAGCGAGCCCGCTTCCCGAGCGGTCAATTCTCGTCTTTGGGCAGGAATCCAACGGAATCTCCCCGGAACTCCTCGCAGAGTGTGCCGAGGTCAGGCAGATCCCCATGTACGGCTCAACCAGATCCATGAACGTTGCGGCGGCCGCCGCTATTGCCATGCACTCCTGGTCCGTTTCCCACCAGTACGGGAAGGCGCAGGACTCGTCGCAGGCGTAGCTCCGTTGTAACTGCGAGCGCAGGTGCGTGGTGCGCGAAGAAGCCGGTGGCAGTGAGCCACCGGCTTCTGACAGCGCCACCTGTGTCGAGGTATCTCGACACTTCTGTCGAGACACCTTCTCGTTAGCCTTCGTCGGGTGCGGCTTCCTGTCCGGGTAGCTCGGCCTGGTACTTTTTCTGGAGCTCCGGCCAGCCATACTTCATGGCATCCATGCCGATGATGCGCTCCTGCTTGTCGCCTTCGAGGAGTGCTTGGAGGACGGCGAGGCATACCTGCCATCCGGCCGCGTAGTAGGAGGCATACTTGGGTTCCTGCAATGTCATGTCGCATGTGATCCCGGGGTTGGTCAGCGACCAGCGGACCGTGTCATCGCCCCACGTGTGGGCAAGTGTTTCTTCGGCTTTGATCTCCATGATCTGGGAAAGATACGGCTCGTCCGCGCTGTTCTCTCGGGCGAGAACAGACTCTTCGAAGGTAAGGACCCTGTCGGGCACGTAGGGCGACCAGGCGCGAAGCAGGACCGGGTCAGTCAAATATGGCCAAAGAATCGATGGTGGCAGATCGGTTGCCAACGAGAGGTGGAGAACGTTGCCGTCCAGTACCGTGTCCGTGTTCAGCTGTGCGATTCGGTCTCGGATATCCATAGTCCGACAGTACAGAACCGGTTGCCTGGAGCCTAGGATTTGAGAAGTTCGTCCAGGGCTTTCAAAGACTCCGATATGTCGGCGTCGATTCTGATGTCGGCATATCTGTCGGCCTGGGTGGGGCCGCGATTGATGATTGCAAGATTCGCCCCCGAGGACAGTCCCTGGGTGACGACCCACATTCCGGTCATGACCAGCAGGGATGATCCGAGCACGAGGATTGTTTTGGCTTCCCTGGCGTAGTCGAAGGCCTGGTCGATCGCTTGGACGGCCTCCCCGAAGAACACGATGTCGGGCTTGAGAATTCCACCGCAGTTTGCGCACGGTGCGGGAACAAATGTCGACTTCTCAGCAGATGCTCGGTCGGCCTCGGCAAGAATAGCCGCGTTGGCTGGGTTTGGGTCGTCAACGGTGAGCGGGTTAAGTTCCCGCAACCTGGGATCCAGTTCGCTGCGAGGAGTGACCTGGTTGCAGTCGATGCAGGTGACGCGGGTGAACGACCCGTGCATCTCCGCAACCTTCTTCGACCCGGCTTTGAAATGCATTCCATCAATGTTCTGGGTGGCTGTGCCGGTGACAATGCCCCGGCGTTCCCAGTCGGCCAGGATCCGGTGTCCGGTTGTGGGTGGGAGCGTGTCGAGGGCCTTCCAGCTTTCCTGGTTGCGTTGCCACACCCAGCGTTGCCACATGTCGAGTCCGACAAACATGTCGTAGTCGACGCTCGGCTTCTCTGAACCGCCACTGCCCCGATAGTCGGGTAGCCCAGAATCGGTTGACAGGCCCGCTCCCGAGACCACGACGACGTCGCCGTCCGAGAGCAGGCTAGCCAGATCCGTTAGTGACACTACGCGGTTGCCTGTGCGGCGGCGCGAGCCGCCTTGGGTGCTGCGGCCAGGATCTTGTCGATGACCTCATCGGTGTGGGTGGCGGATACGAAGTAGGCCTCGAACACCGAAGGAGGCAGGTGAATGCCGTCCTCGAGAAGCGAATGGAAGAACGGGGCATACCGGAACTGGTCCTGTGCGGCGACCTCGTCGTAGTTTGTTGCCGGGGTGTCCGAAAACAAGATTGAGAACAGGGAACCGACCCGCTGGATTGTGTGGTCCACGCCCTCGGCCGACAGTGCCTGGGAAAAGCCATCGGACAGTGCTTGGGACGAACGGTTCACCTGCTCATACACAGCATCGTCGGCAAGGGCGAGGGTGGTGATGCCGGCGGCGGTGGCGAGCGGGTTACCGGACAGGGTGCCCGCCTGGTAGACGGGGCCGAGCGGAGCCAGCCAGTCCATGACATCGGCGCGACCGCCAAGGGCCGCGATCGGCATGCCACCGCCGATAACCTTTCCAAACGTCAGCAGGTCGGGGGTGTAGGGGACGTCCTGGTCGATTCCCCACATGCCAGCCTTGGAAAGCCGGAAACCTGTCAGCACCTCGTCGAGAATCAGCAGTGCACCGGCCTTCTCGCACTGTTCCTTGAGGAAAGCGTTGAAGCCCGGGGTGGGCGGAACAACACCCATGTTTGCCGGAGCGCCCTCGGTGATGATCGCGGCGATCTTCTCCCCGTGGGTGGCAAAGAGCGTTTCAACTGCTTCGCGGTTGTTGTAGGGCAAAACTACGGTGTCCTCGACGGTGCCCTTCGGGACACCGGCGGAGGAGGACATTCCGAACGTGGCAACGCCGGAGCCCGCCGCAACCAGCATGTTGTCCTCGTGGCCGTGATAGCAACCGGCAAACTTGACGACCAGATCGCGGCCGGTGAAACCACGAGCCAGACGGATCGCCGTCATCGTCGCTTCCGTACCGGTCGACACGAACCGAATCTTCTCAACAGGCTCCACCCGATCGATAACCAGCTCTGCCAGTTCTACTTCCGCCTCGGTCGGTGCACCGAACGACAGACCCTTTGAGGCGGCCTTCTGGACCGCCTCGACAACGGTGGGGTGAGCATGTCCAAGGAGCGCGGGGCCCCAGGAGCCAACAAGATCGATGTACTCCCGGTCAGCTGAGTAAATGTGGGGGCCGGAGGCCCGCTCAACAAACACCGGGGCTCCACCAACGGAGCCGAATGCTCGAACGGGGGAGTCAACTCCACCGGGAATAACAGCCTGTGCGCGGGTAAATAGATCAGCCATGGTTCACCTTCCTAGCGAGCTCCGTCGCCCAATACGTACAAATAATCGTTGCGCCCGCTCGCGCAATAGCAGAAACAGATTCCATGATGGTGCGGTCCCGGTCCAGCCAGCCACGTTCGGCAGCCGCCTCGATCATCGCGTACTCGCCGGACACCTGGTAGGCGGCTACCGGAACCGTGGAAGCCTCGGCAACGTCGGCCAGCACATCCAGGTAGGACCCGGCTGGCTTCACCATGACGACGTCGGCGCCCTCCTCGATATCGAGAAGAGCTTCCCGCAAGCCCTCGGTCCGGTTCGCCACGTCCATCTGATAAGTGCGGCGGTCGCCCTTGAGCTGAGAATCAACGGCCTCGCGGAACGGACCGTAGTAGGCCGACGCGTACTTCGCGGAGTAGGCGAGGATCGATACGTTTGCGAAATCGGCCTCGTCGAGTGCCTCCCGGCACGCCGCGACCTGACCATCCATCATTCCCGATAGACCCAGCATGTGAGCCCCGGACTTCGCCTGGATGACTGCCATTTCCCGATAAATCTCGAGAGTCGCATCGTTATCCACGGTGCCGTCTTCGGCAAGAACACCGCAGTGACCGTGATCCGTGAACTCGTCCAAGCACAGGTCGGCGATGATTACGGCTTCGTCACCGATCTCGTCCCTGAGCGCCTTCAAACCAACATTGAGGATCCCCTCGGGATCAACGCCTGCCGAACCAACGGCGTCGTGGTGTGCAGGTACCCCGAACAGCATGATGCCGCCAACTCCAGCATCAACGGCCTCGCGTGCCGCTACCTTCAGCGACTCCAGGGTGTGCTGGTAGACGCCCGGCATGGAGCCGATCGGCTCCGGGGCCTCGAGCCCTTCGCGGACAAACATGGGCAGGACCAGGTTGCCGGCCGTGAAACCGGTTTCTTTCACCATGGACCTCATGGCAGGTGTGGTGCGCAGGCGGCGCGGACGAGAAATCACATCAAATCCTTTCCAGACAGGCTTCCAGCCCCGTGCGATCAGGGGTGGCAGAAGTTTGGGCGGCAGGAATACCTGCCGAGGCGAGAGTCCGCTGCGTGGGCTCTCCAAAAGCAATAAGAGGAGGCAGTTCAATCGAAGCTGGCCAGTGATCGTGAATAGCCAGGGCGGCGCTGCCCGCAGTCACAATGATCGCGTCAGCCCGCTGGTTCGCGAGCTTCAGAACCCCGGCAGGATCTGCCTCCGACGAATAAATATCGAACCGATCGACGCTGTAGCCCCGCTCGACGAGACCTTCCTCCAGGGTCCGGGAGGCCATGGCGGAAGCGGGGAACAGAATGGTCCCAGAACCGTCCGGGAAAGCCTCCACCATGGACTCGGCGCTCGCGGGCGGCGGCCCCACGAACTCGGGTTTCCAGGGTGCGGCCTTAGCAGTGGCCTCGCCCACGCAGGCCAGCCGGAAACGCTCCGGCACAGTAACTCCGCGGGCCGCAAGTAGCTTAAAAGTGTGCGGGGAGGTCACCGCGATCCACGTGCCGTCAGGCTCGGTTTCCAGCACTTCGGCAAAGGTATCGATCCCGGAACGGATGGGGATCCGGGAGGTGACGGGAACGGCGATCCAGCCGTCCGTCAGCGGGGAGGGCGGTCGCGTAATCGCGACTTTCATACCCGCACCCCGCGCTTCACGAACTCCTCCGCAAGATCAGTTGCCAGCTTGACTGGATTGTTGGAGCTACGGCGGATCTCGATCTTCGAACCCTCGCCGGTGTAGCGAGCATGCAGCGCAACCGTCTTGCCCGTGGATTCACCGAGAACACCGACAGGGGTGGTGCAGCCAGCACCGAGGATTGTCATAAACGTACGTTCTGCCGTGATCTCAAGGCGAGTGGTGGCATGATCGATGCGCTCGAGGGATTGCTCGAAGGGCGATCCCTTCACCGTCTCGATCGCAATGGTGCCCTGGCCGGCGGCGGGCACCATAACTTCGTACGGCAGGTCCTGCCCTTCATCAAGACCGAGCCGGAGCAGGCCTGCACGAGCCAGGATGACGCCGTCGAGATCGTCGTGGATACGTGCGATACGAGTCGGGACGTTGCCGCGAATATCGACAACCTGGATGTCCTTGCGGAAGTGGCGAAGCTGGGCTGCGCGGCGCGGTGACCCCGTACCGATCTTCGCTCCGTAGGGCAGGCCGCGGTAGTCCGTATGTCCAATGAACACGTCGTGGGGGCTGACCCGCTCCGGGAAGTACATGGAGAGTTCGGGGTGATCTGCCGCGGGCAGATCCTTTGCCGAGTGAATTGCAACATCGCATTCCCCGGCCAGAAGTGCGTCGCGGACCGCGGAGGTGAAAAGACCCGTTCCCCCAATCTGGGACAGGGACGACCTGTCGGTATCGCCCTTCGTCGTGATTCCGACGATCTCAAAGCCTTCAAGGTTTGGATCGGCGTCGACGATCTCCTGGGCGGCGGCAGAAGCCTGAGCCAGGGCTAGATCGGATGTTCTCGTACCAACGCGCAGGATATGCATATCAGCCATCATACGCGTTTGAGATCAGGCTGCTTTGGGCCATAGAAATTCGGAGGAAGCGCTGTGGTCCTTAAGAATTCAAAGGAAAGCCGTTGGCAGAGCTCCCGCAAGAGCTTTACGCAGACTTCCAAAGTTTTACGGTGACCTCCGAGTGGTCTTGATCTTGTCCCTTGAGATTGCTCGTCGGCAGGGGGTAGCACCGTTTGTTGGAAATGCGGAGACCGCTGATATCGCTATCGACAGCGGTGCTCAGTAGAGAATGCCGAAAAGGAGAATACCAACAACGAGAAGAACGCCGAACACCGTCGAAAACAGAACCTTCTTTTTCTTGAAGGGTTGAAACGGTTTGGGCGATGGATCCTTGCGAGGGTCCCCGTCGTCGTGGCGCTCTGTCATGATTCCTTCTCCTGCCGCGGAAGAACAAGATCTTCCATGGCTACAACGCTACGTCAATCGGTGTGGTCCGGGTGGGGAGTTCTGATCTTTCTTCGGGTGGTGAGTTCTGATCTTTGATGGCATGTTCAATGAGCGGATGGCAAGGTGACCGGGGAAAACACGTCCTCGTGTGCAGTTACCTGCTAGTAGCCGCTTCAAAAAAGAGTTCGCAACCGCCGCGCCGGGTACGACTTGAAACTACACCCGATCGCCGAGTTTGCGGAGAATGACAAGGGTGGATTCGAGGTGTGCGACCTCGAGTTCGATGAAGCGTTCGACATCCCGATCTGCCGCGGCGCTGAGAATTGCCTCGTGGGCACGGTGGGACTCCTCGATCTGTTCCGGGTACAGGCGGAGAGAGAAAGATACGTAGGGGGAGGCGATTCCGGCCAGCTGTTGGACGATACGGGATGTCCAGGAATTGTCGTATCCCATCGTGATTCCGTGGAAGTCCTCGTTGATGGCCGTGAACGTAAGAAGATCGTCCGTTGCCTTCATCTTGTCAATCAGGCGGGCCGCCCGCGCCAGATCCTCATCGGGGATGGAATCAATATTGCGCCGGATAAGGATCGGCTCAAGAGGCTTCCTCATCGCATAGATCTCTTCGGCCTGCTCAATGTTGAGTTTCGCGACGGTAGTTCCCCGGTGGGGAACAGACTCGATAAGGCCTTCTTCCTTGAGGCGACTAAGCGCCTCGCGGACGGGGGTAACAGAAATATTGAGTTGCTTTGCTAATTCTGCCTGCAGAAGTCTGTCCCCAGACGTGAACTCTCCGTTGATAATCGCCTTGCGGATCTGCGCGTGTGCGTAGCCAGCCTGCGTCTGAGCGGGCCCGGAGCCCATCTCTGCTACCACTGTCTACCTCCGGGAGTCGCCACGTCCGGTGGTATTGCCGCAGGTCTGATTGGTGCCTTCACCGGTTTCACGCAACCGGCGATCACCGCGGTTGTCACGGGACCTGCCTCGGTCAAGCTGGGGGTTGATCCGAACAAGTCAGCGGGTACTCACGCACACGCGGGGCATCTCGGTAACTTCGCGGGATTCACCCATCCAACACTTCTCGCAGTCATCGCAACGACCGGCATTACGTTCGGCTGGATTAATGCGATCGGCCTTGGAACGGCACTCGCAATCTTCTTGGTCTCGTTCCTTCGGATGAGAGGGGATGTCAAGGACAGGGCGAAGCAGTCGCCAGCTGAGCTCAAGGAGGCGCTCAAGGATTTCCAACGCAAGGACGATGAGCCAGCTACCTGGTGGGTGCTGCTCCCCTTCCTCATTTTCATTGTTGGTTTTGCCATGGGATACCCGGTCTTTGTTGTTGGCTTCATTGTGTCCGTCATCGTCATGCTCATGGCGCGGAGCAATCCAATGGACACAGAGCGTTCCATGCTTGAATCTGTTCAGCGCGTTGCAGTTCCGCTTATCGCCACGATTGGTTTCCTTTACATGTCCGCTGTTATCGGCGCTATCGGCATTACCGATCTCCTCGGTGACTGGTTCGAACCGCTTATCGACACGGCCCCGATCATCACGCTGATCCTCGTCTCGGCAGTGGCAGGGCTTCTCACGCAGTCAAACTCGGCCTCTGCGGCCATCATCCTGCCTATGCTCTCTATTGTGATGGCAACGGGAGATGTGAATCCGTTGGCGGCGGCAGCCGCTGCCGCGGGTCCGACCGCGGTTATGCAGTATTTCCTTACGGGTGGCCCCGTCGCTGCCCTAGCCACGACAATCCCGGTCGTTCCTGACTCGGACCTCAAGTTGGCAAACAAGTTCCAACGGCCGTCCCAGCTTGTTGGTCTCTTATTCGTTTCCGCCGTTGCAATTATCCTGGGAGGATTCTGATCATGTCGAAGAAACCTGTTGTTGCTGTCGGGGCTCTCGGAGGCACGATAGCCATGTCCGCAGTTGGTACCGGCGCAGTGAAGCCGGAACTTGACGCTGAGGACCTTGTTGCTGCGGTTCCTGAACTCACCAATATTGCCGATATTCGGGCCCATTCGATCGCGAATGTTGCGTCCCCCGCGATCGTCCCATCCCATGTTCTCGACGCTCTGGCGTTTGCTCGTAGGGCCGTTGATGATGGGGCGGTGGGGTGGTTCTCACCCACGGCACGGACACTCTTGAGGAAACGGCATACTTCCTTGACCTGCTGTGGGATCGTGAGGAGCCGCTCGTTGTCACGGGAGCCATGAGGAGCCCCAACCTCCCGGGAACTGACGGTCCAGCAAACCTACTATCCGCTGTAGTTGCTGCTTCTTCCGAAGAAGCACGAGGCTTGGGGGTGCTGGTTGTCCTGGACGATACCGTTCACCTCGCCAGGCTCGTGTCGAAAACACACTCGACCGGAGTGTGGACTTTCCAGTCGCCCGGGTGGGGGCCGGTGGGCAGGATCGCGGAACGCAAGCTACGACTCATGCTGAAGCCAGCGAGAATGTTTGATCCGCTACCCGTGCCTTCCGCGGACCCACTGCACATCCCAATCGTCCAGTCCCCGTGGGCGGATGATGGAATGTGGGTGACTGCCATTGCCTCGAATAATCCCCGCGCCCTCGTTATCGAGGCTTCGGGTGTCGGCCATCTATCGGAGGCTACTGCCGATGCGTGCGAGCAGCTCATGAAGGACGGTCTCCTTGTTGCGATGGTGACGCGAACGGGAAGCGGAACAACCCTGGAGCATTCCTACGGTTATCCGGGTTCCGAGGAGGACCTCATCGAACGCGGCATCATCCCCGGGGATTCCTTACTGGCCGTAAGCTCCGCATCCTGCTTCACGTACTCCTGAGCTCCGGAGCCCACGTGGACACGATCCGAAACACCGTTGCCCGACACGGGCTTTAGGGCTTTAAGAGTTTCCCTAGTCGATAAGCGACTGCGCCGAGGCGAGGGCGTGGGGGATAACGGCGGCGATGCCGGTGCCTGCCCGCCACGCGCCCGTCACGGTGATCTGCTTGGGCGGGGTGATGGCCTCGGCCCAGCTTCGCAGGGCAGGTGTTGACGGAGTCAGGGCATCTCCCCAGCGGACCACGCGGGCCCCGACGATGGCTTCCCGGTCGATCTGGGTTCCTAGAAGCTGGTTGGCGTCCTGGAGTGCCTGCTCCGTCGAGAGGTCCTCGTTCAGGGCATAGGAAACACGGATTGCATGGAAGTCCGTGACCCCTCGTAGCCACGGCCACTTGGAAGATAGGTGGGTAAGCGCCTTAGCGCGAGAGGTGCCCTGAACGCAGAGAAGGCCCGAGCCCCTCGGTGCCTCATCAAGCTCAGGGGCGTCCAAAACAAGGCTGACGTGCGTCGTCGGCTTGCCCTGCGGGATCTCGAACGGCTCCAGGTCCATGACCTGTTCCAGAAGGAACTGGGAGGACCGAATATCGGTGGCCAGGATGATGTGCTCAGCATCGATAGCAATCGAGGTGCCGTCGATCTCCGCGGTGACGGAGGCGCCGCTCTCGGTGAGGTCCAGTGAGTTGACGCGTGCACCCGTCACGAGCTCGGCACCCGCTTCCTCAGCCTGTTCGGCGAGAGCGTCAACGAGGCGGAACATGCCACCATCGACAGAGGCAATTGCCGGGCCCGACAGGCCCTTCGCAACTGCTTTTGCCAGACTTCCCGTTTCGAGGAAGTCTGCCTTCAGCTTTGGGTTGATCGACAGGTTGGCCGGGTCGGTGGAGTAGATGGCTCCGGCAATGGGGCGAACGAGCTTCTCGAGCAGCTCGGTTCCCATGCGAGCCTCTACGAGCTCGGCGAGGGTCGTTGCTTCTGCACCGATGGAGGGATCTAGGACCAGGTCTTCCTTGATCCGTTCGGTGTCGGCGATGATTGCGGCGATCTCGTCGGAGGACGGGTCGGCTGGGATACCGAGGGACGTGTTTGCGGGGATCTGGATGGGGGAGCCGTTCCAGATCCAGGACCGGCCCGCGGGGAGGACCGTTTCAAGTCCGAGGCCGTGCAGGTAGTCGGTAACCTCGGTGGCCCGGCGGGCGTAGGACTCAGCTCCAATGTCGAAACGGACTCCACCAATTTCCTCGGAGGCGACGAGACCGCCGAGCTTGCTCCGTGCCTCCAGGAGGGTGACTTCTTTGCCCGCGGTGGCAAGGGCGTGGGCTGCGACGAGGCCGGCAAGGCCGCCTCCGACGATGACAATCACAGCTCGCCCTTTACGTAGGACACGATCTTCGTCAGGACCTCGGGATCGGTTGTCGGGGGAACTCCGTGGCCGAGGTTAAGGATATGTGCGGGCGCCGCCTTGCCTGCTTCTATGATCTCATCGATGTGCTTTTCGAGAACCGACCACGGGGCCGCAAGAAGAGCCGGATCGATATTGCCCTGAAGGGGCTTTCCCGGGATCCGCTTTGCAACCGAGTCGAGCGGGACACGGTAGTCGACTCCGAGAACATCGCAGATCGATGCCATCTGCCCCAGCAACGTGCTTGTGCCCGTACCAAAGTGAATGGTGGGCACCGTTGCGTAGGAGAGTGCCCTCGTCGAGTAGGGGAGGACCTTCTCTTCGTAGGTCTTCAGCGACAGGGAGCCCGCCCAGGAGTCAAAGAGCTGAACGACGGAGGCACCGGCCTCGATCTGGATCTCCAGGAACCGGCCGGTGATGTCGGCGGCCCACGTCATGAGGCGGTCCCAGGATTCCGGGTCGGAGTACATGAGTGCGCGGGCCGCCAGGTGATCGCGGGAGGGCTTACCTTCAACGAGGTAGGCCGCGAGGGTGAAGGGGGCGCCACCGAAGCCGAGGACGGGAACGTCGAGCTCCTCAACGCAGATCTTGACCGCGTCCCGGATCTCCTGAGAGTCCTCAAGCCTGTGGGAGACGAGATTGTCGATGTCGGCCTTGGAAGAGATGGATGTGCCGAACACGGGGCCCACGCCGGGCTTGATGTCGACATCAATACCGGCGACCTTGAGGGGAGTGACGATGTCGGAGAAAAACACGGCACCGTCCACGCCGTGGCGGCGTACCGGTTGCATTGTGATCTCCGCCGCCATCTCCGGCCGCAGGCAGGCCTCCAGCATCGTTGTACCTTCGCGTAGCGCGCGGTACTCAGGAAGGGACCTTCCCGCCTGACGCATAAACCAAACGGGGACACGCTCGCCTCGAATACCTCGGGCTGCATCGACTAAGAGGGACACGTCTCTATTGTCCGGCCAAGTAGACCTTTTTTCCAGTTAGGTACACAATCGAAGGGTGAGTTTTGTGGTCCTAACAGCGAATCACCACGATTCCGACATTTCCGACGTTGAGGGTCTTGCACAGCGCGGTGCACTGGTAAAACAGGAGATCCTGGAACGTGAGGGCGTGTCGGGTGCCGTGGTCCTTTCCACGTGCAACCGGTACGAGGTCTACCTCGAAGCCGATGAAACTGCCGCACGAGATGTCGCGGAGCTACTCGGAATCGACCACAGCATTTCAGTCTTTTCGGGTCTCGACGCTGCCCGCCACCTCTACGAAGTCGCCTCCGGTCTTGACTCCATGGTCGTTGGCGAACGCGAGATCGTCGGCCAGGTACGCCAGGCGCTTGCCTCAGCCCGCAAGGAAGGCACCACCTCCCCGCTTCTCGAGCAGACCATCCAGGGTGCACTCCGCACCTCTCGCGAGGTCGCCGTCAAGACGGACTTCTCCCGCACCGGACGTTCTATTGTCGCCGTGGCTTTGGATATGGCGGGGGCGGTTGCCTGCGAACGCGACCAATACGAGTGGGAAGAAACCGGTGGACCCACCGTTCCCGCAACCGACTGGGCCGGAATCAAGGTCCTCCTCGTTGGCACCGGCGCCTACGCCGGAGCGGCCGTTGCAGCGCTGCGGGAACGCCGTGCTGACAATGTCCGAGTCTGGTCGCAGTCCGGCAGGGCCAAACAGTTCGCCGCCGATCACGGAATTGACTACTCGCCGTCTCTCGACCTGGACTGGCCCGACGTTATTGTTCTATGCCGCGGCACAGGATCTCCGGTGCTCACTGCCGACATGGTTCGTGATGCAAAGCGGACTCGCGGCCCCCTTACCCTCGTTGACCTTGCCCGTTCCAAGGATGTTGAGTCCGAGGTGAAGCAGATCGAGGACGTCACCCTCATCGATCTTGAGACCGTGCGCAAGCACGTGCCGGCAGCCGCTAGCGGCGACGTTGAGAATGCTCAGAACATCATCGCCGAAGGTCTCGCGAGGCTCGACTCGGATCTTCTCGGTCGCACGATGGACCCGCTGGTTGTTGCCGTGCGCAATGCTTTTGCGGCCGAACTGGAGAAGGAACTTCGCCAACTTCCCGCGAGCGGAGATATTCCTGCCGAGCACGCTATCCGCGCCCTGCAACGCTTCGCGGCGGCAGTTGCCTACCATCCGACGGTTTCTGCCCAGAAGGCCGCGAAGGAAGGCCGGGGCGAAGAGTTTCATCGGGCCGCTGAACTAGTATTTGGAATTGATCTGCCAGAACCCACCGAACAGGCACTGACGTGCCCCCGAAAGGACCAACCACATGCCTGATGCCTATCTCGTGCTCTCGTACGGGGGCCCGAACAAGCCGGAAGATGTTGTTCCATTCCTGAGGAACGCAACCAAGGGCAAGGGAATCCCAGATGAACGGCTGGAGCAGGTGGGTGAGCACTACTACATGTTTGGCGGGAAGTCCCCTATCAACGAACTGAACGATGAACTCGTTGAACACCTGCGGGACGAACTGGCCAGGCGCGGCAACAACACCCGGGTAGCGATCGGTAACCGCAACTGGGAGCCCTACGGCAACGACGTCATCAAGGCCCTTTATGATGATGGTGCACGCGACATTCTCGCCCTCGCCACCTCCGCGTACCAGTCGTATTCGTCATGCCGGCAGTACCGCGAGGACATTGCCCGCTGGATGGGAGAACTTGACCTTCCCGACCTGACGATTCGCAAGGTCCGCCCGTTCTGGGGCACCGAGGGCTTCTTCAAAGCAATACTGACCGCAGTATCCGAAGGTCTATCAAAGGCCGCCGAAGGTTCGCGCCTGATCTTCGTTACCCATTCGATCCCGACCGCAATGGACGAAGCATCGGGAACCGATCACGAACTGACCTACGAAAAGCAACACCACGCACTCGCTGGCAGGGTTGCCACTGAACTTGGCGTGAGCGAATGGGACATGGCGTACTGCTCCCGTTCCGGTAGCCCCCGCACCCCGTGGCTGGAGCCCGACATTTGCGACCACCTCGAGGAACTCCATGAGCAGGGCGTGACGAACGTTGTCCTGGCCCCCATTGGCTTTATTTCTGACCACATGGAAGTCCTCTACGACCTCGACACGGAAGCAAAGGCAAAGGCCGAGGAGCTCGGCATGGGCTTTGTGCGTGCAGACACCGTTGGCGTTGACCCCGACTTTATTTCCCAGCTAGCCGACCTTCTTGAGAACCCCGGCGAAACCTTCTGCTCGGAGACCTGCTGCTGGGCAGGCCCGAAGAGCCCCGAATTCCCAGCAATCTAGGAGCATCAATGAAGCAGCCCGATGACCAGACAGTAGAACTGATCAACAGCTCGAAGATTTACACCATGTGGTCGGTCTTCGCCACGACCGGCGAGATCTCGCCGGACGAGCGGGAGAAGATCGTTGCCGACGCCGAGGCCGCCATTGCCGAGACTGGCGTTGTCGTGCGCGGCTACTACGACGTGGCTGGCCTCCGCGCCGATGCTGACCTCATGGTCTGGTGGCACGCCGAGTCCATCGAAGGAGTTCAGGCTGCCTACCACGCACTCCTCAATTCCGACCTGCCGATCACTCCCGTATGGTCCGTGACCGGCCTGCACCGCCCCGCCGAATTCAACAAGCGCCACCTGCCCGGGTTCCTTCTCCAGCCCGAAGCCCCGCAGTACCTGTGCGTGTATCCGTTCGTACGTTCCTACGAGTGGTACCTGCTCGAAGAGTCCGAGCGTAGCCGGATCCTCCGCGACCACGGCATGACCGGCGCACCCTACAAGGACGTTGTTGCCTCCACGATTGCTTCGTTCGGGCTCAACGACTACGAGTGGATCGTTGCCCTTGAAGCCGACCAGCTCGACCGGATCGTCGACCTCATGAGGGACTTCCGCTACACGGAAGCTCGTCTCCACGTCCGCGTGGATACCCCGTTCTACACGGGCCCCAAGGTCACGCTTGGCGAGTGGGCGGAGCGTCAGCCCCGCGGCGAGTAAACCGCAGGTGAACGGCAGCGTTCACCCCGAGTGTGTGATCACTCATAAAGTTCAGCTTTTCGCCCTAAAACAGTAAGACCTGGGCCACCTGGCCTACCGAACCCTCGTCGATCGTGAGAGAATGACAAGTGGATTACGCCGACTATCGAAGGAGATTTCCACCGTGGCTATCGCAACCCCCGAGGTTTACAACGAGATGATCGACCGGGCCAAAAAGGGCGGCTTCGCCTACCCGGCCATCAACGTCACCTCCTCTCAGACACTGACCGCAGCACTCCAGGGCTTCGCCGAGGCTGAGTCTGACGGCATCATCCAGGTTTCCGTAGGCGGCGCAGAGTACTGGTCGGGCTCCACCCGCAAGGACCGCGTCGCGGGTTCGCTCGCCATGGCCGCATACGCCAAGGAAGTAGCCAAGAACTACGACGTCACCGTCGCACTCCACACCGACCACTGTGCCAAGGAGAACATCGACTCCTGGGTACGCCCCCTCCTCGAGATTGAGGCCGAGCAGGTCAAGAACGGCCAGCTTCCCTCCTTCCAGTCCCACATGTGGGACGGCTCCGCTGTTGAGCTCGACGAGAACCTCGAGATCGCCAAGGAGCTTCTCGAGCTCTCGCAGAAGGCCAACACCATCCTCGAGATCGAGATCGGCGTTGTCGGCGGCGAAGAAGACGGCGTCGTTGGCGAAATCAACGAGAAGCTCTACACCACCGCCGAGGACGGCATTGCAACGATTGAGGCCCTCGGCCTTGGCGAGAATGGCCGTTACCTCACGGCCCTTACCTTCGGTAACGTCCACGGCGTCTACAAGCCGGGCTTCGTGAAGCTCCGCCCGAGCTTCTTGGCGAGATCCAGAAGGCTGTTGGCGACAAGTACGGCAAGGAATCGCCGTTCGACCTCGTCTTCCACGGTGGCTCCGGCTCCTCCGAGGAAGAGATCGCCACCGCTGTTAAGCATGGCGTCATCAAGATGAACATCGACACCGACACCCAGTACGCCTTCACCCGCCCGGTCGCTGACTGGATGCTGAAGAACTACGACGGCGTCCTCAAGATCGACGGCGACGTCGGCAACAAGAAGCAGTACGATCCCCGCTCGTGGGGCAAGGCCGCAGAGAAGGCCATGGCTGACCGCATCGTCGAGGCCTGCCAGCAGCTCGGCTCCGTCGGCACCCGCATCAAGTAACACACAGTTCGGGACCATCCCGAATTAAAAGCTCTGGAGGGCGACAGTTCAAAACTGTCGCCCTCCGCGCATATTCAACAAAGCTCTATTGGAGCAAGTGCCCAACTCTCAGGCGTCAACCATCTCCGCGGCATAGGTAACGGCACCGGTGAGGACAGCGAGGACAAGGGCCTGCTTCGTGTGTGCTAGGTGCTTACCTTCGGCACGCTTCTTCTCAGCACGGCGGTAGAGCCACTTTTCTCCAGCAACAGCAATGACCGTTGTGCCGAGCGTGGCGCCAGCTGCGATACCCGCCGTTGACTTAAGCGTCTCAGCATCAGCCGAATCAAGGAACTCCTGGAGTTGCTCGCCCGCTTGGCCAAGCTCCTCACTGCTATGGGAAGCCGTCCAGGCGACAAGTGCAGAGTTCACGGCCGTCTTGCCGATAAAGCGCAGAAACTTCGACTTCACGAAGTCCGGCATTGCATAGTGCGCGAAGACAGTTCCGGTCACGGCAAGCGAAGTGCGGACAGGGTCACGGGTAATAGCGGACATAGTTTCCTCTCGTTTCGTCCCTGCCAGCCTACGCCGTGGCCGAAGCTCCTGCGAACGGAAAAATGACCCGAGTGGGGGATAGGTGCCCGATAAATAATGTGGAGTTATCGGTGAAACTCAGTGCCCTCGCTGTGTTCGGTCAAAGTCAGTAGTTGAGGGTATTCGTCAGCTGCTCCTACCAGCCAGGAACAGGCGGGTGACGGGCACCGTGAGCATCATGGAAGCAGGTTTCATGAGGGCAGCCCGCATTGATTTGCTGAGCAAAGGCCCAGCCGTCATTCTTTCATCCCATCCGGAAGCACTAGCGTCGTGGAGCGGTCCCCACCTTCCCGGTGTTGCGACAGAAACTGTCCTGTTTACGATGCTGGCATGAAACGCCTAACTACAGCACTTGTTCTAGGAACCGCACTCCTTGGTGGCGCGGCCGCCTGCGGATCAGAAGGAACTCCCGCACCAACGACGACCGAAGAAGCCGTCCCTCAAGGCGCTCTCATTCTCGAGTCGACCGACTGGGTCAAGAACGATTCACTTGCCACCGACGTCACGGAGTTCGAGGTGATCGAAGGTGAAACCTACCGAATAGAATCGATGTTCGGAACTGAAACACTGGGGATCCTGGAGGTCACGGACGAAGAGGTCACGGTCCGTGTCAGCGGTGCGTACTTTGCTGGCGATGGGATGGAAGATGGTCCTGAGTTCACTCTGAGCAACGGCGAGACGGTTGGTTTCAGTACGGCAAGCGCTGATGCTGGTGTCGACTACGACCTCACCTATGAGATCGAAGAATAGGGAACATAGTTAGCGAGGTAGGGGTGTTCTCTCCAACACCCGGGGTGGTCACCACTCCCCGCCTTTCGGCCTGTTATGGCGAGGCTCAGCTGTTTACGATGGGCGCATGAAACGGATAATGAGCACACTCGCTGCGGCCGCACTAGCCCTCAGTGCTGCCGCATGCTCCACCAATGATGAGGAACCTCCGGTCAACACCAGCGAGACCGTGACGTCGTCATCACAGGGCGTGCTCACCATTCAATCTACGAACTGGACGAAGGGAACCACGCACCCGCCAACGGTCACCAGTTACGAAGTTGTTCCGGGAGAGACCGTGGTTTCGGAGCGCGGCGTCGAAATCTTGACCGTAGACGAGATCACTGACGACGAGATCACGGTGACCCTGATCGGCTGGTATCGCGGGCCATCCATTGACGGCGAAAATCCGACTCTCACGGTGACCGATGGGCAAACAGTCACCTACGAAACAGACAGCGAAGACGCTGGCACCAATTATCGGCTCACCTTCGAGAGCCACTGACAGGAATCAGGAACCGTGATCATGAAAACCCGAGCCTTAGCCACAATGCTTCTTCCCCTAGGGTTTCTGGCTGCCTGCGGTGGAGATCCCGAACCCGCCGCTGAGGTCACCGTCGAAATGTCGGACTGGAGCGGTTGGTCCCCAGACTATGAGCCGCAGATAAAAGTCGTGACCCACACTGTTGCTGCGGGGGATACCTTCGAACTTGATCCTGCTTTTGGTGGCCCCGAAACAGTGACCGTCGAAGAGATTGACGAGGACTCGGTAACACTCCTATTCGATGCTCCTCTTTCTCCGAGGAACGATGGTCGCATCAACATGAATATGAATGTTTGGGCGCCAACTATCACCGAAGGTCGTGCGACAGAGCTAGCGACGGCGACGTTAGATGCTGGCATGAATTACACGATCACCGTCGAGATCACCGAATGAACTAGGGCGACCACCTACGCGAGAATCTGACACAGGTAGAACTATGAAACGCACAGCATTAGCCATCTTCCCGATCATCCTGCTTGGCGCGGCCGCCTGCGGTGAAGGTGAGCAGAAGAGCGCGGAAGTAACAATCACGACATCCCAGTTCGTTGGATGGGAGACGGTCGAGACCACCGAGGAAGCAACGGAGACCTATCAGGTCACGGAAGGATCCGAGATCAAGATCGACCGGAGCCTCACCGACATGACGATCACCGTTGAAGAAATCAATGAAGACTCGATCGAAGTTTCATTCAGCAGCGCCATGGCTGCGGGCACGAGCGGCGGAGGAAGCGACACAATCTTCGGAACCATCATCCGCGACGGACAAGGCGTAGACATCTCCTCACCCTCAGACGATCAGGTCGATATCTTCTTCATCGAAGTTGATATTTACGACTGAACTCCTGCCGAAAAATGACAAAAAGGTGGCGCCCCGTTTTCGAGGCGCCACACGTGTTAGCTGATGAAATCAGCGACTTAGGTTGTTATTTGACCGGTTCGATCTTCCAGACCTCGCGCGCGTAGTCGCGGATGGTGCGGTCGGAGGAGAAGCGTCCGGAGGCGGTGATGTTGATCCACACCTTGCGTGCCCACTCCATCTCATCCAGGGTGTCCTCGAGAGCACGATCGCGTGCCTCACGGTAGGAAGCGAAGTCACCGATGACGTAGTAGATGTCGGAGCCGTCGGGGCCGGATTCGAGGAGCGAACGACGGATGTCGGCAAACATGCCGGAACCGTTGTCGTCAAGGGTGCCGTCAGTGAGTGCGTTGATAACGCGGCTGAGGCCCTTCGTCGCCTCCACCGTCGCGTAGGGATCATAGGAGGCCATGATGCTGGGCAGCTCCTCTTCCTTCGCTCCGAAAATGTAGGCATTCTCTTCGCCAACTGCCTCAACGATCTCAACGTTCGCGCCGTCGAGGGTGCCGAGGGTCAGCGCGCCATTCATCATGAACTTCATGTTGCCCGTGCCGGAGGCTTCCTTGCCGGCCGTGGAGATCTGCTCGGAGATATCTGCGGCGGGGATGACCTTCTCGGCGGGGGTGACGTTGTAGTTCTCGATGAATACAACCTTGAGCTTGTCGCCAATCTCGGGGTCGTTGTTCACAAGCTCAGCGATCGTGTTGATCAGCTTGATGATGCCCTTGGCACGGTAGTAGCCGGGGGCTGCCTTCGCACCAAAGATTGCAACGGACGGAACCACGTCAAGCGTGGGGTTGTCCTTGATCTGGAAGTAGCGGTCGAGAACATAGAAGGCGTTGAGGAGCTGACGCTTGTACTCGTGCAGGCGCTTGATCTGAACATCGAAGACAGCATCCGGGTTGATCGTGATGCCCTGGCGCTTCTCAATCCAGTCAGCGAAGTCCTTCTTGTTGGCCTGCTTGATCTTGATGAGCTCCTTGCGGACCTTCTTCTGCGTTGCCTTCTTGGCAAGCGGCTTGAGCAGATCCAGGTCGGAGACCCAGGCATCGGAACCAACCTGAGCATCCAGGAGGCGTGCGAGACGCGGGTTGACGTGGTTGAGCCAGCGTCGTGGGGTTACGCCGTTTGTCTTGTTGTTGAACTTCTCGGGCCACAGCTGGTACCAGTCGTTCAGCGTGTCCTTCTTCAGGATGTTCGTGTGGATCGCGGCAACGCCGTTGATCGAGAACGAGGCATAGCAGGCGATCCAAGCCATATGGATACGACCGTCGGAGATCGGTGCCAGGTAGTGGATCCGATCTTCGGAGATGCCACGGCCTACCAGGTCGTTACGGAAGCGGCGGTCAATCTCGGCAATGATCTCGAGAACGCGGCCGAACAGCTGCTGGAAGATTGAGTACTCCCAGGTCTCCAGAGCCTCGGCGAGGGTGGTGTGGTTGGTGTAAGCGAAGGTCTTCTGGGTAATGTCCCAGGCGTCCTCCCAGGTCAGGCCGTGGTCGTCGAGGAGGATGCGCATGAGCTCGGGGATGGCGAGCACCGGGTGGGTGTCGTTGAGCTGAATGCAGTTGAACTCAGCAAACTTGCTGAAGTCAGTGCCGTGCTTCTCGACGTAGTTGTCGACCATCGCCTGGAGCGAAGCGGAAACGAAGAAGTACTGCTGGCGGACACGAAGGATCTTGCCTTCGTACGTGGTGTCGTTCGGGTAGAGAACGCGGCACAGGTCGGCAACGCGCTCACGCTCAACAATGGCCTCGGTGAAACGCTGCGAGTTGAAGGCGTCGTAGTCGAACTCCTCCATGGGCTCCGACTTCCACAGACGGAGGGTGCCAACATTGTCGGTGCCGTAACCGGTGATCGGCATGTCGTAAGGAATAGCCCTCACGTCCATGTCGTCAAACTTGACGTAGCGTGCCTCTTCTTCGCGGCGGATTACGAAGGGGTAGCCCTCCTCCATCCACGGGTCCGGATGCTCAACCTGGAAACCATCCGAGAACTGCTGCTTGAACAGGCCGTAGCGGTAAAGGATGCCGTAACCCGTCACCGGAAGGTCCAGGGTGGCGCAAGAATCAAGGAAGCAGGCGGCGAGGCGACCAAGGCCGCCGTTACCGAGAGCAGCGTCGTGCTCGGCCTCGAGAACATCGGTCAGGTTCCCACCGTGAGCCTTAACAGCGGCAGCAGCTTCATCGACGAGACCAAGGTTGGTCAGGTTGTTAAGCAGCGCACGGCCCATGAGGAACTCGGCCGAGAAGTAGTGCTGTTGGCGGCCGGTGGCGGCGTGCTTTGCAGACTTTTCCCACTTGTCGGCAATCAGGTCAACGATGTTGGCAGAGAGGCCTGTCCAAAGCTCCATCGGTGTCGATGATTCCGGAGTGCGGCCAGCCACGGCTCGGGTAAATGCGCCGAGGCTATTGGTTAGTTCAGAGGTCACAACTTCTCCTTAGTGATGAAAGGCGGCAGAATGCCCTGCCTCCAAGGTTAATGGACGTAGGTGAAAGTCGCGAATGAGTGCCCAGGTCAAGACAGTGAACAGCAAGTAAATGCTACGAGTTTTAGGCATTCTGGGTGATCTCTAAACGCTCGTTTGTGAGCGAATCAATGAAACTTCTGAGCAACGTTGCCAACCGATCTCAAAACTCAAGAAATGTGAACAGTCCGGTCCTTACTGCTCTGTTGAGATTGCTACTGCTTCAGCGGGACTTCGCACGCCTCGGGGTGGTCTCGACTTTGCACGAGGTCCTTATCTATTCGTCTGCGTTTACCTGTTTAACTTGGAGTCGATGTGAGATAAGGCTGGCAGAGCACTCGCCGTCTGACCAGGTTGTATGCTTGCGTAGGCGGTTGCAGGGCGAGACACCGATGTCTTGTAAGTCAGCCCGAACTAGAATGAACGCGCTCTCGGTATAAACCATTGAAGGAGATCACCATGCCGGCACTCATTGTCATCGGCGCCCAATGGGGCGATGAAGGGAAGGGTAAGGCCACTGACCAGCTCGGCACGGACGTTGACTATGTCGTGAAGTTCAACGGCGGTAACAATGCGGGCCACACGATCGTGGTTGATGGTGAGAAGTTCGCTCTTCACCTTATTCCCGCTGGTGCTCTCACCGATTCGTGCACGCCGGTCATCGGTGGTGGTGTTGTTGTTGATCTCGATGTGCTCTTCCAGGAAGTCGATGAGCTTGAGTCGCGCGGAATCGACACCTCGAAGCTTAAGGTGTCTGCCAATGCTCATGTCATTCCCTCGTACAACCGGACTCTCGACAAGGTCACGGAGCGCTTCCTCGGTAACCGCAAGATCGGTACCACGGGCCGTGGCATTGGTCCGACCTACGCAGACAAGATGAACCGCATCGGCATCCGCATCCAGGACCTGTTCGACGCATCGATTCTGCGTCAGAAGGTGGAGTCGGCAATCGATCAGAAGAACCACCTGTTCCTTAAGGTGTTCAACACAAAGGCCGCTGACATCGACATCGTCACCGAGGAGCTCCTCAAGTATGCCGATCGGATCAAGCCGATGGTCGCGAACGTCACCAACCTTCTCAACGATGCTCTCGACAACGGTGAGACCGTTGTCTTCGAGGGCGGCCAAGCCACCATGCTTGATGTCGACCACGGCACCTACCCCTTCGTTACGTCCTCGTCGGCAACTGCGGGCGGCGCATGCACAGGCTCGGGCGTTGGCCCCACCCGAATCGACCGCGTCGTGGGCGTTGCCAAGGCGTACATAACCCGCGTTGGTGAGGGTCCCTTCCCGACGGAGCTTCACGACGAATCTGGTGACTGGTTGCGTGAACGCGGTGGAGAGTTCGGAACGACAACGGGACGTCCCCGCCGCTGCGGTTGGTACGACGCCGTGATCGCCCGCTACGCGACCCGCGTCAACTCGCTGACCGATATCGTGCTCACGAAGCTCGACATTCTCTCCACCCTTGATCAGATCCCGGTCTGCGTGGCATACGACGTTGACGGTGTTCGTCACGAGGACATGCCGGCGGATCAGACATCCTTCCACCATGCGAAGCCGATCTACGAGTACTTCCCGGGCTGGCAGGAAGACATTTCCGACGTGCGGAACTTCGAGGATCTCCCGAAGAACGCACAGGACTACGTCATTGCCCTCGAGGAAATGTCCGGCGCCCAGATCTCCTCGATCGGTGTTGGCCCCGGCCGCGAGCAGACCATCGTCCGCCACCCTCTCATATAAGAGCAAGGGTGATTCGTCGCAGCGACGAGAACTGAACAACTGGCACGAAGGGCGCCACGGTTACTGACTGTGGCGCCCTTCGGCTTTTCTCTACGCAAAGCGGGAAGCGGTCCGACAGGCGCTAGAGGAGGAGTGATAAACGGGAGCGGCAACGGTAATAGCGAGGTAGCGATTAACGGGGTAGCGATAAACGGAGAGCCTCAACAGAGCGCGGCGGTCATGGTAGTAAAAGGGGGAGGGCAGGTGCCGTGTGCACCTGCCCTCCCCAAGAGTTAGCGATCGCTGTGGGTCCTACCGGATACAGTTACCGCTCTGGGGGATCATCCCCAGTTGCCCTGGCCTCCCTGAGGAGGCTGGCCGCCCTGCTGCGGGCCACCGTACTGGCCGCCCTGAGGACCGCCGTACTGTCCACCCTGGGGTCCGCCGTACTGCTGGCCGCCCTGGGGGCCACCGTACTGCTGCGGGGCTCCGTAACCACCCTGGGGACCCCCGTAGCCGCCACCGGGACCGTAGGGGCCGCCCTGGTTCTTGTTCTTGTTGCCGCGGGCAATCATCCAAGCGACAAGGCCGATGATGACGATGGCGCCGCCACCGATGGCGAACCATGCCCACATCGGGAAGCCGCCCTCTTCATCGGAGTCGCTAGCGTCGTCGGCCTCGTTACTGGTGGTGTCGTCACCGTTGCTACCGGTGTCATCGCCATCGTTGTTTGAGGTGCCGTCGTCGTTACCGGTATCCGGACCGGGGACGCCGTCGTTGTTGCCGGTGCCGTCGTCGGTACCCTCGTTGCCACCTTCATTTCCGGTGCCATGGTCGGAGCCGCCATCATTGCCACCTTCGTTGCCGCCCTGGTTGCCGCCGTTGGTGGCGCCACCGGACTTCATGCCGGTAACCTCGAAGCCCTGGGCCATGACCTCAAGATCGTTGTAGCTAACGGAGTTTCCATCGATCTGGCCGCCGTTGGTGGCCTCAACGATCTCTCCGGGCATGCGGATCGTGATGATGAACTCGAAGGTGCCCATCTCCGGCGGGATCTCTTCCATGCTCATCGAGGGGTCGCCCTCCATGAGGAACGTGTAGGAGTCACCGTTGTCGATCAGGGTCTCGCCATCAACGACGTTCTCCATGCTGTTCGCGGTGAGACGGCATGCGAGGTTCTCGCCGGAGATGTCCTCGACGACGTACTCTGCTTCATCCTCTTCGGAGAGGCCCATCTCTTCGAAGACCTGGTCGCAGGTGTAACCCATGCCGGCCATCATGCCTTGGGTGTCTTCCATCTCCATGATGACGTTGGCGGAGCCATCTTCATTGATTTCGATGATTGATTCCATCCGGCATGCTGAGAGGACCAGCATGGTCGGTGCAACGGCTGCTATGGCCAATGCTTTCTTGGTGCGGGTTTTCATTGTTGTCCTTTCAGAATGCCGGTGCGTGAGCTCTCGGCTATGAGGTCCAGACTAAGCGGAGAACTGCTGAATCTGTGAACAAAACCTTGGGGAGTTCTACCAATTTGCCGAATTCGACCCGCGGACCTTACCGATCGGTAACGATGAGATGATCAAACAGGACAAATCGGATGCTTTTATATGCGATTTAATAACTCATCGGACAAATTACTGGCCAGTTTGGGTGTTGTTTCAGTGGGGTTGCTACAAAAGCCCATTTGAGATTATTTGATGGACAAATGGGACAACATGGAAGGGTCGATTAGGTCGAGAGTCCCAATTCATTTCCCAGCGAAATAATGCCAATAGTCCCACCGTTGGGCGATTTTTAACCGGAATAATCATAAGTGGTACTTAACCAATAAAGGAAAAAGACCATCGCCTAGTTTCTAGGAGGAAGCGCGATGACTGACAAGACCTACACCGCCGAGAGTGTCAAGGCAGAGGCCCCGGAGATTGCTCCGGCCGATCTTGTTGCCTGGGTAGCCGAGGTGGCGAACCTGGCAAAGCCGAAGGACATTTTCTGGGTCGACGGTAGCGACGAAGAATGGGATCTGCTCACGGGGCAGATGGTTGAGTCGGGTATGTTCACTCGCCTGAACCCGGAGAAGCGTCCGAACTCGTTCCTTGCTCGTTCCCTGCCGTCCGACGTTGCGCGTGTTGAGTCGCGGACCTACATCTGCTCCGAAAAGGAAGAGGATGCTGGCCCGACCAACAACTGGGCGGACCCTAAGGAAATGAAGGAGACCCTCAAGGGTGTCTTCGACGGCGCGATGCGCGGCCGCACCATGTACGTCATTCCGTTCTCGATGGGCCCGGTGGGCGGCCCGATTTCGCAGCTCGGCATCGAGCTCACCGACTCCCCATACGTTGTCGTCAACATGCGAATCATGACCCGCATGGGCACCCCGGCGCTCGAGCTCATTGGCAAGGGCGGCGAATGGGTCCCCGCCGTTCACTCGGTCGGCTACCCGCTGGTCGATGCAGAGGGCAATGAGCGCCCCGATACGTCCTGGCCCTGCAACGACGAAAAGTACATCACTCACTTCCCCGAGACCAACGAGATCTGGTCCTACGGTTCGGGCTACGGCGGCAACGCCCTGCTAGGCAAGAAGTGCTACGCACTCCGCATCGCCTCCACCATGGCTCGCCGCGATGGCTGGATGGCAGAGCACATGCTGATCCTCCGCCTGACCGAAGAGGCAACCGGCAAGCAGTTCCACGTAACCGCTGCCTTCCCCTCGGCCTGTGGCAAGACGAACCTTGCCATGCTGCAGCCCACCATTGAGGGCTACAAGGTTGAGACGATCGGTGACGACATTGCTTGGATGCGCCCGGATGAGGAGGGTCGTCTCCGTGCGATCAACCCCGAGGCTGGCTTCTTCGGCGTTGCTCCCGGCACCTCCTACGACACCAACCCGATGGCAATGGACACGGCTCGCGCCAACTCCATCTTCACCAACGTCGCACTGACCGACGATGGCGATGTCTGGTGGGAGGGTATCGACGGCGAGATGCCCGATCACCTGATCGACTGGCACGGCAACGACTTCACGAAGGCAGACGCGGAGGCAGGCAAGCTTGCCGCTCACCCGAACTCCCGCTTCACCGTTCCGGCTTCGCAGTGCCCGATCATCTCGCCCGACTGGGAGGCGCCCGAGGGTGTTCCGGTTGACGCGATCCTGTTCGGCGGCCGTCGCGCTACCAACGTCCCGCTGGTAGCAGAGCAGTACTCGGCAGACCACGGCGTCTTCATCGGCGCATCGGTTGCCTCCGAGGTCACCGCTGCCGCTACGGACGTCAAGGCTGGCTCGCTCCGCCACGACCCCTTCGCCATGCTTCCCTTCTGCGGCTACAACATGGCCGACTACTGGGGCCACTGGACGGAGATGCAAGCCAAACTTGGCGACAAGTTCCCCAAGGTTTACCAGGTTAACTGGTTCCGTAAGGACGAGGACGGCAAGTTCATGTGGCCCGGCTTCGGCGACAACTCCCGCGTACTTGACTGGATCGTCCGCCGTGCAGACGGCAGGGTCGAGGCAGTCGACGGCATCACCGGTCGCTACCCCAAGTTTGAGGACTTCAACCTTGACGGTACCGATGTCGACAAGGCGACCTGGGACAAGCTCTTCGAGACCGACCCGGATGCCTGGGCAAGCGAGATCGATCAGGTCGAAGAGTACTTCAAGCAGTTCGGTGACAAGGTTCCGGCCGGCATCACCAACCAGCTCGGCGAGTTCCGCGACCGCATCGAGGCCGCACGCAAGTAACTAACTAATCCTTTCGCATAGGTTAGCGGCAGGTGCTTCGGCGCCTGCCGCTTCCTGTTTCTGCTGATAGGTAGCAGAAAGGTGAGGGCGAGGATTGGTGGGGGATAATTAGCGGTTAGATGTGTGCCGGGAATAGTGAAGAAGTGCCGTGGCCGCTATCCGAATTTGCGGTCATTACCCTGTTCATCTGGTGATCGAAATGCGCGCGAGTACCGCGTCATGGCGGAGGCGCAGGTAGGCTCATGCTATGAAGATTCTCCTCCTCGGTTCGGGCGGCCGCGAGCATGCCCTGGCGCTTGCACTCGCCCCTCACGTTGAAGAACTTGTCGCCGTTCCAGGCAACCCGGGTATCGAATCGATTGCGAACGCCGAATGCATTGCGGGCGATATTCTCAACGGCGTTGACATGGTTGAGATTGCTCGCCGAAAGGCTGTGGATCTCGTCGTCATCGGCCCCGAGGCGCCCCTTGTTGCGGGTGTGGCCGATGACTTGAGGGAAGCCGAGATTGCGGTCTTTGGCCCGTCGGGTGGCGCCGCCAAGCTCGAAGGCTCAAAGGCATTTGCGAAGCAGATCATGGCGCTTGCCGAGGTCCCCACGGCTCTTGCCCACGTGTGCTCGACCCGCGAGCAGGCCGATGAGGCGCTGCAGATGTTCCCGGCTCCCTATGTCGTCAAGGACGATGGCCTAGCCGCGGGCAAGGGAGTTGTTGTGACAACGGATCTGGAAGAGGCAAAGGAACACGCCTACCACTGCATTGACCAGGGCGGTTCTGTTGTTATCGAAGAGTTCCTGGACGGTCCGGAAGTTTCGCTCCTGTGCGTCTGCGACGGTAAGACGGTGGTTCCCCTTGAGCCGGCGCAGGACTATAAGCGTCTGAAGGATGGGGATGAGGGGCCGAATACGGGTGGCATGGGATCGTACTCGCCGCTTCCCTGGGCTCCCGAGAACCTGACCGAGGAAGTTCTCGAGCGCGTTGCCTACCCGGTGGTGCGTGAAATGGAAAGGCAGGGAACCCCGTTCGTCGGGATCCTGTACGTCGGTCTTGCGCTCACCGAGCGCGGCATTCGAGTTATCGAGTTCAATGTTCGTTTCGGGGATCCGGAGACGCAGGCGGTTCTGCCGCGGCTCAAGACGCCGCTGTCGGAGTTGCTCTACTCTGCTGCCACCGGCAAGCTTCACCAGCTTGCCCCGCTCGACTGGGATCCGGGAGCTGTCGTCACCGTTGTTTTGGCCAGCGCGGGATACCCGGGCAAGCTCCAGCTCGGCGACCAGATCGAGGATGCTCCCGATCTGATTCACGCCGGTACGACCCGCAAGGACGACCAGATTGTCACGAACGGCGGGCGCGTGCTGTGCGTCCGAGGCTTTGGTGAGACGGTAGCGGCTGCTCGGGAGGACGCCTACGCGAAGATCGTGCCCTTTGAGGGTGCGCAGTACCGTACCGATATTGCTGCGGGAGTCTAACTACCCGAGATCGATATCAATATCGGACAAGAGCATCCAGATAACGTCATTTGACCTAGTGAGGTCATTGACGGACTGCTGTGACGCCCTATGCGGCACCTTCGTCCCAGAGGCTCAAGATTCTCTTGAGTTCTGAGGTCTTTCCGCAGGCCAGGGGCTTAAATCGCGGGTTTGGGACGCTTAAAGTTAGGGGCGCATAATGCCGGTTTTCGTGGGACAATACTCGTATGACTAAGACGCCGTATGAGAATCTTCGCGGCTGGACGCATCTTACGTCCGGCAAGGTCCGGGACCTGTACGCTCCGGCTGACCTGTCTGCGCATTCTGGGCGCGACGCACTTCTCATCGTGGCGTCCGATCGCATCTCTGCCTTCGACCACGTGCTTCCGAGCCCGATTCCAGACAAGGGACGGATTCTCACGTCGATGACCCTCTGGTGGTTTGATCAGCTTTCCGATGTCACCGCGAACCACTTCGTGTCGGTCGAGGTGCCGGAAACGGTCAAGGGTCGCTCGATGATTACCGAGCGTCTTCAAATGGTGCCGATCGAATGCGTGGTTCGCGGCTACATTGCGGGTTCCGGCCTTGCCGAATACCGGGAGACCGGTAGCATATGCGGCGTTGAGCTTCCCGAGGGCCTTGAGGAATGCGATGAGCTTCCCGAGCCAATCTTCACTCCCGCCGCGAAGGCGCAGGTCGGAGAGCACGACGAGAACATCACCTTCGAAGAGGTCAAGGATCGGGTCGGCACCGGAACTGCCCTTCAGCTTCGTGAAAAGTCGATTGCTCTCTACACGCGGGCACGGGAGATCGCGAAGGAAAAGGGTGTCATTCTTGCCGATACGAAGTTCGAGTTCGGATATCGTCTCCAGCCGGGTGAGAAGGAGCTGATCCTTGCGGATGAGATTCTCACCCCGGACTCGTCGCGCTTCTGGGATGCGTCGATCTACGAGCCCGGCAAACCCCAGCCGTCCCTGGATAAGCAGTTCATTCGCGACTGGCTGACTTCGGAAGAGTCCGACTGGGATCAGGATTCGGCGCCGCCGGAGCTTCCTGCAGACATCGTTGACAAGACTCGCGAACGCTACATCCTGGCGTACGAGCGGCTCACCGGGCGCACCTGGAAGAAATAGGCACCGAGCAAATGGCACCGCTGTGAGCGGTGACGGTTTCTGGCTCGCAGGGCAGACTGCGAAGCGATATCGAACCTGTTGACGCTACAGTTGATCCCATGGGACGCATCATTGTAGAAGTCATGCCAAAGCCTGAAATCCTTGATCCGCAAGGAAAGGCTATCGCCGGGGCCCTGCCACACCAGGGTCTTAACATTTTTACCGATGTTCGCCAGGGAAAGCGGTTCGAGTTGACCGTTGAAGGCGACGTCACAGAGGCGGACCTTGAGGCCGCCAAGAAGGCCGCCGAGACGGTCCTGTCCAATCCCGTGATCGAAGACGTTGTCGGCGTATATGCGGAGGAACAGTGAAAGTCGGTGTCATCACCTTCCCCGGGTCGCTTGATGAGGGGGACGCACGCCGGGCCGTGAAGCTTGCTGGCGGCGAAGCAGTCGAACTGTGGCATGCAGATTCCGATCTCAAGGGAGTCGATGCCGTTATCATCCCCGGAGGTTTTTCCTACGGTGACTACCTGCGGTGTGGCGCAATCGCTGCGCTCGCCCCGGTCATGTCGTCCGTGATTGACCGCGCCAAGTCAGGTATGCCGGTCCTGGGTATCTGCAACGGCTTCCAGGTGCTGTGCGAGGCGGGGCTGCTTCCCGGCGCACTCGTGCGTAACGACCACCAGAAATTCATTTGCCGGGAGCAGAAGCTGCGGGTCGAGAACAACCGCACTTCGTGGACCTCAGCATTCGATGAGAATGCCGAGATTGTTATTCCGTTGAAGAACGGCGAGGGCTCTTTCCAGGCGCACGACTCCACGATTGAGGAGCTGGAGGGTGAGGGTCGCGTTGTCTTCCGTTACCTCGATGTGAACCCGAACGGGTCCCGCAATGACATTGCGGGAATCACGAACGAGGCCGGCACCATTGTTGGCCTCATGCCGCACCCGGAACATGCCGTTGAGGCTGGCTTCGGTCCCGACGGAGCTGATGGCATCCGCACCGGCGTTGATGGCCTTCCGATCTTCCAGTCGCTCATGGGGGTTCTGCGATGATTCACGATACTGTCGACAATGCTGCGTCCACTCCGGACGAGGAGATGCCGTACGCGGCCCTCGGCCTAAAGGATGACGAATACGCGCGAATCAAGGACCTGCTGGGCAGGCGCCCAACGAACGCCGAGCTCGCCATGTACTCCGTGATGTGGTCGGAGCACTGCTCCTACAAGTCTTCCAAGAAGCACCTGTCCGCCCAGTTCGGTCAGAAGACCACGGATGAGATGCGCAAACATCTTCTTGTTGGCATGGGCCAGAACGCTGGCGTTGTGGACGTGGGTGACGGATGGGCGGTGACCTTCAAGGTCGAGTCCCACAACTCCCCGTCCTACGTGGAGCCCTACCAGGGCGCGGCCACCGGCGTGGGCGGTATCGTCCGCGACATCATCGCCATGGGTGCCCGCCCCGTTGCCGTCATGGATCAGCTTCGCTTCGGTGACCCGAACGAGCCGGACACGTGGCGCGTGGCCAACGGTGCCATCGCCGGTATTGCGGGCTACGGCAACTCCCTTGGCCTGCCAAACATCGGTGGCGAGGTCGAGTTCGATTCGTCCTACCAGGGCAACCCGCTCGTTAACGCGCTCGCGGTAGGCGTGCTCCGCCACGAGGACATTCACCTGGCCAATGCCGAAGGTGCGGGCAACAAGGTTGTGCTGTTCGGTGCCCGCACGGGCGGCGACGGTATCGGCGGCGCCTCGATTCTTGCTTCGGAGGCCTTCGAGGGCGGCATGCCAACCAAGCGTCCCTCGGTTCAGGTGGGCGACCCCTTCATGGAGAA
This sequence comes from Flaviflexus ciconiae, assembly GCF_003971195.1. NCBI lineage: Bacteria > Bacillati > Actinomycetota > Actinomycetes > Actinomycetales > Actinomycetaceae > Flaviflexus > Flaviflexus ciconiae. The sequence continues at coordinate 1,837,054 of NZ_CP034593.1, read as the reverse complement.
GATCCTCATCGAATGCTGCCTCGAGCTGTTCCAGAACGGTCTCGTCGAGGCCATTCAGGACCTTGGTGCTGCAGGTATTTCCTGCGCCACCTCGGAGCTTGCCGCGAACGGCAATTCGGGTATGCACGTGAACCTGGAAGAGGTCCTCCTGCGCGACTCCACCCTGAATGCTGGCGAGATCCTCATGTCGGAATCCCAGGAGCGGATGATGGCGGTGGTGGCCCCCGAGCGTCTCGATGAGTTCATGAAGATCATCGACAAGTGGGAAGTGGAGGCCTCCGTGATCGGTGAGGTGACCGGTGACGGACGCCTGACCATCGACCACAACGGCCACCGGATCGTTGACGTGGACCCAAAGACGGTTGCCGTTGATGGACCGGTCTACGACCGTCCCTACGCCCGCCCCGACTGGCAGGACACCCTCCAGGCCGATACGAGCGAGAAGCTGGAACGCCCCGCCGCGGGTGGTGAACTACGCGAGCAGCTCATCCGCGTCCTGCACTCCCCGAACCAGGCTCCGAAGGACTGGGTGACCAGCCAGTACGACCGCTTCGTTCGCGGCAATACCGCTCTGGCGCAGCCGGACGATGCCGGGGTCATCCGCGTCGACGAAGAAACCGGACGCGGGGTGGCCGTTGCGACGGATGCCAACGGCTGGTTCACGAAGCTCGACCCGTACGAAGGTGCCCGTCACGCACTCGCGGAGTCCTACCGGAACGTCGCCACGGTCGGTGCGAAGCCGATTGCGATCTCCGACTGCCTGAACTTCGGTAACCCCGAGGACCCGGACCTGATGTGGCAGCTCGTGCAGGCCATGGAAGGCCTCGCGGACGGCTGCGTGGAACTTGGGATCCCCGTTACCGGCGGCAACGTCTCCCTCTACAACTCGTCGGGCGACGAGTCCATCAACCCCACTCCGGTCGTTGCCATGCTCGGCGTCCTCGATGACGTCAAGACGGCACGTCCCTCCGGATGGACGGAAGAAGGGCTTGCAATCCTGGCACTGGGCGAGGTCGCGGACGAACTCGACGGTTCCGCATGGGCTCGCACCATCCACGACCACCTCGGTGGCCTGCCCCCGAAGGTTGACTTGGCGCAGGAAGTCGCGCTGGGCAACGTTCTGGTTGCGCTCGCGGAAGCCGATGTCACCAAGGCCGCTCACGACGTGTCGAATGGTGGACTTGTCCAGACGCTCACCGACATGGTGCTGCGCTACCGGATTGGTGCCTCGATCGACCTGCAGAAGCTCGGTGCCGATGACTTCACGGCACTCTTCTCTGAGTCGCAGGCTCGTGCAGTCATTGCTGTTCCCGAACACCTGCTTCCCGCGGTCCACGCAGCGGCGGAAGCCGAGGGTGTTGTGGCGGCAAGAATCGGCACGACCGGCGGTGACAGGCTCGTAATCCAGGGCGAGGAAATCTACTCGTTCCTCATCGACGAGCTTGTCGGTCCCGCTCCTCGAGCACCGCAGAACTGACTCTTGTCACGCGCGGAATGAAGGCGTAAAGTGCCCTCCCTCACGATTGGTCTCCTTGCTTCAAGGAAAAAGATCGTGGGGGAGGGCTTTATTTCCGCCAATTTTCTCGTACTGTCCGTTTCATAAGCCGCGATCAGCGCAAACTCAACGAAATGTGGAATATTTCGCAGTGGACAGTATCGACCTGGTTTCCGTTCATGAACTAGCGTGTCAGTCATGAGTAGCACTGCGAATGATTACATCGAGTCAGTCCGTAGGGAACTGGCTGTACGCAACCCCGGTGAGAAGGAATTCCATGAAGCCGTCACTGGCGTTCTGGATTCGCTCGCCCCTGTGCTCGAGCAGCATCCCGAGTACCGGGATTTTGCCATTCTTGAGCGCATTGTCGAACCGGAGCGGATGATCCACTTCCGTGTTCCCTGGGTTGACGATGGTGGCGTGTACCACGTCAACCGCGGCTACCGTGTCCAGTTCAACTCGACCCTGGGCCCGATCAAGGGCGGTCTCCGTTTCCATCCGACGGTCTCCGCATCAATCGTGAAATTCCTGGGCTTCGAGCAGATCTTCAAGAATGCTCTCACCGCCCAGCAGATCGGCGGCGGCAAGGGCGGCTCGGACTTCGACCCGCACGGCCGTTCAGACAACGAAATCATGCGGTTCTGCCAGTCTTTCATGACCGGCCTGTACCGCCACGTCGGCTCCAAGGTCGATATCCCTGCCGGTGACATTGGTGTGGGCGGACGTGAGATCGGCTACCTGTTCGGCCAGTACAAGCGCCTCGTCGGCAGCTTCGAAGCCGGCATGATCACCGGTAAGGGCCTGGGATGGGGCGGGTCGCTGATCCGCACCGAGGCCACCGGCTATGGCCTGGTCGCCTTCACCCGCGAAATGCTACAGACCCGCGGCGAAGACTTTGAAGGTCAGACGGTTTCCGTATCCGGTTCCGGTAACGTCGCCATCTACTCGATTGAGAAGCTTCTTGCGCTCGGCGCCAAGCCCGTCACCTTCTCCGACTCGTCCGGCTGGGTCTACGACGCCGAAGGCGTCGACCTTGAGCTACTCAAGGAAATCAAGGATGTTCGCCGCGGACGGGTTGCCGATTACGTGAAGGAACGCCCCTCCGCTGATCTCCACACCGACGGCGCCGTCTGGGACGTCCCCGTTGACGTTGCTCTCCCGTGCGCTACCCAGTACGAAATTGACGGCGACCATGCCCGCACGCTCGTCAAGAACGGCGTCAAGGCCGTTGCCGAGGGTGCCAACATGCCGACCGATGCCGAGGGTATTGAGGTGTTCGAGGCCGCCGACCTGCTGTACGGCCCAGGCAAGGCAGCCAATGCCGGTGGCGTTGCCGTCTCCGCCCTGGAAATGCAGCAGAACTCTGCACGCCAGTCCTGGACCCGCGAAGATATTGCCGACCGTCTCGACTCGATCATGCAGGACATTCACCGCCAGTGCGTCGAAGCGTCCGAGAAGTACACGGGCCGCCCCGACGACTATGTCGTAGGCTCCAACGCTGCAGGCTTCGTCCGGGTGGCCGAAGCAATGCTCGACCAGGGCGTCGTCTAAGCAACGTAAGTCTCGTTCAAACAGCGAAGAGCACAGAGGTGTCGGGGTGAAGCGAGGAAACTCGCCTCACCCCGACACTCATATTGGAACGCCCTCGGGCCGTGCTGACAAAATGTGCGCAATAGATCGATCCCGAGGAGCCAGTGCTGACCTGGTGCCTCGGGATCGATGGACGGGTGCGGCTAGGCGGACGTGCCCTTGCCCTGCAGGATGGCGATGGCGGTCTGGCGGGCCTTGATTGGGTCGGGTGCGTGCAGGACGGCCTCGGCTGCTTCCCGGCACTGCTGAAGGGTGACTTCGGAGAGTCGGGATCCGACGTAGGCGATGGCACCCGGAGCCATGGAAAGCGATGTGACTCCCATGCCGATGAGGACGGCGGCGAGATTCGGGTCGGCCGCGGCTTCGCCGCAGACGCCAACGGGCTTGCCGTGCCGGACGCCGGCCTGGGCAACTTGATTGATCAGGGTGAGAACGGCGGGCTGCCAGTTGTCGGTGTAGGTCGCGAGGTTAGCGTTGCCGCGGTCCGCTGCCATGACGTACTGGGTGAGATCATTTGTTCCAAGCGACACGAAATCAACTTCTTCGAGGAACTGGTCGATCATGATTGCCGCTGCCGGTACTTCGATCATGATTCCGGCCTTGAGGCCGCGCTCTCGAATAAGGCCGGCAAACCAGCGGGCCTCTGACACGGTGGAGACCATGGGCGCCATGATCCAGTTCGGGCCATCGTGTTCCGCGGAGGCGGTGACGATCGCATCGATCTGACGCGTGAGGAGGCCTTCGTCGATCCCGGAGGTGCGCAGGCCGCGCACGCCGAGAGCAGGGTTTTCTTCGTTCGGTACAGAAGCGAAAGCAACAGGTTTATCGGATCCGGCATCGAGGGTTCGAACAACGATCTTGGCACCGGGGAAACGTCCAAAGACGCTGCGGTACAGGTCCGTCTGCTCATCAATGCTGGGTTCGGTCGGGGTGTTGAGGAATGAGAGCTCGGTGCGGAACAGGCCGATTCCGGCTGCTTGAGAGGCCTCGGCACGTTCCGCGCCGGCCCGGTCCTGGATGTTGGCGAGCAGTTCGACGGGATGCTCGTCCTTGGTCTGTGCGGGGCCGGTCCATTCCCTCGCATGTGCGCGCCTCTTCGCGTCGTCTTCTGAGAGGGTTGTGGCGAGTTCAACGTCCGGATCGAGCGAGTATTCGCCGGAATCGCCATCCATGATGATCATGGAATCTTCGGGGATCTTCTCCAGGTCCCGTGCGGCAACGATGCAGGGGATGGAGAGCTGACGACAGATGATCGACGTGTGGGAGGTTGGCCCGCCCAGCCGGGTGATAATGCCGAGAATGAGTTCCGGGTCGAGACCGGCAGTGTCGGCGGGTGCCAGATCATCGGCGAGGAGGATGATGGGTTCGTCGGGCGTGGGGATCCCGGGTTCGGGGTGCCCTTCGAGCTCGGCGATGACGCGATTGCGCATGTCAACCAGGTCGGTGATCCGCTCTTCCATGAGCCCGCCCTGGGCGCGGAACACGTCCACGAACATTTGGGTTGCTTGAGTGACGGCCTGAACGGGAGGAGTGCCGTTAGCTATTCGCTTGGACACCTCCTTCCGCCATCCCTTGTCTTTGGCGAAGCCTGCGGAGACAGCGAGAATATCGGAGGCTGTTCCAACGGTGTTTGCGGCTCGGGTGAGAAGGCGGTCCGCTACGGCCTCGGAGGCGGCGAGGAAGCGTTCGTTCTCAGCGTCGCGTTCTGATTCGGGAAGGTCGGGCGCGGTGTCGGCTGGCTCGGGGACGACTCTGGCCCACGCGGTCTTTGCGTACGAAATTCCCGGTACTACTGGTGTCCCCGTGAGGGTGAGTGACGCTTGCATGTGCCGTTCCTTCCCGATCTGCATTCATGCCTTGTTGCTGTGGTTGTCAGGATGCTTCATTCGCTGACTGTGTTGGATCGAAACAACTGGTTATCACGATCATCATAGGGGGTTATTTAGTCGATCCCCATCTGCCCAGTTTTAACCCGATGTTCACTGCTTACGTGTATGTTAAGTGTGTCATATGTTTACCCAGTGATAAGGACGTAAGTGATGCGAATTCACCTACAGGGCACCAGACGCCCCATCGCTGTGGCTGCCACCGTTGCCCTGGCCGCTGTGGGACTTTCTGTCCCGGCAGCCGCCGCGCCGGTGGAGGACGACTCCGAGAACACCGGAAGCGTTGCGCCGCAGGAGACGACGACCGAACCGCAGGATGTCGCGGTTGAACCCCAGAACACCAATACCGAGCCTGTCACGATTGACCTCGTCGGAATCACCGATTTCCACGGTTACATCGAGACTGCTCCGTTCCTGAAGACGCAGATCGATGAGATCCGCGCCAACAATGACAACACGCTTTTCGTGTCCGCTGGCGACAACATTGGCGGCTCGGCCTATGTCTCCTCGATCGCCAACGATCAGCCCACTCTCGACATTCTCGATGCCATGGGCCTCGACGTGTCGGCGGTTGGTAACCACGAGTTTGACCAGGGCTATGCGGACCTTCGGGACCGTGTGATCCCCGATGTCGACTTCTCCTACCTCGGTGCAAACGTCGACGGTGCAGAGGAGATTGCGGAGCCACCGTACGACATCGTTGATATCGATGGCGTGAACGTTGCCTTTATTGGCACCGTCACCGAAACCACCCCGACGATCGTCTCCAAGGACGGCATTGCTGGCCTGACCTTCAACGATCCGGTTGCTGTCACCAACGACATTGCTGCCGACCTCAAGGACGGCGATGACGCCAACGGCGAAGCCGACATCGTTGTCTCCCTGTTCCACGAGGGTGACACCTTCGCGAAGGGTCTCGACGAGAACGTCGACCTGGTCTTTGCTGGCCACACCCACATCGTTTCCGAGGACACCACCGACGGTGGCGCCCCGATCCTCCAGGCTGGCGAATACGGCAAGAACTTTGCTCACGCCTCCCTGACGGTTGCGGTTGACGGCACCATCACCATTGATTCACAGGCGATTGTTGCCCTCGATGAGACGGTAACCCCCGATGTTGATGTCGAGGCACTCGTTGATGACGCTGTCGCCGAGGCCGAGGTGCTTGGCGCCGAGGTCCTCGCTGAGATCACTGATAATGCATGGCGCGGCACCAATGATGGAACGGATCCCGGTGCGAACCGCGGCACCGAGTCGTCGATGGGCAACCACCTTGCCAACGCCGCACTGTTCACTGCGGAGAACTTCGATATGGGAGCCGACTTCGGCATCATCAACCCGGGTGGTGTCCGTGCGGACATGGACCAGGACGACAATGGTGAAGTGACCTACGGCGAGGCCTACACGACCCAGCCGTTCGGCAACACGATCGGCACGATCGACCTCACGGGCGAGCAGGTTTACACCATGCTTGAGCAGCAGTTCCAGCCCGAGGAGTCCCGTCCGGTTCTCCGCCTTGGCCTGTCGGACAATGTGACCTACACGTACGATCCGAGCGCTGCCGATGGTGGCGATATCACCGGTGTTTGGATCGACGGCGAAGCCGTTGACCCGGCAGCTACCTACACGATTGCTTCGAACACGTTCCTCCTCGGTGGCCAGGATGGCTTCACCGTTTTCACCGAGGGCACGAACCTCCGCGAGACCGGCTACGTCGACCTGAACGGCTACGTGGACTACCTGCGTGCAGGCAACGGCGAGACGATCCCCGCTGGTCAGCGTTCCATTGGCCTTGTCTTTGACGAGACCGAGCTGGTTGCCGGTGGCACGCTCGACATTGAGCTCTCCTCGCTCGCGTTCACCGCATTCGAGGAGAAGCCGACCACGGTCACGCTCTCGATTGACGGTGTCGAGGTCGGTTCCGCCGACATCGACACCACCGTCACTTCCAGCATCGACGACACCGGTACCGCAACCGTTGAGGCAACCATCCCCGCGGTTGTTGCCGACGAAGCTGAGCTTCGCATCGTCACGACCTATGAAGATGGCTCGGTCGACACCGACTTCGCCCTTCCGGTTGAGATTGCCGGCGGCGTACAGGCTCTCGACATTGTCGGTATCACCGATTTCCACGGTTACATCGAGACTGCTCCGTTCCTGAAGACGCAGATCGATCAGATCCGCGCCAACAATGACAACACGCTTTTCGTGTCCGCTGGCGACAACATTGGCGGCTCGGCCTATGTCTCCTCGATCGCCAACGATCAGCCCACTCTCGACATTCTCGATGCCATGGGCCTCGACGTGTCGGCGGTTGGTAACCACGAGTTTGACCAGGGCTATGCGGACCTTCGGGACCGTGTGATCCCCGATGTCGACTTCTCCTACCTCGGTGCAAACGTCGACGGTGCAGAGGAGATTGCGGAGCCACCGTACGACATCGTTGATATCGATGGCGTGAACGTTGCCTTTATTGGCACCGTCACCGAAACCACCCCGACGATCGTCTCCAAGGACGGCATTGCTGGCCTGACCTTCAACGATCCGGTTGCTGTCACCAACGACATTGCTGCCGACCTCAAGGACGGCGATGACGCCAACGGCGAAGCCGACATCGTTGTCTCCCTGTTCCACGAGGGTGACACCTTCGCGAAGGGTCTCGACGAGAACGTCGACCTGGTCTTTGCTGGCCACACCCACATCGTTTCGGAGGACACCACCGACGGTGGCGCCCCGATCCTCCAGGCTGGCGAATACGGCAAGAACTTTGCTCACGCCCGCATCCTCCTCGCCGCTGACGGTGCTGACATTGTCCTCACCGAGATCGTCGAGCTTGACGAGACCGTTGCGGCAGACCCCGACATCGAGGCACTCGTTGATGACGCTGTCGCCGAGGCCGAGGTGCTTGGCGCCGAGGTCCTCGCTGAGATCACTGATAATGCATGGCGCGGCACCAATGATGGAACGGATCCCGGTGCGAACCGCGGCACCGAGTCGTCGATGGGCAACCACCTTGCCAACGCCGCACTGTTCACTGCGGAGAACTTCGATATGGGAGCCGACTTCGGCATCATCAACCCGGGTGGTGTCCGTGCGGACATGGACCAGGACGACAATGGTGAAGTGACCTACGGCGAGGCCTACACGACCCAGCCGTTCGGCAACACGATCGGCACGATCGACCTCACGGGCGAGCAGGTTTACACCATGCTTGAGCAGCAGTTCCAGCCCGAGGAGTCCCGTCCGGTTCTCCGCCTTGGCCTGTCGGACAATGTGACCTACACGTACGATCCGAGCGCTGCCGATGGTGGCGATATCACCGGTGTTTGGATCGACGGTGAAGCCGTTGACCCGGCAGCTACCTACACGATTGCTTCGAACACGTTCCTCCTCGGTGGCCAGGATGGCTTTACCGTTTTCACCGAGGGCACGAACTTCCGCGAGACCGGCTACGTCGACCTGAACGGCTACGTTGACTACCTTGAGGCGGGCCACGGCGACACCATCCCCGCTGGTCAGCGTTCGATCGGCCTCGAGATCGGTGAGCAGCAGTTTGCCGCTGGCGAGACCGTCAACGTGTCCCTTTCCTCGCTCGCGTTCACCGCATTCGAGGAGAAGCCGACCACGGTCACCCTGTCCCTCAACGGTGAAGAGGTTGGTTCCGCCGACATCGACACCACCGTCACTTCCAGCATCGACGACACCGGTCAGGCAACCGTTGAGGCTGCCCTTCCGGCCGATGCTCCGGAAGAGTCGGTCCTGCGGATCGTCACGACCTTCGAAGATGGCTCGGTTGACACCGATGTTGAGATCCCGGTAACGGTTCTTGTTTCCGATACCAAGCCTGAGCCGATCCCCGGCAAGTGGTTCTACGTCTCCAACGACTGGACCGCTTCCGAGGCCTCCATTGAGTTCGCCTATGGACGTGTCAACGACGTTGTTCTCGTGGGTGACTGGGACGGTGACGGCGCCGATACCCTCGCGGTCCGCCGCGGCCACACCTACTACTTCAAGAACTCCCTTGTTGGTGGCCAGGCCGATGTCGAACTCCGCTACGGCCGTGACGACGACGTTGTTCTCGTGGGTGACTGGGACGGTGACGGCGTGGATACCCTCGCTGTCCGTCGCGGTGACACCTACTTCATCAAGAACGACCTGACCGGTGGCCAGGCTGACGCCGTCATCAACTACGGCCGTGACGCCGATGAGGTTTACTCAGGCGACTGGGATAACGATGGTGAAGACACCCTCGCTGTCCGCCGCGGCGACACCTTCTTCGTCAAGAACACGATGACCGGCGGTAACGCCGACGTTGAGTTCCACTACGGTCGCGCAAGCGACGAGGTCTTCGCCGGTGACTGGGATGGTAACGACGGTGATTCGTTCGCGCTTCGCCGTGGCCACACCTGGTTCATGAAGAACGACCTGGCCGGCGGCAACGCCGACCTCGTCCTCAACTACGGCCGTACCGGCGACGATGCATTCGTCGGCGACTGGGACGGCGATGAGATCGACACCCCGGCAGTACGCCGCTAATGAGCTAACGCTGCCAGGCCTCCGCTAGGAGGCAGGCTGCGAGAAGACACAAGCCTGAGGCGCCCACGAAAGTGGGCGCCTCAGCTATTGCCGAAACGACCCTGCGCGCCGGGGAAGCTATCCTGGTGGAATGAGAAGGCGGATTGAACCGGCAGTACTCGATGGGATCATTGGGCGCTACGTGGCTGGTGAGGAGCTGAGTGCGGGGGAGAAGCGCACCGCGGGACGCGGCGCACTCGAAGAGATCGCGACATTGAGCCCCGGGAAGTCCGTGGAGATCAGGGTGCCCTACGTGGGTGCCGTCCAAGCCATTGCCGGTCCACGGCATACTCGCGGCACCCCGCCGAACGTTGTCGAGATCGATCTCGATACGTGGCTGGACCTGACGGTGGGGGCGGTAAGCTGGGATGATGCAGTCGACGCGGGTAAAGTGGGGGCATCGGGCGTGAGAGCAGACCTCTCCGCCTATCTGCCATTGTTTCGAGGAAGTAAGAATGGAATCTGAGCAGCCGGAGTTCTACGTAACGAACCCAAGACGGGCTCCGCGGTACGGGCGCTTCATGTTCCTAGGAGCGGTGCTCGGAGCGATCGCTGGCCTACTCATCGTCCAGTTCGGCCCCGGTGCCGGCTACTACGCCATTGGCGACGTCGTAACGGCCACGCTTCTCACCGCCGTTCCGGTCGGGATTTTCCTTGGAGCGCTCGTTGCCCTCCTGCTCGATCGCAAATCTCTGAAGAAATCGAAGAAGTTGGACTAGCCTGAAAACGTGGCTCAGCGAATAGTCCGCGTTAACGTGGCACAACCCCAGGAAATGGTCAGCGCGCTGGTTACCCTGCGCGAAAAGCTGAAGATACCCGAGGAGTATCCTCAGGAGGCGGTTGACGACATCCGAACCGTCGACCTGAGCGAATACCCTGACCGGCGGGACATTCCCTTTGTCACAATCGATCCGCCGGGCGCTGCGGATCTCGACCAGGCCATGCACCTGTCCCGCGAAGGCGACGGCTACCTCGTCCGCTACGCAATCAGTGCCGTCGGCCTCTTCATTGAACCGGGTAGCCGCCTCGACCAGGAAGTGCACAACCGGGGAGTGACCTACTACGGCCCCGACGGTTCCATCCCACTTCACCCCAGGGAGCTCTCTGCGGGCGTAGCGTCGCTGCTTGAGGGGGAGGATAGGCCCGCCTACCTCTGGTACCTACATCTGGATTCTGAGGGTGCTTTAAGCCATTCCTGGGTGGAACTTGCCGTTGTACGGTCGCGGGCCCAGCTCACCTACGAAGAAGTGCAGGAATCCCACGACACCGGGAAGGTGCTCGCGGACGACGTGCCCGCCGACCTGACCCGCCTGCTTGCCGAAATCGGGAGGCTGAGAATCCATCGCGAGATTGCTCGCGGTGGCATATCGCTGGACCTGCCCGAGCAGAACATCGAGGCCGCAGACGGTGGCTACCAGTTGGTCTACCGTGCGGTCACCGAGATCGATGAGTGGAACGCACAAATTTCGTTGCTGACGGGGATGGCGGCAGCGCGCATGATGCTCGACGCTGGCGTCGGAATTCTCCGCACCCTGCCTGCCGCCCGCGAAAAGGACTATGTGCGCCTGCGCCAGGTCGCGCACGCCCTCGATCTCGACTGGCCGAAGGACGTGTCCTATCCGGACTATGTGCGTTCCCTCAACTCCGAAGAACCAAAGCACGCCGCCTTCCTCAACGAAGCCGCCGGCCTGTTCCGCGGCGCCTCCTATCTCGCACTCGGCGTGGAGGAGCAGGAGAGCGGTAGAGATAAGAAAAATGATGGCGGCAAGGGCGGCAAGAACAACGCTGGTAAAGATGCTGCCGACAAGGACAGGGGCGACAGGGAGGTCGGCAACGATGCTTACTCCGAGCACGCCGCTATTGCTTCCGCCTACGCTCACGTGACGGCTCCGCTACGGCGCCTTGTTGATCGTTACAGCCTTGAAGTGTGCCGCTGCCTTTGCGCGGGTGAGCCGATCCCGCAGTGGGTTCTGGATGCTCTTCCGAAGCTCCCGAGGGAAATGGCCAAGGCAGGCCAGCGGGCCTCAAACTACGAGAATGGCGCCATTAACGCCCTCGAGGGCCTGATCCTCACCGGCCGAGAGGGGGAAGTCTTCTACGGAGTGGTCGTTGAAGCATCCGAACCCAAGGAAGGCTCCGAGGAGCAGCGCGGTAGTGTCATGCTGTCCGATCCTGCCGTTGAGGCTTCCGTGACCGGCAAGAACCTGCCTGTCGGTACAGATGTTCGGGTGAGATTGACAGAGGTCTTGCCCACCGGACCCCGCTTCCAACTTGTAAAGGGAAAGCATGCAAAATGATGGTCGGCTCACCCATGTTCTCGATCCAGAGGACAAGGGCCAGGATGAATGCGGCGTGTTCGGCGTGTGGGCGCCGGGCGAAGATGTCGCAAGCCTGACCTACTTCGGGCTCTACGCGCTCCAGCACAGGGGCCAGGAGTCCGCCGGAATCGCCACCTCCAACGGGAAGCAGATCCTGATCTACAAGGATATGGGTCTTGTTTCCCAGGTCTTTAACGAAGATCACCTCCACCCGCTGACCGGGCACATCGCCGTCGGCCACGTCCGCTACGCCACGACCGGCAAGTCCCATTGGCAAAACGCACAGCCCACGCTCGGCCCGACCCCGTTCGGAACCGTTGCCCTTGGGCACAACGGCAATCTCATCAACACCCAGGCCCTCATGGCCAAGGTGCGTGACGACGCGGGCGAGGACCTCACGGGTGAACTGGGCAGGGGCTCCTCGACCGATACCGCTGTTATCACGGCCCTTCTTGGTGCCGCTGACAACTACGACTCCCTCGAGGAAGCGGCCCTCGGGATCCTGCCCGCCCTCAAGGGCGCTTTTACACTCGTGTTCATGGATGAAGGGACGCTGTACGCAGCCCGGGACCCCTACGGCTTCCGCCCACTCGTTCTGGGCCGCCTGTCGGCCGGTTGGGTCGTTGCTTCCGAGACAGCGGCCCTCGACATCATCGGCGCCACGTTCGTCCGCGAAATCGAGCCCGGTGAGCTTCTCATCATCAACGAAGCGGGGCCGCGCTCGGTTCGTTTCGCCGATGCAACCCCGAAGGGCTGCATCTTTGAATACGTGTACTTGGCCCGCCCCGACACGAAGATCGCGGGCAGGGGAGTCAATGCATCGAGGAACGAAATGGGGCGGGCGCTAGCTCGTGAACACCCGGTTGATGCCGACATCGTGATCGCCACACCGGACTCGGGCACGCCCGCCGCCATCGGTTACGCCCAGGAGTCCGGGATCCCCTACGCCCAGGGTCTCGTGAAGAACGCCTACGTGGGTCGTACCTTTATTCAGCCCACCCAGACCATGCGTCAGCTCGGTATCCGCCTCAAGCTCAACCCGATGAGGGAAGTCATCGAAGGTAAGCGGATCGTTGTTGTCGACGACTCGATCGTCCGCGGCAACACGCAGCGTGCGCTTGTCCGCATGCTGCGCGAAGCGGGCGCCGCCGAGATTCACGTCCGCATCTCGTCCCCACCGGTGGAATGGCCGTGCTACTTCGGAATCGACTTCGCGACCCGTGCGGAGCTCATTGCGTCCGGTCTGAACGTTGACGAGATCTGCCAGTCTATTGGCGCAGACACCCTTGGCTTCATCTCCCCGGAGGGGATGATTGCGGCCACCACAATCCCCGAATCGAAGCTGTGCACCGCCTGCTTCTCCGGTAAGTACCCGATCCCGGTCGACCACGCGAAGGTCGCCGCCGGGCTGGATCCAGCAGTGGAGGAATAAGTTGAAGATCACCTACTCACAGGCGGGTGTCGACACCCAGGCGGGCGACCGCGCCGTTGAACTCATGAAGTCGGCCGTAGCCTCGACCCACAACGCCAACGTGATCGGCGGCGTGGGCGGCTTCGCTGGCCTTCTCGACGCATCCGAGCTCCTGAAATACCGCAAGCCGCTCCTTGCCACCTCAACGGACGGTGTTGGCACGAAGGTCGCGATCGCCCAGGCTCTCGACATTCACGACACGATTGGCCAGGACCTGGTCGGCATGGTCGTCGACGACATTGTCGTGGTCGGGGCAAAGCCCCTTCTCATGACCGACTACATTGCCTGCGGGAAGGTCGTCCCCGAGCGGATCGCCGACATTGTCCGCGGCATCGCCACCGCCTGCGCCTCGATCAACACCCCGCTGCTCGGTGGGGAAACGGCCGAACATCCCGGACTTCTCGGTGAAGAAGAGTACGACGTCGCAGGAGCAGCCACCGGCGTTGTCGAAGCGGACAGCGTTCTCGGCCCCGAGCGGGTCCGGGAAGGCGATGCCATTATCGCCATGGCCTCCTCGGGCATCCACTCCAACGGCTACTCCCTGGTTCGCAAGGTTCTTGAAGTTGCCGGATGGAGCTACGAGAAGCACGTGGATGATCTGGGAACGACAATCGGACAGGAACTGCTCGTTCCGACGCGTCTTTACACAAACGTGTGTTTGGAAATGGCAGATCGTGCGCATGCCTTCTGCCACGTGACCGGAGGCGGCCTGGCAGCCAATCTGGCGCGAGTCATGCCGGCGGGCCTACTTGCCGAAGTTTCCCGCTGGGAGGTTCCGCCGATCTTCAAGGTCATTGCCGATCTCGGTGGCGTCCCCACGGCGGACCTGGAGGGTACCCTCAACCTCGGCATCGGCATGCTTGCCGTCGTTCCCGCAGAGCACGCACAGGCCACCATCGACGCCTCCGTCGCCGCGGATATCCCCGCCTGGGACGCTGGCGTTGTCCGCACCGATGATGGTGGGGAAGCGCTCCGCGGCGCCAAGGGAGTGGACGGCGGCGGCGTCCGCCTCACCGGCACCTACACCGGTCTCTAAGACCACCCCGGTGCCGGACCGCACCGATAACCAATGCTAAGAATCCGCGGGAAACCGCGGGTTCTTGCCGGCTAAGGAGATGGGTATGTGGGTGAGGGATGGCGTTACTGCGGGTGCCGTGTAGCGGGCTATCGGGGCTGAGTTATGGGAGTTGCGGATACAGCTGGGAGTTTGAGGATACAGCTAGGGGCACGGCTTGTGCCGCGCCCCCTATGTTTAGCTTCTAACTAGGAGCACTAGTGATGCCGAGGATCAGGCTTCGTCTTCCTCGTCCTCATCCTCGCCGTAGTAGTCCTCATAGCCGGAATACTGATCGTCGTAGTCGTCTGACTCGTCGTAGCTTTCCGACTCTTCATAACCCTCGTCTCCCCTGGAGACAAGCTCACGCTCCAGCGCTCGGTAGTCAGTTTCCGGGCTGGAGTACTTCAGTGTGCGAGCAACTTTGCGTTGCTTGGCCTTTTGACGGCCGCGCCCCATGGCGTCGACCCCCCTCAACTAGATCGGTCAGTTATCTTGCGCCTCAAAGGTACATCGATGGCACCCAACATTCTACGTCATGGCCAGCAATTCCGGAATTCGGGACCTTGGACCCCGAAGAACCGTGACATTTGCTGAGAATCTGGACATAGCGTCCGCGAGTCCGAGGAGGACACATGCAAACACAGTCCGAGCAGGAACTGCTCACCCCATCGCAGGTCGCCGCGCTTTTTCACGTCGATCCCAAGACCGTGACCAGATGGGCGAATGCAGGGAAACTATCATCGATCCGCACACTCGGGGGGCACCGTCGCTTCCGGAAGGACGAGGTCGAAAAGCTTCTGGAATCAACGTCAGGCCACTAACCGAGGCCGATAGCTCCAGAGCAAAAGCAATGGGGTGAGAGGAACACATCCGCCTCTCACCCCATTGTCATGCCCAAACGGGCTGGGTCGTCAACTACTTCTTCAGGATCAGGTACCCGGCGAGCGCCACAGTCGCCACCGCCGCGACGATGATTCCGATCGATGCCGCATCTCCTTTGCCAGCATCGTCGGCGACCCCGCGTGCCTTATCGGCAAACTCGTTAGCTTTGTTTTTGGCCTGATCGGCCGCAGCCTTCGCGTTGGCCTTCGGGTCAAGTCGGCGTGCGAGCTCGTCGACAGTGTCTGTCAGCTCGGCGCGGGTCCTCTGCAGGTCGGCCTCAATGTCAGCCGCTGAACGCTTGGGAGCCGATTCACTCATTCTTGTTCAGTCCCTTCTTCGCTGCCTCAATGTCGTTTATGAGCCCAGACTTCGGGTCAACAACGTGCTTGTTTGAGGCCTTGAGGCTCTTAATCCCAATCAGGGCAAGGATGCCGCAGATCAGGAGGATAACGACGCCGACGATAAGAGCGGCAAGCCAGAGCGGCACCGCATTCGCCAGTCCGTAAACGGCGGCAAGGAGAAGGATCCCGAGCGCATAGAGGGCAAGGACGCCAGCAATCGCAAAGAAGACTACGCCTCCCGCGACCTTCGAGGCCTTCGCCTTCGCCTGAACCTTCGCGAGCTCAATCTCGTCACGAATCAGGCGGGAGAAGCGTTCGGTCACCCCCGCCACGAGCTCACCAATAGACCGTGGGGATTCCTTCTCGTTGACCGGTGGGAGGCTGGTGCCTCCAAGGTCATTGGGGACTGCCGGTCCCTGGTTTGGATGTCCGGATGCTGTCACCGTTCATCTCCTTCCGATGAACTCGTCATTTGATCTCACTCACTCTATCGCGAACAACGGTGTAATGCGTAGCAAAACGTATGCTCATGGCGATCAGAAAAGGTAACCGGAGAGTGAATCACCGATGTCGAATTGTTATGAAATGTGTGATTCATTCCTCTAACCAGTGTAATTTGTGGGACGCTAGTGGAGATGCACAAGGCGTCTATTTTGACCTGCATGAAAAGAGATATTTAATGAAGGCATATACGAGTAGAAGGACGGCGTTAGTCGGTGCATGTGCACTTGTCGTGACGCCGATATGGGCGTTACCCGCCCAGGCAACACCAGAAAACGACAACATCGTCATCAACGAGCTGTACCTGCGTGGCGGCTCCAAGAACCAGCCCTACACCCACAAGTTTGTAGAGCTTTACAACCCAACCGACGCTGAGATTAGCCTCGACGGAATGTCGCTCCAGTACTTCTCATCGAGCAATGCCGACGCGAGCAACAACGTTAGCCTCGAGGGATACAGCATTGAAGCTGGCGGATACTTCCTCGTCCGCGGCGGTACGAATGGATCAAACGGCGAGGCAGTGCCTAACGTCGACCTTGTCGCGAGCGGATTGAACCCCGGCGGCGCCAACGGAGCAATCGCCCTTGTTGATGGCTCGGCAGACGTCGACGGCGTAGTTGCTGGCGATGTTTCCGGTAATGAGAACTTCATCGATTTCGTCGGCTACGGTGAGTCGGTCAAGTTCGAGACCAAGGCTGCTTCTTACGACGGTGGAAACTCCGATCCGGGTTCCATCACTCGTACCGATGGCCTGGACACCGATGACAACTCGGCCGACTTTGACTTCGTGACTGTACCGACCCCGCAGGGCTCCGATGATACCGCGCCGGACCCGGATCCCGATCCGGACCCTGATCCGGATCCCGAGCTCGTAGCAATTGAAGACATTCAGGGCACGGGTGACACGACTCCGCTGGACGGTGACGAGGTAATCACTCGTGGCGTTGTTACCGGCGTATACACCTCTGGTGGTTTCAACGGTGTCTACCTGCAAACCCCCGGAACCGGTGGCAAGATCGGCGATGCTTCGCACGGTATCTTCGTCTACTCGGGCTCGATGGCAAATGACGTTGAATACGGCGAATACGTT
The DNA here is from genome assembly GCF_003971195.1 of Flaviflexus ciconiae. Taxonomy (NCBI): domain Bacteria; kingdom Bacillati; phylum Actinomycetota; class Actinomycetes; order Actinomycetales; family Actinomycetaceae; genus Flaviflexus; species Flaviflexus ciconiae. The sequence continues at coordinate 1,819,848 of NZ_CP034593.1, read as the reverse complement.
GAGGTCGCCGGCACCGCCGATGAGTACTTCACGCTTACCCAGCTCAGCAACCCGACCTGGGAGGTGCTCGATGAAACCGTTGAAGCCCCGATTCCCGCTGTCGTAACTCCTGCCGACCTGGCAACGGATGAACAGCGCGAGGCCCTCGAGGGCATGCTCATCGATGTGTCAGCCATCGAGTTCACCGTGACCGACTCCTACCAGACGAATGCGCACGGGCAGGTTGCTCTTGCCATGGACAGCGCGGCACTTCCCACCGAGACGGATATCTACAACCCCGTCACGGAACAGGCCGAGCACGATGCTCTTGTGGCGGAGAACTACTCCAAAATGCTGACCCTGGACGATGGTTCGTCGTACAACTACACGGACTTCCGGTTCGATGACCACGAGATCCCGGTTCCTTACCTCAACCTCGATACCCCGCTCCGCGTGGGTGCGGGTGCTGAGATCACGGATCCCGTGATCCTCGACTACCGCTACCAGTGGAACCTCCAGCCCACCGAGCGCATCACCGGTGAGAACGATGACTTCGCGGTCTTCGAGGACACTCGCGCAGCCGAGGCTGAGGCACCCGAAGTTGGTGGCGACATCACGATCTCGACATTCAACGTCCTGAACTACTTCACGACCCTCGGTGTCGACCTTTCCGGCTGTAGTGCCTATAGCGACCGTGAGGGCAGCCCGATTTCCGTTCGCGGTGGCTGCCTGGTCCGTGGAGCGTGGGATGCTGAGAATCTGGCACGCCAGGAAGGCAAGATCGTCACTGCAATCGAAGAGCTTGATGCTTCGGTTGTTGGCCTTGAAGAGATCGAGAACTCCGCCCCGTTCGGTAAGGATCGCGACGATGCTCTCGCCAACCTCGTTGATGCTCTGAACGCCAATGCTGGCTTTGACAAGTGGGCCTACGCCGAGTCCCCGGCTGACCTTCCCGAGGACGAGGACGTTATTCGTCTCGCCTTTATCTACCAGGTCGACGAAGTGACCCCGACCGAGGAATCGAAGATTCTCATCGGAAACGACGCCTTCCACAACGCGCGTGAGCCGCTGGGTCAGGCCTGGCAGGCACTCGACGATGCTGGTGAGCCGGTGGGTGAAGAGTTCGTAACCATCACCAACCACTTCAAGTCGAAGGGCTCCGGAACCGATGACGGCACCGGCCAGGGCAATGCTAACCCCGACCGCATCAACCAGGCGAATGCTCTTCTTGACTTCGCAGAAGCCGAGTACGCGGACCATCCCGTGTTCCTCGTTGGTGACTTCAACTCCTACGGTGCAGAGGACCCGCTGCGTGCCCTCGAAGCCGACGGCTACGTGAACCTGCTTGCCGAAAAGAGCGAGCAGATCGGTGAGCACCTCTACACCTACACCTTCGATAAGAGGGCCGGATCGCTCGACCACATCTTCGCTTCCGAAACCGCTCACGACTGGGTTGTCGACACCGACGTGTGGAACATCAACTCCGTTGAGTCCGTAGGTATGGAGTACTCGCGGCACAACTACAACGTGACGAACCTCTTCGAGGCCGACATCGCGTTCCGCTCCTCCGACCATGACCCGATCAAGGTCGGCCTGGACGTCCCGGGCCTCAACGACATTGTTGTTGTCGAGACCGAGGCTCCGGCCTTTGCCGACAATGTCATCACGATCCCGACCGTTGAGGGCGTTGAGTACCTTATTGACGGTGAGGTTGTGACCGGCGATGTGGAGATTACTGAGGACACGACGGTGACCGCTCGTGCTCTGGGCGGCTACGAGCTGTCCGAGGAGTCAGTGACCTCGTGGACCTTCGAGTACGTTGCACCGGTCCTTCCGGACCCGAAGGGCAATGTCTTCTACGTCTCTGATGACTGGAACGGCGGCGACTTCGTTGACGCCTTCGCATACGGACGCATTGGCGACGAGGTCTACGCAGGTGACTGGGATGGTGACGGCTACGACACGCTCGCCGTCCGCCGCGGTAAGACCTTCTACGTTAACAACGAGCTCAAGGGCGGCGACGCCGATGCTGAGTTCAAGTACGGGCGCCTCGGTGACGAGGTTCTTGTCGGTGACTGGAACGACGACGGTAAGGACACCTTTGGTGTTCGCCGCGGTCACACCTTCTACCTGAACAACGAACTCATTGGTGGTAACGCCGAGCTCGAGTTCAAGTACGGCCGTGACGGCGACGACGTTCTGGTCGGCGACTGGGATGGTACCGATGGCGATACGATCACGATCCGCCGTGGCTCCGTCTACTACGTCAACAACGAGCACCTCGGTGGCAACGCCAAGATTGTCTATAACTACGGTTGGGTAAGCGACGAGGCGCTCGCGGGTGACTTCGATGGCGACGGAATCGACACCGTGTCGATCCGCCGTGCGAACGTCTTCCACATCAACAACGCGCTCACGGGCGGCGATGCTGACCACGAGGTCAAGATCGGCCGCGCCAGCGACACGGTCCTCATCGGCGACTGGAATGGTGACGGAGTAGATACTCCGATCCTCAACCGGGTTGTCCGCTAAGGATTCTTCACGAGTAAATAACACAATCCCGCCCCACCGAAATACTGGTGGGGCGGGATTGCTGGCTATCCCAGAAGCGATACCTGCGAAGTCACGGAAGGCGAAGACTTCCATGTAGGCCCGTTTCTGCTGCGCCGCAGTCGTTCCTCGAAGAGGCCACTGCTCCGAGGAAGGACTAGCTTAGTTAGTTCTTTGCCATGTGGCGGGCTGCCAACATGCCGAACACGGCGGCGGGACCAATTGTGGAGCCGGGGCCCGGGTAGGTGTGGCCCATAACGGAGGCAGTGGTGTTGCCTGCCGCATAGAGGCCCTCGATGATGGTGCCGTCCTCGCGGAGCACGCGGGACACGGTGTCGGTCATGACGCCGCCCTTCGTTCCCAGGTCGCCTGCCACCAACTTGTACGCCGTGTAAGGGCCCTTTTCGAAGACGCCGAGCGAGGAGTTCGGGCGAACCGTCGGGTCGCCGTAGTAGCGGTCGTAGGCCGAGTTGCCCCTGCCGAAGTCCTGGTCGATACCGGTGCGTGCGAAGCCGTTGAAACGCTCAACGGTTGCGCGGAGGTTACCCGGGTTGACGTTGATCTTCCGAGCCAGCTCGTCGATGGTCTTTGCCTTGTGGAGGAGACCGTTCTCCTCCATGCCCTTCATGACACCCGGCATGATCGAGAACGTCCGGAAGTAACGCTTGTTGTAGGGGCCGGCCGTCAGGAACCAGTAGTCGCCACCGCGGTCGTGATCAAGCATATGGTGCCCGAGATCAACATAGGACTCGGCTTCATTGGCGAAACGCTTGCCCTGAGCATCGACGATCATCGAGTAGGGAAGTGCGCGCTCGCCCACGAGGAAGGACGGGTCCGCTTCCGCGCTGTAGGGGGCTAGCGAGCCACCCCACCAGGCGTCCTCCATGTAGTCGATAGCCGCACCGAGTTCCATCGCCAGCTCGATGGGTTGACCAACGTTACCGGGAGCACCCGAGGTATATCCCCTAACGTTCTGGTACCTCTGACGCCATTCCTGATTGGACTCGAAGCCGCCAGCGCCCAGCATGACGCCCTTGCGTGCGCGCAGAACGCGTTCACCAGCACTGTCCTTGACGCGAACACCGACAACGCGTTCACCTTCCACCTCGAGGCCAACCGCCGGAGTGTTGAGGTACAGCGGAACCCTGCCCTTGATGAGAACGGCCTGGGCGAAGTGCGCCATGAGGGCGCCACCGATACCGGTGAGCTTTTTACCGGTCACCAAGCCGCCGAGGGTGCGGAACACGAACTCGGCTCCGCGAACAAAACCGGCCGGGGTCGACCAGGACCGCCCGAGCAACCACACGTCATCGGTGCGGATCGGTAGCGGCATCGCGTTGCGCTGCGTATCCGACCAGGTGCCATTCTTCTTCAGGTCAAAGTTTGTTGCTTCGATCGAGCGACCGATCTTGCCGCCCGGAAGCTCCGGGTAGTAGTCCGGATAGTCCTTGCCTCGCATGAACGACATGCCGTGGTTCTCGGCAGTGCGAACGAAGTCCTCAATGCCATCAACGTAGGCTTCGATTCGTTCCCGAGAGGAGGCAGGCCCGGGCTTACCGATTGTCTGCTCCATGTATTCAATAGCTTCTTCGCGCGAATCTCCCGCACGGTCGCGCTTCATCAGCGGGTTGTTCGGTAGCCACATGCCACCGCCCGACATAGCGGAGTTGCCGCCCCACTGGTCGGTGGACTCCACCATGACCACGCTCAGTCCCTCATCGATCGCCCCGAGAGCGGTCGCGAAGGCCGCGCTACCGCTGCCGACGACGACAACGTCGAAGACCTCATCCTGCTTTGCTGGCATTACGTCACCTCATTGTGTTGTGCTTCCCTAACCGGACATGGTTGTCCGGTTAGGTGTATGGTTCGATACTAATGAGGGAACCGCGTTTGTGCGAGTATTTTCTGGAAGAGATCCAAACCAGGCGTGAAGTCGCTGGACACGGGCCCACGAAACGTGACCTGATCGCGCCAAGGAAGGCGGGATCGCAACGGCCGAGAAAGCCAAATCGGGTCTTGGTCATGGTGTGACGCACGGTGAGAGAGCAACTGTTTGGTAGGTTCTTGAAGTAGTTCGGCCTTAACAGGTCCGGAATCGAGAGCGAGTGAACTGGTGGGTGCCTGAAATGGAGTCACCGAAGGGAGTCGGTATGGGGACACGCAAGCCGAACCGCGGGCCCGCCGCGACGGCTTCGAACCGTGCGGCGCTCATGTCGGCGGCGCGTTCCATCTTTGCTTCGAAGGGCTTAAGCGCACCGCTTTCCTCCATCGCTAAGAAGGCAGGCGTAAGCCAGGGAGTGCTGTACCGGCACTTCCGTTCGCGTATGGACCTGGTGGTAGCTGTCTTTGACGAGAATATGGAAAAGGTAGATCGGGCGCTCGCGGACAAGGCGGCGGACGAGCTCGGGTTCGATGCTGCGTGGCGAAAACTTGTCGAACTGACCATGAGCGACGTGGCCTTTATCGAAACTGCCGTGCACTCGAACACCGACCCCCGTATCCATCAACTCGGTGTTGATATTCGGAACATCCTCAACCCCCTTGTCGCGGAAGCCAAGGAAGCGGGCAGGTTGAAGGACGAGACGACGGTTGAAACGCTCTTCCTGGCGCTCCGCGCCATCTACGGCCTTGTCGCAACGAACGGCGAGGGGATGGCACCGGTGGGGGACCAGGTCGCGGAGCTCCTTGCCGGACTGGGGCTCAGCGTTCGATAGCGGGGGCCGAGGAGACTCGTGGCCGGGTGGATCGGTGGCCGTGGCTTTACGAAGGCCTGTGCGCCGACATGACCCATTGCAGAGCCAGCCTGTCGGGATTCTCCCTGAGCCGGAATGTGTCGCCGTCACGTTCCATGAGGTGCGGCCAGGGGCACCATGCTGAGTAGTTTGTTTCCTCGAAGGAGTCGATGACTAGCCCGGTGTTGAGAACCGCGGTGAGGATTTCGCCGATCGAGTGATTCCACTCGTGGCTTTTTGTGTGCTGAATCCGGGGAGCGTGCTTGGCGTCGATGTAGCTGCCGTCGTCCTCCCAGGTTTGTGGGGCCCTTTGCTGGAAATAGGGTTGCTCGATTTTGAGCCCCTCGCTCACGTCCTCGCCGATTGCCATGAACATCGGGTGATCATCGCGGATGATGAACCGGCCGCCGGGCATTAGAAGGGAATGGACAACCCGTGCCCACTCGTCAACATCCGGGAGCCAGCACAGGACACCGAGGGAAGTGTAGACCAGATCGAAATCCTCCGTGACGGCCCTCCGCGCGTCGTAAACGTTTGCCTGAACAAAATCGATTTCTGCTCCGGCACGGCCGGCGATTCTGTTGGCGCGCCGGAGTGACTCGGGGAGAGATCCAGTCCAATGACATGCTCCGCCCCGAGCCGTGCGAGGCTGATCGTGTCGGTTCCCAGGTGGCATTGAAGGTGAAGAACGGACTTCCCGGTCAGGTCACCAATGAGGTCTCGGTCTTGTGCGACTTCTGGGGTGATGTAGGCGGGATCGGATACGAGTTCGTCAATCCCATATCCTGCTGCCTCGTGGAGACGTGCGCGATCATCCCAGTTCAACTGGTTTTCTCTGAACCATGATTCGTTCACCATTATCAGTCACCTCGTGGATAAATGCGGTAGCCCGGTTTGGCGTGACCGGTGAAAGTTTCGTAGAACGCCTGAGCATCATCGGTGAGAAGATCAAGCCGCTGTGCGCCGCACCTGTCGTAGACCTCTTCGACAAGCTTTCGGGCGATCCCGATACGACGATAGGCAGGGTGAATAATCAGCTGGGCAAGGTACCCCTGGGCAATACCGTCGGAGAGAGCCTGGGCGAAACCCGCAATTGTCCGTGTAACGCTATTGATGGCAACGATGGTTGCCACCCCGGGTGCCGCGCACCCGACCTGAGCTACCTCCGGATCGGCGTATGTTTTCCATCCCTCGCCGCGACACAGTGCCGATATTTGTTCCGCATGAGAGGGAACGAAATCAACGATCTCGATCGGCTGACTTTGAGCCCAATCATCGCGTTGAAAGAAGAGTGGATCGGGCGATGATTGGGGATCGGATGCGTCTGCCGAGGAAGATTCTGGGTTCTCGGTGGACGTTGCAGGAACGGCTTTTGTCTGCCCTGCTTGGGGAGTGGCTGGCGCCCGGACCGAGAAGTCATCGCATTCAGGATCAAAGAAGGCTTGTTCGGCTAGGTACGTAGCGAAGTCGGTGAGTGAAAAATCGGTGCTGTTCGCGCCGGTGGGAGTGGTGTAGTTAATGATCGCGGTAAGACTCTGGCCGGAACGGGTCACTGTGATCTGTGCCCGCGGCTCTGTGCCGTCCAGAATCTCGTAGGATCCGGGGGCCAGGCTCCCGTGTTCCGCAGCACCCGCACCGGGCGCAGAATCGAGGCGAATCATAAAAGTGGTGGCTGCCTCCATGAATCCAGCTTAGTGACAGGAATGATGCAAGGGGAGAGGCAACTTACAAGTCGACTGGGAGAGCCTACCTTCGGCCAACATGGTCGAGGGGCACCGCGGTTGCTGAAACCAGGGTCCATGGCAGTTTTGCTTGCGGGAGGAGTTGCAGGCGAAGGGTGGAGCCAGGGGTGGAAAACACAGCGGTAACAGGAAAGCCGCGATTTCTCGCGGCTTCTCACTGTGCCTCCGATCGGCGTCGATCCGATGACCTTTCGATTTTCAGTCGAACGCTCTACCAACTGAGCTACAGAGGCTTATAAGATTGCCCGGCATAGCCGGGCAATCTGCGACCCTGACGGGACTTGAACCCGCGACCTCCGCCGTGACAGGGCGGCGCGCTAACCAACTGCGCTACAGGGCCAAAGAACACTGATGACCTAAGTCGTACCCCGAACGGGATTCGAACCCGTGTTACCGCCGTGAAAGGGCGGGGTCCTGGGCCGCTAGACGATCGGGGCCAGTCTTCCTGGTTACTGTCTCCGCTCCGTTTCCGTAACTTCGACAGCCAGATAAGCATACTGAGAAACTGACAAGAAATGCAAAGCGATACCTGTGTCCTTACTCACGGGGCGATTTGTCAGGAAATGTCTATCGAGTCGGGAGCTATCTCTGACTAGTCTGGGGACTATGAATTCCTTCGCGATCACCAGTGTTCTCGCCCGTGTCACGGACCCTGAGGACCCCGTTGAGGACCCCACGGAAGAAGGCACGGTCGACACTCCGCTAGGGGAGACGGTCGACCAGGCGGTGACGGTGACATTCGATGTCGTCAACGTTGTCCTTGCGACTCTCGTCGGCATAGTCATCGGCATTATTGTCGCGGTTTTACTCGGGGCTATTGCCCAGATGATTGCTCGGCGGCACCCCATTGTGGAACCTTCGATTGGTCCGACCAGACGGCCCTTTCAGTTAACGCTGGCCTTAGTTGGTGGCTGGATAGCGTTCGGGATTAGGACCGAAGTGGGCGCCGGTGAAGTCGAGCCCGAATGGCGGAACCCGATCATCCACGCCGGGCTGATCCTGATGATCTTGGCGGCCACGTGGTTTGTGGCCAGTATTGTGGTGGGCTTCGAAGCGGCGGTGGTCAAACACGTTGAGCGGACCGGCACAAAGCGGGCGAAACGAATTCAAACCCAGTTCCAGATTGTGCGCCGAGTCCTCGTTGCAGTGGTCTGGACCCTCGGCATCGCCGGTGTTCTTATTACGTTCCCGACGGCCAGGGCGGCAGGCGCGTCGATTCTTGCCTCCGCCGGTATTATCTCCGTGATCGCCGGTCTCGCCGCCCAGTCCACGCTCGGTAACGTGTTTGCTGGATTGCAGGTGGCGTTCTCCGATTCGCTCCGCGTTGACGATGTTGTCATCGTCAACGGCGAATACTGTGCCGTTGAAGAAATCACGCTGACCTATGTTGTTGTCCGAGTCTGGGACGGTCGGCGAATCATCGTGCCTTCCAGCAAGCTCACAACGGAAACGTTCGAGAACTGGACGAGACGAGATCCCCTCATGATGGGGAAGGTGTACTTTGACCTGGACTGGCGGGTTCCCGTTGATGCGATGAGGTCCGAAATGAACAGGGCCCTTGAATCAACAGAACTCTGGGATGGTAGAACCGCTGTCCTTCAGGTTGATTCGGCCGAGAATGGTCGAGTGCGCATTGCCCTTCTGGTGTCGGCAAAGGACTCTCCAACTCTCACGGACCTGCGTAACTTTATTCGCGAGCACATGGTCAAGTGGATCCAGAAGAGTGTGCCGCGGGCGCTGCCCTACGAGCGTCACCTGTACGCAACGATCGACGATCTGGCGAAGGCAATCAGTGAATACCCGGACCCGGAAACCTTTGTGGACCAGGAAGAGGAACCGATCCCTCCCAGGCCGAAGCGCGCCCCGCAGGCAACCGACCTGGAGGAAACCGTGGTTCTGCCCACAAACTACCTGCCGTTCCGGAAGCCCATTACCGAACGTTCCCCGCTCGAACTTTCGGAAGACGAACTGTCAGCGACTCCCATAACCGCCGGTGTTTCTACCTCCCAGGTGCGACCCGGCCACGAAGCATCGATCTTCAGCGGCTCACCCGAGGCTGAGGAACTCGCTAAGGCTTTCGCCGGGCCCGGTGAGGACGCTATCGCGGAACGCGAACAGAGAGCTTCACAACGGAACGCAGTGGACGGCGATGAGACCCTGGACGAGAATCAAGAAGAAACTGCCGGCTCGATAGACTCCGACGAGAACGCAAACCCGGATGACACCGAGCAGAAGCAGCCCGGCACTCCCGCGGCAGCTACCGTAACCTCGGCAGGACCGGGGAAAGCTAGCGCTAACTTCACCGACGAAACGACTGAACAGGAGCCCGTTTCCGACCCCGCCGCCGAGGCGGAGGAACAGGCACCCGACGAGGAAGACGAGAAGAAATGACCGAACAGAATTTCCTGACACTGACCGAGGGCGAATGGCGCGAGCGTCTTGATCCCATGTCGTACAACGTCCTGCGCGAAGCCGGCACCGAGAGGCCAGGAACGGGCCGCCTGCTGAACGAGGAACGCACCGGATCGTATGCATGTAAGGCTTGCGGAGCCGAGCTCTTTGCTTCGGACACCAAGTTCGATGCTCACTGCGGATGGCCGAGCTTCTACGAAGCAAAGGACGGCGCTGTGACCTTCATTGAGGACCGCACTCTTGGGATGGTCCGCACCGAGGTTCGTTGCGCCACCTGCGATTCGCATCTGGGCCACATCTTCCCCGATGCTCCGCAGACCCCGACCGGCAACCGCTACTGCATGAACTCGGTGTCGCTTACGTTCGAGCCCTCGGATGGTGGTGACGTTGTCGAGGGATAGCATCCGCGTCCTCTCGCTCAACCTCCAACAGGGAAAACCCCGAGAGAACTTCGTGGAAGGGCTTCGCGAACTCGGGGAGCTCGAACCCGATGTTGTCCTCGTCCAAGAGGCCGACAAGGGCTCCCTATTCTCCGGCAGGGTGGACCACACCGGCCTGGTGGCGGCCGCCTGCGGCCTTGGTCATCACGCGTTTCTCCCCGGGAGGAGCACGTGGGCAACAGTCCTGCCGCTCGTCAGCCCACAGGGTAGGAAGATCGGGGAGCGGGGAACCGGAATCGGTATAGCTTCCCGCTTTCCGGCCACGTGGCATGCTCACCCACTCAACACAAACAGGCCGCTTCACCGCATGAGGGGAATGACGGTGGACATGGACCAGCCCCGCCAGGTCCTTGCCGGGGTTCTGGATTGCGATGAGAAAACCCTCACGGTGGCAACCACGCACCTGTCCTGGCAGTTCGGCGTTGGTGTCGACCAGCTCCGACAAGCCGAAACCTTCCTGCAGAACCTCCCGGGGCCGTGGGTGCTCGGTGGTGACTTCAACATGAGGAAAAACGCCTCAATCTGGCCCAGCCTGGTGGACGGCCCAACCTATCCAGCCCACGAGCCCACGTTCCAGATGGACTACATCGTCTCCGACCTCATCGCCACAAACACCTCAATCCACAAGTTCTCCTTTTCTGACCACCGGGGCGTTCTCGCAGAAGTATCGCTCAGGTAAGTTCCCAAATCACTGGGCAAGGCGCGCTTGATCCGCCGCCCTGGGGTGAAACTTTGTTTCGCTGTCCCCAAAATGTCCCCATGTACAATGCGAAGCTTCTGGATGTCTCCAAAATCTCCCCTTTCGCGATGCTTTTCTCCTGTCACGTGAACGTCTCTGGCAAAGCCATCTCCGTTGGGTCCATACTGGCGGGGTGAAGAATGTTTCTGCCATGTTGCTGTCGGGCCTATCCCAGTACGTGGGCGCCTCGATTGCCGTCGGCCTCTTCACGATCGTTTCCGGCCTCTCCGTCGGGTGGGGGAGGATCGCTTTCGCCGCCATTCTCCTGCTACTGTGGCGACGCCCCTGGTCCTACCCGGACAAGGGCAAAGCCGTGCTTTTCGGCTTGGCGCTCGGGGGCATGAACCTGCTGTTCTACCTGTCAATTGCCCGTATTCCTCTTGGCACCGCCGTTGCTCTCGAGTTCCTTGGCCCCGTTGTCCTCGCCGCGACGGCACGGACGAAGCGAACGACCGTTGCGATTCTCTTCGCGTTTCTCGGCGTTTTCCTGATCTCCTGGATCGGCCTTGACCCCAATGAGCCTGGCGTGGCCCTCGGTATTGGCTTTGCTCTTGCCGCAGGTGTCGCGTGGGCGCTCTACATGACTCTGGGAAGCCGGATGGCGGGGAAACCCAACAACGTTGACGGACTGGCTATCGGCATGGCAGGGGCGGCTCTTGTCTACAGTCCTTTGGCGCTCGGGGAGTTCATCGAGGTCAAGCCCGATGTGGCATTCTGGCTGACACTCGCCGGGGTTGCCGTGCTCTCCTCCGTCGTTCCCTACGTTATTGACCAGCTTGTTCTGCGGGACGTACCTGCAACGATTTTTGCCATTCTGAACTCGATTCTTCCCGCCATGAGCATGGTGGTGGGTCTCGTCATGCTGCAGCAGGTACCGACCTGGGGTGAGGTTGCCGGACTGGTCTGCGTATCGATTGCGGTCCTCATTGCGACATATCGACCAAAGCCCCCAAAGCTTGTAGAACGGTAAAAACTAACCCTGCAAATTGGCTAATTTTTGGATAATTTTGGATATTTGTGCAGGTGAATGCGGAAATTCGTGAAGTAAGCCTCTAGTGTGTTCTCCGGTGGAACTGTAAATCGCAGCTTCCCAAATTCAGGAGGTACATACACATGGGTATCATCGGAACAATTGTTGTTGGCGCCATCATCGGCGTCCTTGCTCGCATCCTCATGAAGGGCGATCAGAACCTTGGTGTCATCTGGACCGTAATCCTCGGTGCTGGCGGTGCCGCACTTGGCTGGTGGCTCGTCGAAGGCCCCATGGGCTCTGATTCGACCATCCTCAAGTGGATCGTCTCAATCGTCATCGCAATCCTTCTCATTTCCGCCTACCTGGGCATCACCAACAGGGGTGCACGCAGGTAACGGCGAAAAGCGCGTCAGCGCGAACTAAGTAGCGCGAGGATAACCTCGCAAAACTGTGGGAAGCGGGTCGGGAAACCGGCCCGCTTCCCATATGTTCGCCAACGGGTCGTGTCCTAAGCTCTCAAAGCATGCCGACCAGGATATTCCCCTGCAGGACAAAGGGCTGCAGAAAATAACGACACACTTTCTGACACTCCACCCACACTTTCTGAGTCTTCACCCGCGAGTGCGGGCCAAGACCAGTTTGCGAAGTACTTCTGGGCCGTTATCTGGATGCGTCGAGCGAGTGCCCGGTGTGGGGAGGGGAGTGGCACATGGGTTGCGCACTCCCCAAGAAGTCTTTCCCCCGGCTCGCATATCGTTGCAATACCGGGGAAAGCGGGGGTAGGCCCCGTGGGATTCGAATGCACGGTATCCGCGATTCGTAGAGTGTTGTGCTGGTGCGGAAAAATCGGCGTAATTGGCGTTATATCAATGTTTACTCGCTGTCTGTCCCTAGGCCCGTGTATGATGGAATATGACAGGAACGGGCGTAGTTGTTCGCCGCTTGTTCGCCGGATGTTCGTCGGGATGAGGTATCAGCAATGGTAAAGCGTCGTGGGTTCGGAAATATCTACCGCACTGCCAGCGGGCAGTATGTTGCCCGATTCGCTCACCCGGACAAGCCCTACAGAGACAACGGTGCCCGGAATTGGGTGCCAGCACCGTACACGTTCGAACGGAAGACGGAGGCCCAGCTCTGGCTGGATGCGCAGCGGACCGACATTCAACGCGGGGTGTGGAAGTCCCCAGAGCAACTAGTCCGCGAGCGCCTCGAGGCCGAAGCGCGATCTAAACGGGATTCATTGTCGTTTGGTCAATATGCCGAAGAGTGGTTGATAGCTCGGAAGCTGACACCCGCGACCAGGTTCGCGTACGAAAGTAATCTACGGACACACCTGCTTCCCCGGTGGGCCGATGTTGCGCTCAAGGCGATTACAACGCCTGAGATCCGGACGTGGCTTGCGGAGCTTGCACCTAATGCGCCGGGAGCTCGCAAGAAATCAGCTGAGCTGTTCCGGACGATCATGAATACTGCTGTCGATGATGAGTTGATCCCGGTCAATCCGTACCGGCGAAATATGCTCGGCACGGTGGCAAGCCCGACACCGACGCGGCAAGTGGTGAAACGACAGACAAGGGCCCTAAGTTTGGCCCAGTTACATGCGCTTGCCCACGAAGTTCCCGACTATCTGCGGACCCTAGTTCTGCTCTCTGGACTATGTGGGCTGCGTTCGGGGGAGGCTCGAGAGCTGCGAGGTAAGGACGTGCAGACTGCCGACGTGTCGGGCACCGTGTACGTCTCAATCGTCCGTGCAGTGTCGGGACAGGGCAAAGCTAAGGTTGTGGGAGTGCCGAAGACCGAAGAATCTATACGGGTAGTGGCTGTCCCGGACCAGATCTCTAATGATCTTCTCGAGCTGAAAGAGCGGGCGGGCGATGAGGGCCTATTGTTCCGGTCGGTCACGAATCCTGCTGAGCACATTCCCGAGACAACCTATCGGCTGAATATGGTTCGAGCTGGGGAACGGCTCGGGATAGGGCCGGTGTCGCCTCATGATCTACGTCGAACGATGGTGACGAACGCTATCGATGCCAGGGTGCCATTGCCTGACATTCAAGCCACGGTGGGACATGCGACGGCCTCAATGACGATGCGTTATGCTCGGTCCTCCCAGGAGCGTCGCGATAAGGCGATGCTGGTCATGAATGAGGCGTACAAGAATCACAACCGGGAGGCTAGTGTGTCCTCCCTCGATGAGAGGCGGGGCGCGTGAGCCCGGAAGTGCCTTTGACGCATGTCTGGCGTGCTGATCGGGATAATCCGGTGCATGAGGTAGTAGTAGTGTGCGACCGGGACGGGCGCGGATGGCATGAGCGATACGGTGAAACGGTCCTGGGTGTATTTACCTACTGTCTGGTAGATCGTTCCAGGGGGACGATAATACGCTCGAATGGGTGCCGCGACCTTATATCTCTCGAAAGACTGCTGCGCAAACCGCTAGCGAGGTGTTAGTTCGTGGCGGCAGGACGTTGCGTAGTGAAGATGCGACGACGATGTTTAGGGCGCGATTCAAGCTCACTGTTGAGCAACTTGAATCGTTGCATCCGAACGTTAGTAAATTGGTGCCTGCTGGGACTGTGACCTTCGCTGTGGTTGGCAACCATGACTATTTCAGCATCTACAACGCTACGGACAGTTTTGTTGCCCGGGCTTGGCGCTCATCCCCCACTGTAGAAATAGCGGGGAGTGAACATAAATGGGCTACTGCTGATTGGTCAGGTTATTTAAACTTGGTTGACTCGGATGAGGATCCCGATGTTCCGGAGTTTCTTGACAAGGTACTTCTTGAATATCTGTTCCGGTGTAAGTGTGGTCGGCGAATACGGCCACTCGAGTCAACTGCAACATATGCAGTTTTGAATACATTGAGAGACCACAATGTTGGGCAAATTCCGGTATCAGTCCTAGAGAGACAAGTGGTGTGCAAGGGCGAAGTGGTATGATCGTGAGTGATAGGTTCTGTTAGATGGCCTATCGGCTATTAAAGCCACAGCCCTAAGATCATGGGGCACCTCCCGTCCTCAGGTGCGGGACGTAGCGAATAGCGCACACCTACACGTGTAGCGCTAGTTTCGCTACCCCGAATTTATCGGGAGAATAGGTGTGATCCATGTCGGCGCAATCCGTTATTGAACCGAAGAGTCCCGCGTACACGTCCGTTAAGGGCGCGGCAACTCTGCTCGACTGCCACCCCGACACAATTCGGCACATGATCTACGCAGGAGAACTGCCACATGTGCGGATTCGTAAAGCTATCCGCATACCCCTCACCGCGCTCACCGTCGAAGCGCTCGCGGGCGGGGTGCAGCGGTAATGACACAGAAAAGGGCGGGACACCCACGAATGGGTGCCCTCACAATCAAAGTACCATCACTGAAAGACACAAAGTACCTGGACCGTGCTCTCACCGTGCAATTACATGCACTCGCTCTCGCGTGCGGAAATTGGCCGGTCCTACCCCTAGGCCCTGACAAGCGTCCCCTATTCGACCTCACTGAGGGCAAGGGCCTAACCGTGGCTACGACCGACGTGCATAAGGTTCGGGACTGGTTCGGCAATCGGGCCGGGGTCAATATCGGAGTGGCGATCCCTCCCGGTGTCATTGTCGTTGACCTCGACCCACGGAACGCGGGCCGGACGGCTGCAGAGATGCTCAAAGACCTTGCAGACCGATGCGGAACCCTCCCCGCTACGGTGACAGCCGCGAGCGGGGGCGGGGGCGTGCATCTCTGGTTCGCGTTGCCCGAGGGTATGGAGACATTCGACAGAGATCCCGCTCTGGCAGGGCAGGGCATCGACGTACTCGGCCACGGTGCCTACGTTGTGTGTCCTCCTAGCTCTCACGCGAGCGGGAACTCCTACAGGTGGGTCCACACAGGAGAGCTCGCCACACTGGCACAGGCAGCCCTACAAGCTCTCGAGAGGCCCCGGGGTGTACCCGAGGTGCCCGGGGCGCTGTTAGGCGCTACTGCGCGATCCTGGGGCGGTTTGGTGACTTCATACGAGCGCATGGCGCAAGAGGGTAACCGCAATGTCCTGCTTAGTCGTGCAGCATGGCGATTCGCGAACGAACATCAACCAGATGAAGCGTTCCATGCTCTCGCGAGCGCAGCTGTTAGGGCCGGTCTGCCAGAGCGGGAGGTCGATTCAACTATTCGAAGTGCCCGGGCCGGTTATAGCCGCAAAGGTTCGCGGCAATGGGTCTGAAATACCTGAAAGAGGTTGACGACCTGCTCGAGGAATACCCTGACGTGATGGGTGTTGCGGAGGTGGCCATCATCAAAGAGATTGCCCTTAGATCCCATGAGTCCGATTCCCCACATCATGCCGGGGGGAGGCCCCGGGTATCTAACCAGGAGACACTATGGCCGGGGGAGGTGTACATCACGCGGGTGCAGTTCGGGGCGCACGTCGGATTGGGGCCGACGGCCCTCAGTGACAAAGTGTCGGAGATTGAGAAATCCGGTCTGCGGTTACGTCTGCGTGAGGGCAAGCGCGGCAAGGCTACCGTCTACAAATACCCGGGGCGGGACGCGCTCGCGATGTTCATGGCGACACGTCCGAAGCGCCGACGAAAAAGGCCCATAGAGTGATGCGACTGCTATACCAGTCGCACTACGACAGCTATACCAGTTGCAATATGACTGCCATAGCCGTTACCAGTAGTACTACTAGCTCTCTAATACATAATTACTAATCAATGGATTTGCGTTGATTCCAACGCGAGCGGGGAGAGTGCTCTGACTGAGGCGAATCGGTGAGAGTATTCTCCCCAGCTACCCTCAGCGTGGAGATCCTTGGGGAGGGCGTTCGTAAGTCGCATGTTCATGCTTGCCGGTCGGTGGGCGGCGGTAGGGTCCTCCCTCCCCTTTGGGCGAAATTGCGACGGGGGTCGCGTGCGAGACCGGTTATAACCCGTGGTTAGAGAGCCGCGTTGATGGGATCATGAGCTGTTATGGAACAACATCAATGGGACGGGCTACGCAACGCCCTCAATGCCCTATATGGCCATGACCTAGCATCTGCACAGCGAGAACTGGACTGGGTTGAGAACCACCTCGATCAGTCCCCGGACATGCCTGTAGTCGCTGAGTGTCTGCGGGAGATAGTGGACCGGCTGAAATGTTTGGACCCGTCCTAGTGGTCCGTCCCCTTGCCGACGGTCCCACGCTCAACAGCCCAGGGGCCTCCCCGTGCCCATAGTCGGCAACGAGAGCCCTACGGGAAACCTGGAAACCCGTACAGCCTGTGAGGGCCTAAACGCGGAGCGGTCCCAGAGACAAGCAAGGGGGTCTCCCGGGGCCAGGGCTACGGCTGTTGAGGAAGCTCCAGAGCGGCACGGGAATTAACGATAAGGGCGTCTAGGAGAGTCGCTGCCCGGTCATGCCCAGCCGTGTCCTTGTTGAACCCGGTATAGCGGTCCATTGCCTCCAGGGCCTTGAGGAGTGGAGTTGCTGCCGATACCTCTCCATCTTCCAGACGGTTGAACAGGGCCCCTGTAACGGTGTTTAGGCGCTCCATCTGCAACTCCCGATAGGTTTCCGCGTCCTCCCGGTATACGTCTGTCAGAGCGGCCTGTACGGCCTTGTGGGGCCCTGACCTGTTTGCGTATCCCAGCTCCAGGGCTATCTCCTCGTAACCCGCGAGCGCCACGCCGCTGAACTACAGGCCAAACGGGACTCGTACACGTTCGCTGAGCACGCGAAGGTCTACGTCGATAACGGGAACTATCGGGCCTCCACACTGCGATCCATGCGCTCTTATCTCGATAATCATTTGCTACCCCGATGGGGCAAGGTCCCGTTGAAACAGATCACCACGCAGGACGTGACTATGTGGTTAGCCGATGAACTTTCCCCTGACCATGAAGGTGCCCGCAAGAAAACGTTTCAGCTGTTCCGGGCGATTCTCTCGCACGCGGTTGACAATGAACTCATTGGCCGTAACCCGTGTATTCGCGCTCACGCTAAGACGGTGAACACGGTACGCGTGTCACGACGTCATGCCCCGCGCCGTGTCACATCGGACGAACTCACAGCAGTTTTGGAGGTTATTGCCCCGTCTACCCGGCTCATTGTTCGAGTGCTTGCCCATACGGGTATTCGTGTCGGTGAGCTTAGAGAGTTACGCTGGTCTGACATTGATCTTGACTTGGGTTTGATCCGTATTCGTCGCGGGGTAACAGGTGATGGTGGGACGCTTTCAAAAGAGTCTGAACCTAAGACCCCGGCAGGTGTTCGGACTGTTTACATTAGAAATGGGCTACTAGACGATTTGCGGGCACACGTTCAAACCGCGCCCATGACAGGGGTTAACGGGCTAGTGTTCCCGTCCCCGGCCGATCCGCGTAAGCATTTCAGGGAAAACACGATCCGGCGAAACATTAAGCGCGCGTGCGAGAAAGCAGGCGTACAACATTTCTCACCCCATGACCTACGCAATACGTTCGCCACGCTGGCCGGGCGAGCGCCGGGCGTGTCTGTACGTGACGTACAGGCTGCGCTTGGGCACACCACGCCGTCTATGGCGTTGCGCTACATGAAGTCGGATGAGGAACAGCAAACAAAGGTGGCAGAAGGTGTGGCAAGCCAACTAACCGCGGTCAACCAGCCTGGCACGGTGGCGTCTTTGGACGCGCGCCGGGCAAGCACCCAATAACAGGAAAGGAAACACATGATGGGTCAACAGGAACAAACCGGCGGGGATGTGTATCTGACTTTCGATGAACATGCCACGCTTAGGCGTATGACGATGGGACAGTTACGACAGTGGGCGCACGCTCGCGGCTGGAAGGCTTGGCAAGTGATCCGAGAGTTAGAGCGAGAGTCAGAACGATGAGCGACGTAGACGTTTTGCGCGATCCACCAAGCGAAAACGACCATGTTGAGCGACGGATCAAGGTGTGGTGCGGTAGCTCTAAGTGCATGTACATCGGAACCGATGGCAAGCGACGACCTAACCGGAGCGAAATAGCTACGATCTACCTTGGCTACGTACGCGTTTTCGATCCCCCAATTCCGTTCATTGGTCTTTTATCGCCCTACAAAGATGGTTACATTGCCGGGTGGCCTATGTGCCCACGCTGTAATTTTAATCGCCCGTTCTTGGACGAAGAAATTAGGCCAATGTACGACCACTTTATGAATACCAACCAAAAACAAGTGTCATTAACCTACCTGAACAAGAAATTTAAAAACCAGCCCAACTCAGCATAAGGGTGTGGGGTTACCCTCTTCCTGGATGGAAGACTCCTCTTTACGATGCCAGATGGTACAAATAGAGGGTAGAACCCCTTCTCCCGACACCTAACACCCAGCGTGAATTAGTAGAGGATCTATAAGATGGCGCACCTGTTCAGTAAGCAGCGAGTCCTTGAAGAAGCTGAAAGGTTGGACTTCAGTAATTTAGCTGAACATGTAGAAATCCTGGAAGCCTGGCGTCATGATTACTTCAGCGGAACATTGCGTGCTGATAAGGAAGAGAACCGAGAACAAGCTTTCAACTCTCAGATCTTTGGCCACATCCTGGGCTATGCCGAAAAACCTGCGCCAGTCTACACCTTTGAAGCCAAGCCCAAGACTGTCACTCCCGGAGGTGAAACTCCAGATGGTGTGCTCTGTTATACGGACCCATCTGAGGGCATTAACAACACATTTGCCGTGATCGAGCTGAAGGGCAGTTCTGCGGACCTCGATAAACCTCAACGAGGCTACAAAGGGCAACTCAGCCCGGTGCAGCAGGCGTTTAAGTACAAACCTCAGTTTGACCGTTGCCCTTTTGTCATTGTTTCCAACTTGTTTGAGTTCCGTCTCTATAACGATAATCAACTCGATTATGAGTCATGGACTTTAACTGACCTGGTTAACCCAGCCAACAATTACGAGAATTTCCGGCTCTGGTACACCCTTCTTTGTGCGTCGAACATGACCTCGGTTAAAGAGAAATCGAATACAGAAGAGCTGCTTAAAACAGTACGTATTGATCAAGAGAAAATAGGCACGGAATTCTACGAGCGTTACCGTGCTGCTCGACTTGCTCTTTTGAGAGACATGCGTGAGCGTAACGAAATAGTCGCTCACGATATCGATTTGGGTATCAGTAAAGCGCAAAAAATAATGGATCGTGTTGTCTTCTGCTGTTTCGCAGAAGACGGTGGACTGTTACCCGAGAATACGTTGCGGGAACGAGTTAAGGCCCCAAGTGAAATGGGGCTTATACCCGTATGGGATGCCCTGAAGGGTTTCTTCAAGGCCGTGGACCAGGGTAGTGAGAAATTGAACATCCCCGTCGGGTATAACGGCGGGCTCTTTCGCGAGGACCCTGTATTAGATGACCTTGAGATCGGCGACGAAGCGCTTCTAACGATCTTGGATTTTGATCAGTATGACTTTCAGGAAGACCTTGGCGTCACCATCCTCGGGCATCTTTTCGAGCAATCAATCACTGATCTGGAAGAGATCAGAGATGTCGCCGCTACTGACTCAACGCTAGAAACCCTTTCCAGGCGTAAACGCGATGGGATTTTTTACACACCTGATTACATCGTGCGCTTCATCATAGATCAGACCCTAGGTGAGTATGTTCGGGGGATGGAATCTGAATGCCGCCAAGAGGCGAACTTGCATGACAGGTTAAATGCTGAGAACTATGCGAAACGTGAACGTGTAGCATATTTGAACTATCAGGTGCGTCTAGGGGCGCTACGCATTGTAGACCCTGCGTGCGGCTCTGGAGCGTTTCTAGTCCATGTCTTCGACTTTCTTATGGCAGAGTATGCACGCATTGAGAAAATCACTGGAGACCTCTTCAGTACCACTGAATATGTCCGGAAAGTTCTACGCGAGAACATATTCGGAGTAGACGTAAATGATGAATCGGTAGAAATTACCAAACTAAGTCTATGGCTAAAATCCGCGTCAAAAAATGAGAAGCTGACAACTCTCAATGAGAACATACTTTGCGGCAACAGCTTGATAGCTAGTCCTGAAGTCGCAGGCGAAAAGGCGTTCAGCTGGGAAGACTCGTTTCCAGAGATATTCGAAAACGGCGGGTTTGATGTTGTTGTAGGCAACCCTCCCTACGTGCAATCCCACATTATGGTCACTTCTGCACCTGCTGAACGGGTACACATATCGCAGGAGTACAAGACCGCTAAGGGCAATTGGGATCTCTATGTACCCTTCATCGAAAAGGGCCTAAGCATCCTAAGAGAAGGCGGTAGATTCGGATTCATTATCCCAAATAAGGTACTTGGTCAGGACTACGCCCGGGAGCTTCGAAAATTCATCGAGAATGATTTTTCCCTTGAGGGCATTGTAGATGTATCACAAGACAACGTATTCGAGAAAGTCGCAGTCTATCCTGTGATTCTGCTGGTCAGTGCTTTGGCTGCGACCGATAGAGTCGTCGTCGCACGTCGCTTGGATCCGCTGCAAACCACTGAAGCTTCATACTCTACTGTGAACTGGAAGAACTGGACACCGCTGCTATCAACAGAAAATCAGATGCTGACAGCGGCAGGAGCATTCGGGACTATATCTGACTACGCACAAGTGTATACCTCTGCGGCAGTAGATGAGGCTTATAAGCTCCGGGAACATGTATACGAAAACTCCAAGCCCCTTGAATCGGAGCTGAAACTGTTAACTAGTGGAGCAATCGAGCCATACTTCCAACAGTGGGGAGAAGTGAAAACTACCTATCTTAAATCGAAGTATGACTATCCGGTGGTTCGAAAGGATGTCATCAAGAAGAAGATTTGGTCTGAACTCCCCAAAATTGTCATTGCTGGCTTGGGTGTCCGTATTGAGGCTGTTGTGGACCAAAATATTGAATTCTTGCCAAGCATCCCCTCTGTAGTAGTGACTGCGGCGAGTGAAGATGAACTGCACTATCTCTCGGGGGTGCTCAACAGTGAGGCTATGTCCGAACTGTTTAAGCTCCTTCACTCGAGCAGCGGGTTATCCGGGGGGTACATGAGCTATACACGCGGTAAGATCGGTGCACTCCCATATGTACCATTTGACTCGGAAAATCCCACAATGGTGACTATTGCCAAGAAAGCTCAGCAACTTTCAACTATTCTGCCTAAGCAGGTTCGGCTCAATAAGGAAATGAGAGATTTCCTGGTCGAGTCATATAGCCTCGAGCCCTCACGAGAGATGAATAGGGAAATTCTGGCACTGAGCTTCGAGGTAGTCAGAGAGAGGTTGAAGGGGCACTCAGTGGTGACGATCAAAGAAATCAGTGAGCTATTCAAGAATGCTCAACGCGAGTATGAAGCCATGCGAGGCCCAGCGAAAAGAGCACAAGATATTATCGAAGCTTCAGTTAAAGAAATCTATACGCTTAGCTGAGCACCGATTCTTAGGAAGCGGAGAGGACCGACTTACATTTGCCGCAGATTGCCTTCGGGTAGTCCCCTGGGTGCCACAGCTCACCGGGTAAGCAATGTGGGGAAGATACTGCGCAAGTCTGGACTCTCACATGCGGCGAGAACCTGCGCCGTTGATACCTTGGGTGACCTTAACGAACACGCCATTACGGCAAGGCTGACGACCTGCAATGTGTCACGTCCTCGCGAATGTTTGAACCCTCAACACTCATAAACCGGCTTGCCAGCGGTCCCACGCTCAACAGCCCAGGGGCCTCCCCGTGCCCATAGTCGGCAACGAGAGCCCTACGGGAAACCTGGAAACCCGTACAGCCTGTGAGGGCCTAAACGCGGAGCGGTCCCAGAGACAAGCAAGGGGGTCTCCCGGGGCCAGGGCTACGGCTGTTGAGGAAGCTCCAGAGCGGCAGTCCCCTGTCATTTCTCCGGACCAGAACTCTGGAAAGCCTGATTAGATGTCACATAAAACTTTCAGCAATCTCGAGACAAGTCACGCGAATGGACTGGATTGCATTCCTAGATCCCACCTGGCGAATAGGTTAGAAGCCTCGCCCGCGATCTACAGTATCGGTTAGACAAAACGATGCGGGTGACTTGTCAACCTACTTGGTTCTATTGGTCTGTCCTGTCAAAACTAGATGATAGGCAACCAATTGAACGCAAAATTGCATTAGCGCGGGGCTTATCTGGGCTCTTAGGATCCCAGGAATTTCTAATATCGAAGAGTTCCTGGCAAGTGCCTCCATCTCGCACTGCATTCTCAAAGTCCGAAAAATCTGGTTCGTTTGAACATGCCATGAGAATAAGGGCAGCTACTCCTCCAAGGAGGAGAGTCTTTTTGAGTGACACGGTGATCTACTTTCTAGCGTTTGAACTGTATTGGGTTTGGAGTTGATATCGTACTGGAAGCCATTCTCGTTCGAGAGTTGCACAGTAAGGCCTACTTGTATCTATTTATTTGACCTGACCCTTACAAGGCTACTTTGGAGCAAGCGATTATTGCGCGAATCGATCCAGTCAGTTGTCACCTACCTGTTCAGCAGTCCCGCACGGGAATTAACGATAAGGGCGTCTAGGAGAGTCGCCGCCCTTTCATGCCCAGCCGTGTCCTTGTTGAACCCCGCATAGCGGTCCATCGCTTCTAGGGCCTTGAGGAGTGGAGTCGCTGCTGAGACCTCTCCATCTTCCAGACGCTCGAATAGGGCCCGTGTCACGGCGTCTAGACGCTCCATCTGCAGAGCCCGATAGGTTTCCGCGTCCTCCCGGTAAACGTCTGTCAGAGCGGCCTGGACAGCCTTGTAGGGCCCTGACCTGTTCGCGTATCCCAGCTCCAGGGCGATCTCTTCGTACGGGACTCCTTTAAGCCTGAGTTGGAGAGCGTCCCTCCGCTTCTCCGCGAGGGTGAGTTTCTGCTGCATCTGAGACAATGTTTCCTGCCCTTATAGGTTTCCTTTACGTCTCCCAGCTCCCAGTCTTTCAGCCGGTGGAGACAGAAATGGGGTCCTGATCTGAGGGGAGGGGGAGGTCCCCTCCTACCCTTCCCTGGGCACTCCCGCGGCATAGGTCAATTTTCACTCACGGGCATGTCAGACCGGTATGACATTCAGGGCTAGCGCTCCGTTACGGTTACCCCCGTGGAATACCAGTCCTGTAAAAAGCCGCTGAACTCTACTCTGCACTGCCATTGAGACCGGAGGGGCACTCCTAATCTGTTCATCGAGTCAACGTAGCCACTGATGGTCCAGGTACCGTCATCATTTTCGTTGTAGACCGGGCTACTAAACTCTGCGGAGGCCGGGGAAACAAGCTTATCTGCTACCCCCGTGTGACAGGTTTCTAAGACGCTCTCACTTGGTCTTTCCCGTATTTCTTTATTGAGCTCCTCAACAACTAGGTCTATGGTCTCCCCGGTTTCATCGTCATACAATATGCGGCAATGCCACTCATGATCCGTACGGTCAGCTCTAAAGGAACCGTCGAAGCGGACAACCTCGCCATACTCTGAGTATTTCCCGTCGTTGTCCACGCGTTTGGAGGGGTCGGAGATAACCCCTTGGTCTGCAAGATCCGCAGCATATTCTGCCGCGCACGCGTCATACATATATTCAGCTAATTCCCGGGGAACCCCGTCTGTCATGTCATATGGATAGTCCGGGGTGGGCGTGGGTTCTGGAGCTTCCGTTGTAGCCTCCGCTGTTGGAGTGTCCGTAGGCTCCTTGCTATTGGTCTCGGCCTCTCCATCACTGCAGGCGACCATTAACAATCCAGCGACTACTAGAGCCGTTACTCGTCTTAAACCCATACTCAATCCTCTCATGGCCCAGCTAGCGATACAGGACCTTTAGACCCACACTCACGGGAGGAGTGTCATACAGAGGTGCAGGTATGCGGGGAGAGAGCTGCCGCGTAGGCCCGGGACACGGCAACCCTCTACAACCCTAACTTTACTGCCGGGGAGGGCTGCCTGTATTGGCTGGAATCAGTGTTACGCTCACGAACCTCTCCAGGGCCTTAAATCGTTGCCATGACAGGGAAAGACTGTCCTCTGCCTAGTGCTGGCTGGAAAACTGGAACCTTTCCGCGTACGTAGAACGGGAGGTGCTATTCCCGCGGTACAGACGTTAAGCGGGGGAGGGAGGCATGGCCCAGGGTCTAGAACTTGCGTCGAGGTTGGGTGAACGTCTCTGCAGCGCTCGCGGTTGTCATCGTGGTTGTGGGCGGCCTGACAGCTCGAGGATTACCAGGAGAAGTCTTCCCACTGTTCGCCGTGCGTTCGTCGTGCCCCATAAATGCTATTCCCCCGGATCGCATATCGTTGCAATACCGGGGGAAAGCCGGGGTAGGCCCCGTGGGATTCGAACCCACAACCTACGGATTAAAAGTCCGGAGCTCTACCATTGAGCTAGAGGCCCACGGCTCCGTACGGAACCGAGAAATAATGGTAGCACCTCAATTGCCTCGTCAAGGTCCTACATCCGCCTGCTGTGATGAGAGACAATAGAGAAACTCAAAAAAGTCATGAGGGAGGACACCATGAATAAGCGTCCACGCCGACCGGCGCAGATTGATCCCGAGCAGGTTGAATACCTCACGGGTGAACCGGATCCTGCACACAGCTCGGAGATCGCGCACGCTTCGGCGCAGGCACTGATCCCAACGGACTCCCGACAGAGCATTGACGACGATGTTCGCGCACGCATCCTTGAACTCATTCACGAGGAAGGGATCGACCTCATTGCGGAATCGTGGGTGCGTAGCCCCTCGGACACTCTTGGCGGTGTGCTGTGGCGCGGCTACCTGCTGAAGGAATGGATCCGCAGAGAGCCCAGCGATGTGGAACAGCGCTTCGCCGCCGGCTCCGCCATGCTCGCCGAGGCAGGGAAGGGCGCCCCGCCCTGGACCCCCGACGAGATTAAGAATCGCTGGGATGTCGTGTTTGAGGGCAAGGGATCCGAAGGATTCCAGGAGCTTCTCCGTGACTCCGCGTACTTCGCTCAGTTCCTCGGCGATCTTGATCCCGTCTGGATCGCCTCCGACAATCACGAACTCGCCACGGAGGTGACCCGCCGCAATAACGCTCTGCACGAGACCGCGAAGGAAATGTCGGTGGGATCTGTCGCCTTCGGAGAGGGGCGGCTCGACTGATGCGAGTATCGACCGCACGGCCCGATCAGCAAGCATTCAAAGATTTCGCCGCTCTCGTCGAGCAGCACGATGGTGTTGAGGCTTTCGGAGAAGCATCGCATCGCGATGTCACCGAGGACCGCCCAGCCCGCTACCTGGGGCTCTACGAGGACGATGTGATCGTTGCCCTTGCCGTCATGGGCAAGGAGGGTAGCGAGCTCGCCGTGCACCCCGATTATCGGCGCCAGGGAGCCGGACGCCAGCTAGTTGAGCATGTCTCCCAGACCGTGAAGCCCATGCGGCTCTGGTCCCACGGGAACCTGCCTGCGGCGGCTGCGCTCGCGGCTAGTCTGCGCCTCGCCGTTGTCCGCGAACTCCGTCAGCTTTCCATGGATATTGGCGATGCTCAGCGCCCAATCGGCCGCGATGATGTTGTCCTGCGGCCATACACCGACGCTGATGCTGATGCTCTTGTACGCGTTAACGCTCGGGCCTTTGCTTCGCACCCGGAGCAGGGTGCGATGACGGCGGAGGACATTCCCGCGTCCGGAGGGGAGATCTCCGTTGCCGAGGCCGAAGGCGAGATCGTTGGCTACGTGTGGATTCAGCGGGATCCTGCTGAGCTGTACGTGCTTGGTATTGATCCTGACTGGCAGGGCAAGGGATTGGGCGGTTGGCTGACCGCGCACTGCCTGGCTGATCTGCGCGAAGGCGGAGCCGACTCGGTCATGCTCTACGTAGAGGGCGATAACACTCCCGCGCTGGTGACATACGAGCGGGCCGGGTTCACCCTGTCTCGCAGTGATGTCCAATATGAACTTGCCTGATCCGCTGAGGTTAGTTTTCCGTTAACTTTGTCTTGGGAGGATGTGCGCATGGATAGTGAGCTCGAATCGAAGTTCGGTAGTGACGCTACCGATGAGCAGGGTGAATTCGTCGACTTCGAAAATGAGGTCGATGACGAAGATCTGTTGCCAGAGGGGATCGACAGCGACGATGAGCTGGCCCGTCGCGCCCGGATCCGGGCCGCAACCCGCGTGGGTTCGCCGGTTCCAATGGAATCCCTTGCCGCCCAGGTAGAGGCCGAACCGGACGATGGGGACTCGGACCTGCCGGAGGGCAGGTTCGCGGAACGCGAGCTGAGCTGGCTGGCGTTCAACGCCCGTGTTCTCGAGCAGGCCGAGGACCAGACCCTGCCGCTCCTGGAGCGCGCCTGGTTCCTCTCGATCTTCTCATCGAACCTCGACGAATTCTTCATGGTTCGCGTTGCCGGACTGAAACGTCGTATCGCAACCGGTCTAGCAGTTCCGTCGGCAGCGGGGCTGTCGCCCCGCCAGGTTCTCGAGGGAATCACCGAGGGCGCCCACGAGCTCATGGCCCGTCACGCGGCTGTCTTCTCTGAGGACGTCCAGCCGAAGCTTGCCGAGGTGGGGATTGACATCAACCACTGGGATCAGTTGGAAGATCTTCAGCGCGAGGGCCTGCGAAAGATGTTCCGCTCGGATATTTTCCCGGTCCTGACGCCGCTGGCCGTTGACCCGGCTCACCCCTTCCCCTACATTTCCGGTCTCTCGCTCAACCTTGCCGTGGTTGTGCGCAATCCGAATACCGGCAAGGAGCACTTTGCTCGAGTGAAGGTCCCGCCGCTCCTTCCCCGTTTTATCGCGATCGATAATGCGGGGCGCACGTATCGTCCCGAGGATGCTTCGCTCATCGGAGAGGGGACGGTCTTCGTTCCCCTCGAAGAGATCATCGGTGCCCACCTGGATACGCTCTTCCCGGGCATGGAGGTCGTCGAATTCGATACCTTCCGCGTGACACGCAACGAGGATGTTGAGGTGGAGGAAGATGACGCGGAGAACCTCCTGACCGCTCTTGAGAAGGAGCTCATGAGGCGCCGCTTCGGCCCCGCCGTCCGCCTCGAGGTCGCCGAGGGAATCTCCGACCACGTTCTTAACCTGCTCATGAAGGAACTGGATGTTCGGGAATCGGATGTGTACCGGCTCCCGGCGCCCCTTGACCTGACCGGCCTTGACGTTATCCACGATCTCGATCGTCCGGAACTGAAGTACAAGAAGTTCGTGCCGGTGACCGCGCGTGGCCTTGCGGATGTTGAGTCATCCACTCCGACGAACTTCTTCGACGTCATCAGGGAGCAGGACATTCTGCTCCAGCACCCCTACGATTCCTTCTCGACGTCCGTCCAGCAGTTCATTGCCCAGGCCGCGGCCGACCCCAAGGTGCTGGCGGTCAAGCAAACCCTGTACCGCACGTCGGGCGATTCCCCGATCATCGACTCTCTTATCCAGGCTGCTCGCGCAGGCAAGCAGGTCCTAGCAATTGTGGAGATTAAGGCGCGCTTCGATGAGGCCGCCAATATTGAGTGGGCGAGGAAGCTGGAGCGAGCTGGCGTGCACGTCGTCTACGGCATCGTTGGCCTGAAGACGCACTGCAAACTCTGCCTCGTTGTCCGCCAGGAAGAAGACGGTTTGCGCCGCTACTGTCATGTGGGTACCGGTAACTACCATCCGAAGACAGCGCGCGGCTACGAGGACCTTGGCCTGCTTACCTCGAATAGGGATGTTGGTCAGGACCTCACGAGGCTGTTCAACCAGCTGTCTGGTTATGCACCCCGTACGAAGTTCCACCGCCTCCTCGTTGCTCCCAGGTCAATCAGGCCGGGCCTCATTGAGCGAATTGAACGGGAGATCGAACACAAGCAGGCCGGCAAGGATGCTTGGATCAAGATCAAGGTGAATTCGCTCGTCGATGAGAAAATCATTGACGCCCTCTACCGGGCCTCCCGGGCCGGTGTCCGCGTTGATATTCAGGTGCGCGGAATTTGCTCCTTGCGAGCAAACATCCCGGGCCTTTCTGAAAACATCCGAGTGCGTTCGATCCTCGGCCGCTTCCTTGAGCACTCCCGCGTCTTCGCTTTCTGCAATGACGGGGACAACGACGTGTTTATCGGTTCCGCCGATCTCATGCACCGGAACCTTGATCGCAGGGTTGAGGCGCTGATCAAGATCATCGACCCCGGTCAAATCGCACGCCTCGTCGAAATGCTTGAGATCGCTACATCTGACTCCACGTCCTCCTGGCACCTCGAGGGCGACGGATGGCGGAGAGTAAAGTACGACGAGGATGGTGAACCGCTCACCGATATCCAGGAGCTCTTCATGAGGAACGCACGCTCCCGGGTGAAGAGTTGAGTTCTAGGCCCGATGTCGTAGCGGCCGGTGCACTCGTATGGCGGGTAACCGGGCGCAAGCTCGAGGTACTCCTCGTGCACCGGCCCTCCTACGACGACTGGTCCATCCCCAAGGGGAAACTCAACAATGGTGAAGACATCCCGGTTGCGGCGATTCGCGAGGTCGAGGAAGAGACCGGTGTGCCGATCTACCTTGGCCAGCCCCTTGGCAAGGTCAACTATCGCTTAGGCGACGGCAGGAAGAAGACCACCTACTACTGGGCTGCCAGGCCGCTGTCGACCAGCACGAAAGTGTTCAAGGTTCGCCCCCACGTGTCACCCGCGAAAAGCTCGGAAGTTGACAAGGTCCGGTGGGTGACTGCCAAGAAGGCCTTCAACATCCTCACCCAGGACTCCGACAAGGAACTCCTCGGTAAACTTGTTGACCAACACAACGACGACAAACTCGACACATGGACTCTCATGGTTGTCCGGCACAGCCGAGCCGTGAAGAGGTCCGCCTGGAAGGGCGGCAAGGGTTCGGAGGAGACGCGCCCGCTCACTCCCGTCGGTGGGAAAATGGCGAAGGAAATGATCCCGCTTCTGTCGTCTTACGGCATCACCAGGATTGTTACTTCCCCGTGGGAGCGATGCGTGGCGACGATGAGGCCCTATGCCAACGCCATGAAAATCAACATGGAAACCTTCGACGAGCTCACGGAATCGGCGCACGAGAAGAAACCTAGGCCCGTCTACCGGCTTATCGACAAGCTCTTACGTGTTAACGAGGCGCCTGTGGCACTCTGCGCTCACCGCCCAACGCTCCCCACCATCGTGGAAGCATTTCGCGACAGGGCCCCGCATTCCATCATCAAGCAGGTACCGCGGACCGACCCGTGGCTCCAGACCGGCGAAGCCCTCGTGGCCCACGTGTCGCAACGCCGAGACCGCAAGGCAACCATTGTCGCCCTCGAAAAGCTCCGCCCCAGAGTCTGATAACCGCTACGCCCGATAGGTCTGTGAGCCAGCTCAGGGCCCGCTGGTAGCTGAGCTGTGGACTCGCCGGTGGTTAGATCGAATCGCCAAGCCTTGCTTCGCCCCCGCACATTCCCCGCTGAACGATCTGCCGTGGGGCAGATGTGGGAGAGAGTGGTGGGGCGCGACACCCCGCCAGCGTGGTGTATTGTGCCCGGCCGCAACCCTGTGCGCGGGGAATCACCTGAATCGTGATGATGTTGTTACTTGATTCTTGAGCTCAAGAATTTTCCGTCTTAGTAGGACGAAATGGTCATTTCGAGCGGATTTGACACGCTAAGGGGCCAAGCCGTGATCTGATTCATAGCAGTGTTAACCAACTGTTTACCCTAAACCGGTTTTGTGGTCACCAAGCCCGCTTAGCGTAGATCCCGGTCCGGAGCTTCGCGCTCTCCCAGAACTATTGAAGGATGGAAACGACCGTGAACATCACCCGTTCCCGCAAGGCAGCATCGCTCGCACTCGCTGGCGCCCTTGCTATCACCCTGACCGCCTGCTCCGACGACTCGGATACCGAGGAGACGACTGGAGTGGAGGAGACCACGGCTGCGGAGGATACCACCGACGCCGAGGAGACCACCGAGGAAGATTCCGAGGAGCCGACCGAGGACGAGGGCGACGACACCGCTGGTTCGGTTGACGTCCCCACCCCGATCGCTGACCTTGGCGTCTCTGGCACGCTGAATGGCTCTGGTGCTTCCTCGCAGCAGAACGCCCAGCAGGCTTGGCGCGATAACTTCTCCGCCGACCACGGCGTGACCGTTAACTACAACCCGACCGGTTCGGGCACGGGTCGCGAGCAGTTCATCGGTGGCGAGGTTTCCTTCGCCGGTACCGACTCGATCCTCGACGAGGAAGAGGTTGCAGCTGCTGCGGAGCGTTGTGGCTCGGAGCTTCTTGAGCTTCCGCTCTACATCTCGCCGATTGCTGTTGCTTACAACCTCCCGGGTGTTGACTCGCTCAACCTCTCGGCAGCTAACATCGCCGCAATCTTCAGCGGTGAGATCACCAACTGGAACGACGACGCAATTGTCGCCGACAACCCGGATGTTGACCTCCCCGACCTTGAGATCGTTCCGATCAACCGTGCAGACGACTCGGGTACCACCGAGAACTTCACGCAGTACATTGTTGAGGCTGCTGGCGAAGAGGCATGGCCCTACGAGACCGGCGATGTTTGGCCGATCTCGGGCACGCAGTCCGCGGAGAAGACCAACGGTGTTGTCGACCTCACCGCTCAGACCGAGGGTGCAATCACCTACGCTGACGCTTCGCAGATTGGCGACCTCGGTGCCGCCAACGTCGAGGTCAACGGCGAGTTCCTCGAGTACTCGCCCGAGGCTGCTGCCGCGATCGTCGACGGCTCCGAGCCGACCGAAGATGCAAACGAGTACATCCTCACGGTTGACCTCGTGCGCGATGGTTCGATCGCTGACGCCTACCCGGTTGTCATGATCTCCTACATCATTGCTTGCACCGAGTACGACGACGCTCAGGAAGCCGCTAACGTCAAGGGCTACCTCTCCTACATGGCATCGGACGAGGGTCAGCAGGCCGCGACCGCAGCCGGCGGCGGTAACGCCCCCATCTCCGACGATCTCCAGTCGCGCGTTATGCCCGCGATTGACGCCATCGTCACCGAGTAATTGCTCGAGCAGTTAATAAAGTAGCCTAATGGCGGGCTGGCCTATGGCCAGCCCGCCATTCAGTGCTCAATTAAGGAGTTTCGCGTGTCTACAGTGACAACGAGAGACGAGGCGAAGAAGACTCGGAAGCGCTCTGTCGGTTCAACCGGCGATAAGACGTTCCGCGGTTTTGCGTACGGAGCTGGAATCGCGATTCTCGTGCTTCTGGGCGCCGTTGCGTTCTTCCTTCTCCTCCAGTCGTACCAGGTCTATACGGCCTCCATGGAAGAGATCCAGGAGGATGTCGGATTCGCTCAAGTTGGTTCTGAGCCGCTGTCCTTCTGGGGATACGCAGCCAGGGCACTGTTCGGCACGGTCCTCTCTGCACTGATGGCTCTTGCCATTGCAGTTCCTCTTGCCATTGGCATTGCCCTCTTTATCTCCCACTTTGCTCCGAGGCGTCTCGCTCAGCTTCTCGGATATATCATTGACCTGCTCGCAGCCATCCCCTCCATCATCTTCGGTATGTGGGGTATGTGGACGCTTGAGCCTCTGATGAAGC
Source organism: Flaviflexus ciconiae (assembly GCF_003971195.1). NCBI lineage: Bacteria > Bacillati > Actinomycetota > Actinomycetes > Actinomycetales > Actinomycetaceae > Flaviflexus > Flaviflexus ciconiae. The sequence goes on along the minus strand of NZ_CP034593.1, from coordinate 1,787,855 downwards.
CCATCTTTACCTGGATGGAGGACTACCTCCGTCCCATCATTGTGTTCTTCACCGGCGATTCCGAGATGGTAGACGGCGAAGAGGTGTGGAGCGGTGGACTGCCGTTCCTGGCCTACCCCGCCGAGAACTGGGAATGGTGGCCGATCCAGCCCGACGTCCTCACCGTCTCCGCCGGACCCGCCCGTAACATCGCCATGGCTGCTGTCATCCTCGCGATCATGATCCTTCCGATCATCACCTCCCTATGCCGCGAAGTCTTCATTCAGACCCCGCGCCTCCAGGAAGAGGCAGCAATGGCACTGGGTGCCACCCGCTGGGAAATGATCAAGATGACGGTGCTCCCCATGGGACGCTCCGGCATGGTGTCCGCCGCAATGCTTGGCCTGGGCCGTGCGCTTGGTGAAACGATGGCGCTCCTTATGGTTCTGTCGGCCGGCCTGCAAATCAACTTCAACGTTTTCTCGGTCGGACAGCACTCGACAATCGCTTCGCAGATCGCTCTGCGCTGGCCCGAGGCCAGTGCGGGAACCGCTGAGAATCCGTCGCTCGAGCAGCCGTTCCTCATTGCGCTCGGCTTGCTCCTCTTCGTCCTGACATTCATTGTCAACTTCATCGCGCGCGGCATTGTGAACCGTCGTAAGGAATTCTCGGGGGCTAACGCATGACCACCTTGACTGAAAACGAAATCATGGGGACCAAGAAGTCGTCTACCCACGGTAATCGCCTTCCCCGCTGGTTCACCCCCGCCATCATCGTCGTCTCGGCCGCGCTGTCACTGTTCAGCCTGAACACGTGGGGCTACGAGGGCATCACCCCGATCGCCTCGGTCGTCCTCACGATCATCTTCTACCTGGTGGTCGCAACGGCAATCTCCTTCCTTGTAGAAGGCCGTCGCTACGCAACCGACCGCCTGATTTCCGGCCTCATTACGACCGCGTTCCTCGTGGCCGTTGCCCCTCTCATCTCCCTTCTGTGGATGGTCGTGGAGGCCGGTGTTGGATCACTGGACTGGGAGTTCCTTACGAACGACAAGGACGGCCTGACGCTTGAGGATCACGCTTCCGGTGCGGGCCACGCCCTCGTCGGTACGCTCGTCATCACCGGCACGACCGCGCTTATCGCGGTCCCGCTGGGCATCATGACCGCCGTTTACCTAGTCGAATACGGCCGTGGCTGGCTCTCCCGCACGGTGACGTTCCTCGTCGATATCATGACCGGTATTCCGTCGATTGTTGCCGGTCTGTTCGCAGCAGCGATGATCCCAACGATCGCGGAATACTTCGTTGGGAAGTCGGAGGCACTTCAAATGAAGACGGGCTTCATGGGCGCGGTCGCGCTCGTTGTTCTCATGACACCGATCGTTGTCAGGAACACGGAGGAGATGCTCCGCATCGTCCCCAACGAACTGCGCGAAGCCTCCTATGCGCTGGGTGTCACGAAGTCCCGAACAATCATCAAGGTTGTTCTCCGTACCGCACTGCCCGGCATCGTTTCCGGCGTCGTCATCGCTATCGCCCGCGTTATCGGTGAGACCGCCCCGCTCCTTATCACCACCGGCACAACCAACGTATTCAACTGGAACCTGTTCACCGGATACATGGAAACTCTGCCGACATACGTTTACGCTTCTTGGAGTAACCAGCAGACCCGCGAACTCGCGTGGTCGGGCGCCCTGACGCTCATCATCCTGGTTCTCCTGCTCAACCTCATAGCCCGATTCATTGCCAAGGCGTTCGCGCCGAAGGGCGAAAAGTAAGCCGGTATCCCGGCGTAATGAAACCCTGGAAGGAACAATCCTGTGAACGAAGGCATTGACGTCTCAAACCTCAACATCTACTACGGCGACTTCCTCGCCGTAGAGGATGTCACCATGCACATTGCACCCCGCTCGGTGACGGCCCTCATCGGCCCCTCCGGCTGCGGTAAGTCGACCTTCCTCAGGTCGCTCAACCGCATGCACGAGGTCATTCCGGGCGCATACGTGGAAGGCGACGCCGTCATTGACGGCAAGAACATCTACGGCCCCGGCGTTGACCCCGTCGACGTCCGAGCATCCGTCGGAATGGTGTTCCAGCGTGCGAACCCGTTCCCGACGATGTCGATCGCGGACAACGTCCTCGCTGGCGCAAAGCTCAACTCTCGCAAAATGAGCAAGTCCGAAGCCGATGAGCTCGTCGAGTTCTCGCTGCGCGGCGCCAACCTCTGGGAAGAGGTCAAGGACCGCCTCGGACGTCCCGGCTCCTCCCTGTCCGGTGGCCAGCAGCAGCGCCTCTGCATCGCCCGCGCCATCGCGGTCAAGCCCGAGGTGCTCCTCATGGACGAGCCCTGCTCGGCTCTCGACCCGATCTCGACCCTCGCCATCGAGGACCTTATCCGTGAGCTCGAGAAGGACTACACGATCGTCATCGTCACCCACAACATGCAGCAGGCCGCTCGCGTGTCGACGATGACCGGGTTCTTCAACATTGAGGGCACCGGCAAGCCCGGCCACCTCATCGAGTACGACACCACGGAGAAGATCTTCTCCAACCCCTCGAAGAAGGACACCGAGGACTACGTCTCGGGCCGCTTCGGCTGATACCCGGGGACACGGCAGGAATGATCAGACCGGCCGCCAACCCAACCAACGAGTTCGCATCGAACTGACTGTGCGCCCGCCACCCGGCGGGCGCACAGGGCTCTACGGGCAGATATCTCAGCAGTACCGATGGTCGCTATCCTCACGTATCCACTTTTGCTCCGAGGGATTGAACGAGGAACGCTGGAAACGATGACGGAAAAAAGCCCTATGAAAGTAGTTTGAGAACCCGCGGGGAATCCTCACCCGGGAAGTTCATCGAGCTTTCTCAACCCACTCTGAATACGTTCCCATCGCTTTGTAAGGGTAACCTTATTCTCGCTTGCCAGTCCTCAGAGGTCTGAGGTGAATTGTTGCCACACTCACAACGAAGGAGAACAACGATGTTCGTACACCTTGCCCATGTCCTGGACCCGAAAGATGTTGCATGGCCGGGAGAGCCCGTCATCAGCATTGAGCAGGACACGCACCTGTCGGAGACCGGAAAGCCGTTTAACTCGCACCTCATCACCCTGCCGAACCACTTCGGTACGCACATGGATGGACCCCGTCACTTCAACACGTCGGGTACCCCGTTCGATGAGCTACCGATTGAGACCTTCGCCTACCACGGCGATGAGATTCTTCTCGTGGACCTCCCGCACCGTAACGGCGCCGAAGAGATCGTCACGAAGGAAGACCTCGAGCCCTATGCGGACGAGCTGAAGGGCAAGCGCCTCCTGCTCCTGGGCACCGGCTTTGAAGAGAAGCGAGAGTCGGATCCCGATACCTATCAGAACCGCGGCGTCTCCATCCACTCGGGCCTGTCCAAGTGGCTGAACGAAGAGTTCCCGGAGCTTGCCTGCATCGGCATGGACTGGATGTCTATTGCGGCACCGACCAACGACCACGGCCCGGAGGCACACCGCTGGCTGCTCGGCAACTACAACGACCACATCATCACCGGTATCGAGGACATGAGCCTCGCACCGATCGGTGATAAGAAGATCAAGTTCCTCACCATGGGGCCGCTCCGCATCAAGGGAGTCGACTCCGCACAGGTCAACGCGATGGCGTTGCTGGAGGACTAGGCCTTCACCGGCTCATCCGACAGGTGCGTGGCGATATCGTCCGCCGTCTGCGTCATGTGAGCTCTCATCGCATTCTTTGCCCGATCCTCGTCGCCATCCTCGATGGCGGCGAGGATCACCTTATGATGCTCGGTTGCCCGGTTGCGAATACTCTCATCGGAGCTCGTCAGCTTTCGTGAAGCAGAAAGGGCGTCCTGGAGCGGAATCATGATGGCAGACAGAAACGGGTTCTTGCTTGCCTTAAGAATGGTCGTGTGGAATGCAAGATCCGCTTGGGTCACGCCCGTAATGTCTCCGTGCTTTTCCGCAACGGAGTAAGTCTCGAGGTGCTTTCGGAGAGCGGTAATGTCGTCGGCGGTACGGTTGCGGGCAGCAAGCCCACACGCGCCGACCTCGATCATGCGGCGAAGCTCGATGAGTTGAAGCCCGATCCGCCGGGGCGACTCGGTGTGGATGAATGCCGCGATCATTGTTGGCAGGTCCGTCCATGAGTCGATCGGATTAACGAACGTGCCGCGACCGTGCACAACCTTGAGGACGCCGCGCGTTGAGAGTGAGCGTACGGCCTCCCTCATGGTGGGACGGGAAACCTCAAGGAGCGTAGCGAGATCCGCCTCCGGGGCAGTGGCTCATCGACGCTAAATTCACCGGAATAGATCCTCGACAGGATGTCGTCGACGGCAGCTGTAACCCGATCAACGGACATATTTGCTCCTTCTCATTGTGCCCGTTCATTCTCTCACGCGCGCAACGGTGATGAGCAACTGAAAGGCCATAATCGCACGTCCCGTGCGTTTAGAGCGGATGTCCGAAGAAGAAAATAAGTTAGCGCCGACAGAGTCGGCGCTAACTGTGCGACACCGAACCGGATAGCGCCTGTCGGCGCGAAGGCCACTCGTAGTGGCAATAGTTGGAGCCCGGGGCTTTCGCGATCCGGTGCCGTGACACCATTCTTACCGTCTTTCACCGATTCGTCAATCTGTTACCCCGATCACCAGAACGATCTCTCTTCCGTGCAACTACTTTTTGGTAACCATGCACGTATTTGCAGGTCGGGGGCGAATGCGACCTATCTGGGGAGCGTGATCCTGGCCGTTTAACGTGGTTACGTGGCCCAATCATGGCAAGATCGGAACGTGGCCTTTGGAATTGAAACGCGGATGAGTGCGAACGCTCGAGCCCTGACAACGATCGTCGGTGCGGGTGTTCTGTTCGGGGCTTCGGCTCTCGGAGCGGAGGCGATGGCGGTCGCCAGCGGCCTCATTGGCATGTTTCTCGCATTCGGCTGGTCCTTCCTTATCGAGCTGCCCAACCCGGGTACCGCCCGCAGGGTTATTGTCGGCACCGCAATCGCGACCGCGTTCGTCGCCTACTTCCTGACAATCAGGGAACTCACGTTCCTGGCCGGCTTTGTCGTGATCGCGGGCTTTGTGGCTGAGATGGCGAGAAAGGATGGCAGGCCCCGCCTGCTCGAACAGATCTCCGGTACCGTCTCGGGCTCGATGCTGGCGTTGATGGCGGGGCTGTGGACGAGGTCCCTGCTCGTTGAAAGCGATGGCGTGGATGCCATTCAGGTTGTCCTTATCGCCATTGCAGTCGCCACCCTGCTGGAGATGCTGATCCCGCATTCTCTTCGACACCTTCGCCACGTCGTCTACATGGTGGGCGGATTTCTTGGCGGCTTGCTCTTCATGCTCTTCGCGGACCTGGCCTGGTACGCGGCGGGGCTCACCGGTTTGGCCGCGGGCGCAATCCTTGCGATGTTTGATTCGATCCTTCGCAGGCTACCGCCCGCCACGCGCCGCAGGCCCGGGTTTGCGCTCGCCATGGTGCCGCTCTGTGCGGGTGCGGTTGTGGCTTACACGCTGACCCTCATTCTGGCCTGATCGGGCCGCAGAGATCCTTGCGGATCTGTCCGTAAAGCTCAGTTCATGTGGCATGAGTCCACCGGCATGGATTGGGATGTTGGGACCCCGAGCCGCATTTGTCACGTTTCGCCCGTGTGCCCGGTTCGCTAGGCTTAGGACATGTTTGAAATTCCGGAGAATCTGGCACCCGAGACGTATCCGATGGCGTGGCTCGTTGGAACGTGGCGGGGCTACGGCTCGATCGGCTACCCCGGTATTGAGCAGGCACCCATGATTTGCGAGCTCGAGGTGTTCAACAATGGTGGCCCGTACCTGACGGTTAACGGAACCTGGTACCTGGCCAACGAATCGATCGAGAAGGTCGATATGGAGCTCCCCGGAGATCAGGGTGTTGCTCAGCTGACCGAGGAGCGCCTATGGCAGGCATTTACCGGCTTCCTGCGTCAGTCACCGGAGAAGGAGGGGGAGCTCGAGGCAATGATCGCATCCCCCGATGGGCGAGCAACACTTTTTGTTGGTGTTGTGAAGGCCCCTCGAATGAACCTCGTATCAGACACGATCGTCCGTTCCGCGACCGGTGCGCATGTTGATGCTAGCCAGCTCCAGGTTGCGATGGTCGATTCCGATCTACTGTTCGCCTACGACATGTCGGCGTTCGGTGAAGAGATGCAGTCGTACGCGGCAGGTCGTCTCAGCAAGGTGAGGGAGAACAATTGATTCCTGCAGAACTTCCCGGAGCTGTCCTGGGCGACGGCATTGATGATGCTGTCCCGGCACACTACGGATCTCCTGCTCGCGAGCAACGGGCGCTGATGGCGGGGGAGGCACTCGTTGATCTCTCCCACATGTGCGTCGTCACGGTCACGGGCCCCGACCGTCTGTCGTGGGTGCATAACCTGACGACTCAGCACATCATGAATCTTGAGCCGGGTGTTTCGACCGAGCTCATCCTGCTGACCGCCGAGGGACGGATTCAGGTTCCCGCGGCCGTCGTTGATGATGGCGAGACGCTCTTCCTCATCGCCGATGTTGGCCAGGGGGAGGAACTCGCAGAGTTCCTCCAAAAGATGAGGTTCATGCTCCGCGTGGAAGTAACTCTCCGGGACGATCTTTCCCTGCTCGGTGGCATCGGCGAATTCGCGGTGCCGCGCGCGGTTATTACGTGGCAGGACCCCTGGCCGAACGTGCCGGCCGATTCCGTTGCCTACGGCGTTCCTGCTGAGGAACATCCCGCGTTTGGTCGCAAGCGCTTTATCGCGCTAGTTCCCACCGCCGAGAAGTCGGAGGCCCTCGATGAGTGGGGTGGGAAGATGGCGGGAATGCTGGCCTGGGAGGCCCAGCGGATCGTTGACCTGCGCCCCCGGCCCGCACTTGATAGGGACGAGAAGTCGCTTCCGCACGAGTGGGACTGGCTCCGCTCTGCCGTTCACCTGAACAAGGGCTGCTATCGCGGGCAGGAAGCGATCGCTCGCACCGTGAATCTCGGGCGCCCGCCCCGCCGAGCTGTCCTGCTTCAGCTCGATGGTTCGGAGGAGCGCTTGCCGGGTCCCGGCACCGAGATTCTCATGGGTGAGAAGGTTGTCGGCACAGTGACCAGCTCGGGACGGGACATGGACGAGGGGCCGGTTGCCCTCGGTCTTCTCAAGAGGAACACTCCGGTTGATGCGGAACTGACCGTTGACGGGGTGCCTGCCCTAGCCGAAGTGATCGTCAACCCCGACGGTCGTACGGAACTGTCGTACGAGCGCCCGAAGGTACGCCGTCTCCCATCATGAGCCCCGGTCTTCTCTTCAACTACTTCATCCTCGCCCTGTTCCTGTGGGCGATAATTGATGCCGCCACGCGGCAGAAGGCCGCCTTTGACTGGGCGGGAACGATGGGCAAGTGGCAGTGGGTGCTCCTGCTGATCGCTGCTGGCGCTTTCCGCGCCGGTCTGCTGACGACCAGAATTCCCTTCGGCTTCATCATCTCCCTCGCCTGTTTCGTCCTGGTCGTCTACTACCTGGGTTCGATCAAGCCAAAGCTGGATGAACTACCCCGCCGCGGCAATGGGCGCGGCAGAGGCAATAGCGGCAGGGGGTCCTGGTAGTGCGCGCCGTTATTTCCCGGGTCACCAGCGCGAGCGTGTCAGTTGACGGAATCACCGTGTCGTCGATTGATCGGGGTCTTCTCGTGCTCCTTGGGGTAAAGCCCGATGATGGGGATCGGGAGATCGAGCTAACCGCGCGCAAGATCGCGGACCAGCGGATCTTTGAAGACAGAAGCGTCGCGGAGGCGGGGCTCCCCGTTCTTCTTGTCTCCCAGTTCACCCTCTACGGGGATATCCGGAAGGGCCGGCGACCCTCCTGGTCGCATGCTGCGCCCGGTGATGTTGCCGAGCCGATGTACGAGAAGGTTGCCGAGCGCCTGCGCACCGACCATGGGCTCACCGTCGAAACGGGAGTATTCGGGGCAATGATGGCGGTGGAGTCCGTCAATGACGGGCCGTTTACTCTCTGGTGGGAATGTTAACTTCCGTCTGCTAACGCCAGCGGCGAACACAGGCATAGGCCTCCGGATCCTTTCGTTAGAGTAGGTGAAGCTATTAAAGGAGGCGCAATGTTCGAACGGTTTACTGACCGTGCGCGGCGCGTAATCGTGCTGGCTCAGGATGAGGCTCGCAACCTCAAGCACAAGTACCTGGGCACGGAGCACATTCTGCTCGGCCTCATTCGTGAGGGTGAGGGTGTCGCAGCGAAGGCCCTGGAGGCCCTCGACATTTCCCTGGACGATGTACGCGTCCAGGTCATTGACATTATTGGCGAGGGGAACGAAAACCCCTCCGGCCACATTCCCTTCACGCCGCGTGCGAAGAAGGTTCTTGAGTATGCCCTGAGGGAGGGCCTGCAGCTTGGGCACTCCTACATCGGAACCGAGCACCTCCTCCTCGGCCTGCTCCGCGAGCAGGATGGCGTTGCCGCGAAGGTTCTCGTCAAGCTCGGTGCCGACCTTGGACGGGTACGCCAGCAGGTTAACCAGCTCATGAGCGGCTACCAGGGCAAGGAACCCGTCGGAGCTGGCACCGGCCCCCGCGAGGGCCAGAAGGCCGGTTCGACCGTTCTTGACCAGTTTGGCCGTAACCTCACGCAGGCCGCGAGGGAACGCAAGCTGGATCCCGTTATCGGACGCAACACCGAGACTGAGCGAGTCATGCAGGTGCTGTCCCGCCGCACGAAGAACAACCCCGTTCTCATTGGCGAGCCCGGCGTTGGTAAGACCGCCGTTGTCGAGGGCCTTGCCCAGTCGATTTCCTCGGGAGATGTCCCGGAGACCCTCCGTGACAAGCAGCTGTACGCGCTCGACATGGGTTCGCTCGTTGCCGGCTCCCGCTACCGCGGTGACTTCGAGGAGCGCCTTAAGAAGATCCTGAAGGAAGTCAACACCCGCGGTGACATCATCCTCTTCATCGACGAGGTTCACACCATGGTTGGCGCCGGCGCCGCAGAGGGCGCGCTCGACGCGGCTTCGCTACTGAAGCCCATGATGGCTCGTGGCGAGCTCCAGATCATCGGTGCCACGACTCTCGACGAGTATCGTAAGCACATTGAAAAGGACGCGGCACTTGAGCGTCGCTTCCAGCCCATCCAGGTGGATCAGCCGACCGTCGAGCAGACCGCCGACATCCTTCGCGGGCTCCGCGACCGCTACGAGGCTTTCCACCGTGTCACCATTACGGACGACGCGATCGAGGCAGCGGCGACCCTCTCGGATCGCTACGTGAACGACCGTTTCCTGCCGGATAAGGCCATTGACCTGATTGATGAGGCCGGTGCCCGCCTCGCGATTCGGAAGATGACGGCGCCGCCGGAGCTTCGTGAGCTCGACGAGAAGATCGCCGACGTTCGCAAGCAGAAGGAATCCGCGATCGATGGCCAGGACTTCGAGAAGGCTGCCGCGCTCCGCGACAAGGAACAGCGCCTCGCCGAGGAGCGTGCCGAGAAGGATAAAGCATGGAAAGCGGGCGACATGGACCAGGTGTCCGTCGTCGACGAAGACCTCATTTCAGAGGTACTCGCTATGTCCACCGGTATCCCCGTCTTCAAGCTCACCGAGGAAGAGTCGCAGAAGTTGCTCCGCATGGAGGACGAGCTGCACAAGCGGATCGTTGGCCAGGACGAGGCAATCAAGTCCCTGTCCCAGGCAATGCGACGCACTCGTGCAGGTCTTAAGGACCCGAAGCGCCCCGGCGGTTCGTTCATCTTCGCCGGCCCGACCGGTGTTGGTAAGACTGAGCTGGCAAAGGCGCTCGCCGAGTTCCTGTTCGGCGATGAGGAAGCACTCATCACGCTCGACATGTCGGAGTACGCGGAGAAGCACACCGTTTCCCGCCTCTTCGGTGCCCCTCCCGGCTACGTCGGATACGAGGATGGTGGACAGCTGACCGAGAAGGTTCGCCGTCGCCCGTTCTCCGTCATCCTGTTTGACGAGGTGGAGAAGGCTCACCAGGACCTGTTCAACTCGCTCCTGCAGATCCTCGAAGAGGGTCGCCTCACGGACTCGCAGGGACGCGTTGTTGACTTCAAGAACACGGTCATCATCATGACGACGAACCTCGGCACGAAGGACATTGCCCGCGCACAGAACACCGGTTTCCAGGTGGTCGGCGACACCGGCACGTCCTACGAGCGAATGAAGTCGAAGGTGAATGACGAGCTGAAGCAGCACTTCCGGCCCGAGTTCCTCAACCGTGTTGACGAGACCATCGTCTTCCCGCAGCTCACGCAGGACGAGGTCCTCAAGATCGTCGACCTCATGATTGCGCAGCTGGCAGAACGCCTCGCGGTCCAGGAGATGAAGATCGAGATCTCTCAGGATGCCAAGGAGCTCCTTGCAGAGCGCGGCTACGACCCGGTTCTGGGTGCTCGCCCGCTGCGTCGTGCAATCCAGCGAGAGATCGAGGACGCACTGTCTGAGAAGATCCTGTTCGGCGACCTCAAGGCTGGCCAGACCATCCGCGTGGACGTCGACAAGGAGAACATTCCGATGTCGTTCACGTTCGAAGGTGATGATGTCGAGGCTGATAAGGAAGCCGAAATTGATCAGGCCGTCGATGAACTCGACGACACCGCACTGGAAACCGGCCCACAGCAGTAACACCGGCAGGTAGCGGGCCCAGAGCCTGACTGAATAATGTAACCGAAGGGAGAAGAAACAATTCTTCTCCCCTTCGGCGTACCCGATAAAACTATTGACCCCGTGTTACTCCGCCGTTGCCTAGTCTGGGACCGTTGTTCCCTGATCGCACAGGATGAAAGACGGCGCGTTGGAAGGAGCAAGACCTTGTTAGCCTGCTAGGTAAGCAATAGATGTTGAGAGCTTCATGTGGGATAGTTCTGAGGTATTTTCCTGTTCCGGATTGCGCTGCTGCGGGTGGAGACTGAACTGGTGCAAAGAGGGTCTGATTACCGCACGGTAGGTGGGGTTTGACAGCATATTCTGAAATCATGACGCGTACTTCTCACCCGATTTCAGCCGTCGCCGCATCACTCAACATCCCCGATGATGCTCTTCTCCGATACGGCCACGACAAGGCCAAAGTCGACCTGGACTGGCTGTCGTCCCGCCCCGAAAACGACTCGAAGCTTGTGCTGGTGACGGCAATGTCGCCAACGCCCGCCGGGGAAGGAAAGACGACAACATCGATTGGCTTGGCGGACGGGCTCAGAAGAATTGGCGAAGAAGCCGTTCTTGCACTGAGGGAGCCGTCCATGGGTCCCGTGTTCGGGATGAAAGGAGGGGCGACCGGGGGTGGTAAGGCGTTGCTGGTTCCCGAGACCGATATCAACCTGCACTTTACGGGAGACTTTGCGGCAATCGCGGAGGCCAACAATCTTCTTGTTGCCCTCGTCGATAACCACATCCATCACGGTAACGAACTGGGGATTGATCCGCGGGCCGTCGGGCTTCGCCGTGCAATCGACGTTAACGACCGGACGCTCCGCACAATCATTACCTCGCTCGGGGGCCGAGCAAACGGCGTCGTGAGAGAAACCGGTTTCGACATTACGGCTGCCAGCCAGATTATGGCTGTCCTGTGCCTGGCGGAGTCCCCCGACGACCTGAAGGACCGGCTCGCCCGGATCGTTATTGGGGACCGGTTTGATGGTGGAGAAGCCACCGTTGCTGACCTCGGGGTGCAGGGCTCACTCACCGCGATTCTGGCCTCGGCACTTGCACCAAATCTCGTTCAGACCCTGGAGGGAACCCCCGCTTTTGTGCACGGCGGACCGTTCGCGAATATTGCTCACGGATGCAACAGCATTATCGCGACGAGGGCAGCCTTGGCCACGGGCACAATTGCGATCACTGAAGCGGGCTTCGGGGCAGATCTTGGGGCGGAGAAGTTCATTGACATAAAGTGTCGCCAGTCTGGGCTACGACCGGATCTTTCCGTGGTTGTCGCAACCGTCCGCGCCCTCAAATACCACGGCGGTGTTCCGCTGGCGGAGTTAGCGGAAGAAAACGTTGATGCTCTGCGTGCGGGAATCGTTAACCTGGTCCGTCACGTCGAGAACCTCCAAGGAGTGTTTGGTCAGTCGGTTCTTGTTGCCCTCAACGAGTTTGCCACCGACACGGAAGTGGAGATCGAGGCGGTTAAGCAGGCTCTTGCCCCGCTTGGCGTCCATGCTGTGACAAGCTCGCACTTTGCGAATGGGGGAGAGGGCGCCACCGACCTTGCTCGGGCCGTTCTGGAAGAACTCAAGACCCCGAGCCGGACAACGTTCTGCTATCCCGATGAGGCAGGGCTCCAAGAGAAGGCCCTGAACGTTGCCACCCGGGTTTATCGGGCTGGCGGAGTCACGTGGACGGCCTCGGCAAAGAAGGAGATCTTGCGCCTGGAGGAAAGGGGCTACGGTCACCTCCCCGTCTGCATTGCCAAAAGCCAGTACTCATTCGCCTCGGAGAAAATGCTTGGCGCACCCACCGGGCACACGCTACCGATCCGTGAGGTCAGGCTCTCGGCCGGTGCAGGATTCGTGGTGCTCATTGCGGGCTCGATCATGACCATGCCGGGGTTGTCCAAGCGGCCAGCGGCACTCGATATTGATGTAGTGGACGGAGAGATCGTCGGCCTGCACTAGAGATCGCACTAAAGACCAGAGGATCGGGGTGTTGATAAGGGGGTGGTCGTCGACGCTCGCTAGCTCTATTTCCCGGTGACGTTCTGAACGCGTTGGGAGGGGCTTGAGCCCCGTTCAACGCGTCTTCCGCTCAACGGGTCTTCCTCTCAACGGGTCTTCCTCTCAACGCGTCTTCCGTCCAACGCTACGTCGGTCGAAGCCTCGCGTCCCGTTCGAGGCCTTGCATGCTTGCGTGCTTGCCTAACGGGGCTCGGGTTCTTCCGGTGGTGCGATGGACCGCAGGGTCCAGCCGATCCAGGTGAGGAGCGCACCCCAGGAGATGGAGCCGATACCGATGGTGATGGCAATGGCGGCGATACCGGTCCACGGTTGGGCAATGACGAGAATGCCGGCGATGACAAGAAGGATTCCGCCGAGGGCGGGGAGCCACCACTTCTCGGTCAATGATTTGATGGAGAAGGCCGAAATGAGGGTCCAGAGGCCGAGGGCCAGCGCCCAGGCTCCCATGATGATGATCAGGAGCGAGGCCGCAGTATCTGTCGCTACTAAGGTCCATATTCCGACGACTCCGAGTATGACTCCGGCGAAAGTGATTGCGGTGCCCTTAGCGTCTTCGTACTTCTTGAGCCCGACGTAAATGAGAAAACCGCCCTGGACGAGCAGGAAGATGGCGAAAGCGATGATAAGGGTGCGGAGCGTGATCGCGGGCATGGCAATTGCCAGGACACCGAAGACGATGGCGGCTATGCCTCCGAGGAAAGGCACCCACCAGGAGCGCGTGAGAAATGAGAACATGCCCTTTTTTGCCTCCTGCCGTGGAGTTTTCAGCATATCTGCCATATGTCATGCATGTCACGTTCCGTTGGAACATAATGGAGAGACGGATGGTGGGACCTTGGTCGCTCACTGAATGGGACCAAGGTGTTAACTTGATTCGTGACGTAATACACATTACGGACAGGGTCCAACGGAGGAAACTGATGACCAAGTACGTCTACGCCTTCACCGAAGGTGATAAAGACATGAAGGATCTGCTGGGCGGTAAGGGTGCCAACCTCGCAGAGATGATGAAGCTCGGAATTCCTGTACCCCCAGGGTTCACAATTTCAACGGAAGCCTGCCAGACATATCTGCAGTATGGCTATTCCCCCGATTCTCTGCAGGTGGAGGTGACCACCGCACTGCGCCAAATGGAAATGGATATGGGTAAGAAGCTCGGGGAGGCCGAAAATCCGCTTCTTGTGTCCGTCCGTTCCGGCGCCAAGTTCTCCATGCCGGGCATGATGGAGACGGTCCTCAACATTGGCCTGAACGACGAATCTATTCACGGCCTCGCCGAGCGTTCCGGTAATCCGCGCTTCGCGTGGGACTCCTATCGGCGCCTGATCCAGATGTTCGGCAAGACCGTTCTCGACATCGACGGTGACTACTTCTCGGATGCCCTCGATGCTGCGAAGGAGTCGCGTGGAATCACGCATGATACCGAGCTAGATGTCGAAGCTCTCAAGGAGCTTGTTGATGAGTTCAAGGCAATCGTTGAGCGCGAAACCGGTAATCCCTTCCCGCAGGATCCCCGCGAACAGCTCGACGGTGCCGTTGAGGCCGTGTTCCGCTCCTGGAATACGGACCGCGCACTAATCTACCGCCGCCGCGAGCGCATCCCCCACGACCTTGGCACTGCCGTCAACGTGCAGGCGATGGTGTTCGGCAACATGGGTGACAAGTCGGGAACCGGTGTCTGCTTCACCCGCGACCCCTCTTCGGGGCACTCCGGCATTTATGGCGACTACCTCGTTAACGCACAGGGTGAGGATGTCGTTGCCGGTATCCGCAACACCCTGGCTCTCGAGGATCTCGAGCAACTCGACAAGAAGTCGTACGACGAACTGCTCGACACGATGCACACGCTGGAAACCCACTACCGCGACATGTGCGACATCGAGTTCACGGTTGAGGAGGGTAAGCTCTGGCTTCTGCAGACGCGCGTTGGTAAGAGGACGGCGTCCGCGGCCTTCAAGATCGCGGCTCAGCTTGTTGAGGAGCGCCTGATCACTCGCGATGAGGCCCTAACCCGCGTGAACGGCGAGCAACTCACCCAGCTTCTCTTCCCGCAGTTCGATGACGAGGCCGACAAGACGGTCCTGACGAAGGGTATGGCGGCGTCCCCGGGTGCCGCCGTTGGCGAGATCGTGTTCTCGAATGCGCAGGCCGTTGAGCGCACCAACGCTGGCGCGGATGTCATCCTGGTCCGCAGGGAAACGAACCCTGATGACCTCGAGGGCATGGTTGTTGCTTCCGGCATTCTTACCGCGCGCGGTGGTAAGACCTCCCACGCTGCCGTGGTTGCCCGCGGCATGGGCCGTTGCTGTGTTGTCGGCGCCGAAGCCCTGCAGGTGAATGCCGCCGAAGGAACGCTCACGGTGCGCGGCTCTGACCGCGTTCTCAAGGCCGGTGACGTTATCGCGATCGATGGCACGTCCGGTGAAGTCTTCCTCGGGGAGGTCCCCGTTGTTCCGTCGCCGGTCACGATCTACATTGAGCAGGGCCTGGATGCTGGTCTAGCGGCCGCCCAGGATGAGGCGACGAAGGAACTTGTTACCTCGGTCCACCTGCTGCTCACGCACGCCGATAAGCGGGCCCGCCTGACGGTCCGTGCGAATGCGGACGCTCCGGAGGATGCTGCTCGGGCACGCGCCTTTGGCGCCACCGGTATTGGATTGTGCCGCACCGAGCACATGTTCCTTGGCGACCGCCGCCAGCTCATCGAAAAGGTCATTCTTGCTGATTCGGGAGAGGAGCAGGAAGAAGCATTCGATGCTCTCGGCCCGCTCCAGCGTGGCGACTTCGTTGGTATCTTCGAAGCGATGAATGGTCTGCCCACCACGGTCCGTCTCATTGACCCACCGCTCCACGAGTTCCTTCCGGACCTCACGGAACTGTCGGTCAAGCTTGCCGTCAAGGAAGCGCAGGGCGAAGGGGTTACGGCAGAGGAGAAGAAGCTTCTTGAGACCGTCCGCGAGAATCATGAACAGAACCCCATGCTGGGTCTGCGTGGTGTCCGCCTTGGTCTGAAGCTTCGGGGACTGTTTGGACTTCAGATCCGCGCCATTGCCGAAGCTGCGGCCGACCGCATTGAGGCCGGGGGCGATCCGAAGCCGGAGATTATGGTTCCGCTCGTTGGCTCCGTCCGCGAGCTCCAGATCATCCGTGAGGATGCTGTGGAGATCATCGCGAAGGTCGAAGAGGATCGTGGCGTTAAGCTCGACATTCCCGTTGGTGCCATGATTGAGCTTCCTCGCGCGGCAATCACCGCCGATTCGCTCACCGAAGAGGCTGACTTCTTCTCGTTCGGCACAAATGACCTGACGCAGACCGCGTGGGGCTTCTCCCGTGACGACGTGGAAGCAACATTCTTCAACGAGTACTTCGATCTCGGCGTCTTCGGTGTATCGCCGTTCGAGTCGATCGACACTCGCGGTGTTGGCAAGCTTGTCTCCATCGGCATGAAGAATGCTCGCTCGGTGAAGCCGGAGATCCAGTGCGGTGTCTGTGGCGAGCACGGTGGAGATCCGCAGTCAATCCACTTCTTCCATTCGGTTGGGCTCGACTACGTGTCCTGCTCCCCGTTCCGCGTCCCCGTGGCACGCCTCGAGGCGGGCCGCGCAGCGGTTTCGAACGAGGCTCCTGACGAGGTCTAAAGCATCTATCCGCACCCCGAAGCGGGAATCTCGCTACTTCTCCTGAGCGGATCCCCTTCACGTGCTCGTGGCCCTGCACGTTATCCCGTGTGGGGCCACGGTTCTTCAGCTTTAAGCGGGTTTTGCGGATAGCTCTGGACCTGCGACGGGGTAAAGGCGGTAACCTGGGAACTAGCAACCCGGGGGTTCGCGAACGTGGATCGCCGGGCGGCCAAGAGGACGGAAAACGTTGCTTGCAGGCGGACCTGATATCGCGGAAAGACTTCCGCGTCGGGTACCCGTGTGCCATGCGTTCAAGCTGTCGCAGTTGATCTGAAAGGAAGACACCATGGGTTTTCGCGTTGTAGTCGCCGGTGACATTGCCGGTGTGAATTATAAGGATGCAATCAAGGCCGACCTCGAGGCAGATCCCCGGGTCGACGAAGTCATCGACGCCGGCGTCAAGCAGGGTGAGGACATCGACTACCCGCACGTCGCAGTCGACGCGGCACGCATGATTGCTGAAGGCAAGGCCGACCGCGGCATCTTCGTTTGCGGGACGGGCATGGGCGTTGCGATCGCAGCGAACAAGGTCAAGGGTATTCGTGCCTCGACCGCACACGACTCGTTCTCCGTTGAGCGTCTCGTGCTGTCGAACAACGCACAGGTCCTGTGCCTCGGTGAGCGCGTCATCGGTAAGGAGCTCGCACGCCGCCTGGCCAAGGAGTTCCTCAACTACGAGTTCGACGAGACCTCGAACTCCGCTAAGAAGGTTGACGCCATCTGCTCCTACGAAGAGGACTAATCTTCGACCGACTATCGCGATAGTCGGCTAATCAATATTCAAGCTGTGCGCCCCTCAACGTGAGGGGCGCATTGCTTTGCATTGGTGCATCTTCTATAGATCGGAGTGGGTGATTGGAACGGTTCCGTCGGGTAATTGGGTCTCGTAAACAATGTCGATAAATGCCTGCATGGCGGCATTGAAGGGACGTGCGGGATTCCATTGGAGGAAGACCCGGCGTGCCGCTAGCTCGTCATTGATAACGCGATAGGTAAGACCGCGGTGATCGCATGATTCGTAGGCCAGGAGATTAATGATGGGGATGAGGATCCCCGCCTTCGCCATGTTGAATAGTGTCTGGGGTTGCTCGGTGAAATAATTGGAGCGCGGTCCCGAGACTCCCCACATGTCGAACCGACTTCTCATATCGCGGTCGATACCTATCCCGGGGGCACCGGTTGTGCCGACTTCAAACTGGTTGAGTTCGTCCGGATGAATGCTTCCCTTCGTCGCCGCGAGAGGGTGGTCCTTGGGGAAGACCGCGAGTATTGGCTCGCCCCAGAGGGGTTCAATTGAACTACTTTCTGTGCTGGTCGTTGCACTGTCAACGCGAATAGCAAGGTCGACAACGCCATCGAGGAGGTTGTCCAAGAGAACGTCGGTTGTGCGCTCAGTGATGTCGACTCGGATCCGAGGATATTTGTCTTTCAATGCCCGCAATACCTGGGGAAGGAACATTGCCGAAATGGAGGGGACTGTGCCGATGGTGAAGTGGCCTCGCACCTCGAGATTGAGCTGATCCATCTCGTCGATCGCCTCATTGAGATTCTTGATGGCACGGCGAGCGTGATCGAGAAAAACAATGCCTGCTTCCGTCAGCTCGATGGGGTTGCATGACCTGTTAACGAGCTTATGTCTCACGGCCTTTTCAAGCTCTGCAATATGGACGCTTACCCGGGACTGACTGCAATGCAGGGAGTGCGCGGCACGGGAGAATGATTGAAAGTCTGAAACCGCGATAAATGTCTCGAGCCAGTCAATTCTATCAATCGCTGCCATCCCTACCCCCATGTCTCAGTTCACATGGAGTTTACAACGTTATTGCGAAATCAAATAATGCGTATGCAGGATTTGCACAGATTTTGACTTAAATTCCTGAAGAACCTATGCCAGGCTTAGGGTCAACGGTTCACAAGGATGTGTATTGGAAGGGTTGAACTATGCAAATTTCAAAACTTAGGAACATGGGAGTTGTGTCGCTTGTCGCACTTTCGATGACTCTCGCCGCTTGCTCGAATGATTCGGATGAGGGTGCAGAGGGCAACGGAAACGGTGGGGACACTGACGATGTGTGTAACGTCGCGCCCGATTACCCGAGCGGTCCGGTTGAACTAATCGTTCCGTGGTCGGCCGGTGGTGGTACCGACCAGGTGGCACGATCGCTTGCCGCTGAGCTCTCGGATGACCTCGGTGTCCAGGTCAACGTTGTTAATCGCACTGGTGGTGGCGGCGTCATTGGCCACTCGGCCATGGCGGATGCCCCGAATGATGGCTCGTCGATGGGTCTCGTAACGGCTGAGATCGGCATGATGCACTGGCAGGGTCTGACAGATCTGTCAGCTGAAGACCTGCAGGCAGTTTCCCAGGTCAATGCAGACCAGGCTGCTGTTACCGTCGCGGCTGACTCGGAGTTTGAGACGATCGAGGATCTCCTTGCCTACATTGAGGAGAACCCAGGCGAACTGACCTCCTCGGGTACGGCCCAGGGCGGTATTGGGCACCTTGCCATGCTTGGCATGCTGATGGGTGACGATATTCCGATTGATGCCGTGACATGGGTTCCCTCTGATGGTGCAGCTCCTGCACTTCAGGAGCTCGTATCGGGTGGTGTTGACTTCATCGTGACCTCCTCGATCGGTGAGGTTCGCACGATGATCGATGCCGGCGAAGTTCGTACGCTCGCCATTATGGGTGAAGAGCCGGACTCTGCTTACCCGGACGTTCCGCTTCTCAGCTCGACCGGCAACGACTACATCGGTGGTACCTGGCGTGGCATTGTCGTCCCGACCGGCACCGACGAGAATATTGTCGAAGAGCTTGATTGCTACATTTCAGGCATCGTCGAAGGTGACGCCTTCAAGGAGACCATGTCCGCAGCTGCATTCTCGATTGTCTACCGCGATACCGAGGAGTTTACGCAGTTCATGGCCGACTACGACGAGTCCATGGGGACTGTCATGTCCGAAGCTGGACTGACCGAGTAGCCAACGCTAACGAAACAAAGATGGTGCGGTACCCGCGTTTGCCGGTACCGCACCATCATTAAAAGACCGTGTGAGAAGGCAAGGACGCAGATGACCACGCCAGAGAACAATTCAACTTTAGAGAGACAGAGATCCATTCCGGATATCGTCCTCGCCGCCATCGTTATTGTCGGCGGGATCGCGATTATCATTTATGCCTCCGGCATGAAGCTACTGAACACTGGCCAAATGGGGCCTGGACTTTTCCCGACGCTTATTGGTTGGCTCCTCATCATCTTCGGTGCAGTCCTCCTCTTCCAAGGTGTACGCGGCAAGGCTCCCGCAGCAGATGACGCGGATGTCGAGGTTCTATCCGCAGAGGAATACGAGCAGAGCCACGAAGTCCAGACAGGGGGAGAGGGCGGCGCATACGCGCTCGTTGCAGAGTCTCCTGGGCGCCTTCTTTTCAATGGCCTGGTGGTTGTCGCAGGCATTCTCGCCTATATTTTCCTGGCCGATACTCTCGGTTTCATCATCACCCTGTTCGCTGTTCTATTCGCGATCATGGTTGTCCTGCGGGAGAAGGTGTTGATGGCTGCAATTTACTCGGCGGCCTTCACAATCGTCCTGTACCTCGTATTCGAGAAGGGGCTGCTCGTTCAGCTCCCCAATGGAATTCTGGGGTTCTAACATGATGGGTGAAAGCATTCTCGGAGCTTTCGAGCTCGTATTCTCCGACCCGATGAATATTATCGTGGTCGCCTTGGCAGGAGCGTTCGGTCTCGTTATCGGAGCCATCCCTGGCCTGACAGCAACATTGGGTGCTGCGCTCCTTATTCCGTTTACGTTCTTCCTTGACCCGGTTCCCGCCATCGGTGCGATTATTTCGATGTCTGCCATGGCAATCTTCGCTGGCGATATTCCTGGGGCATTGTTGCGTATGCCGGGTACACCGTCGTCGGCAGCCTATGTGGAAGATGCCTATGCTCTGACTCAGAAGGGCAAGGGAGCAATTGCTCTCGGTGTCTCGCTCATCGCCTCTTCAATCGGTGGCCTTGTGGGCTCCATCATCCTGATCTTCCTTGCGCAGGCACTCGGTCGGTTCGCTATGAACTTCTCGTCGTTCGAGTACTTCTGGGTCGCTGTTCTTGGTTTGACTGCTGCCGTGATCATCTCGCGAGGGACGCAGGTCAAGGGCGCGCTTGCTCTGCTGTTCGGACTCTTGATTTCTACCGTGGGGCTGGATGTTACTCTCGGTCAGCCGCGCTTCACGTTCGGCGTAGATGAGCTCTACCGTGGGATCGACTTCATTCCCGCGATGATCGGTCTCTTTGGTCTGTCCGAGGTTCTTCGCAATGTGACGACACCGACAGAGAAAATCCGCAAGCTCCCCCGCGTGAAGACCAAGGGGATGGTGCGGGAATCGTTCCGTGAAATAGGCCGTAACAAGGGCAAGGTTGCTCAAGGGTCGGCGGTCGGAGCGTCCGTTGGTGTTCTCCCGGGAGCCGGCGCAGATATCGCCGCCTGGATTTCCTATGCGGTATCGAAGTCCACCTCGAAGAAGCGTAACGAGTACGGCAAGGGATCGCTTGAGCCAATTGCTGGTGCTGCATCGGCGAACAATGCTGCCCTCGGCTCAGCATTTATTCCGACACTCGCCTTTGGTATTCCGGGTGACACCATTACTGCAATTCTTATTGGTGTTCTCGTCATCAAGGGTGTCGAGCCTGGCCCCATGCTATTCACGGGTGATACCTCGACTCTGTTCTCGATTTACCTTGTTTTCATCATCGCGAATATTCTGCTCCTGCCCTTTGGCTTCCTCCTTATCCGGGGAGCTACCTCGATCCTGCGAATCCCAAGGCCAGTTCTCATGGCGATGATTGTCGCCGTCTCCGTTGTTGGTGCCTACGCCATTAACAACGGATATCTCGAGATCATCATTGTCCTCGTGTTCGGTGTCTTAGGTGTCCTCTTTGAGCGATTTGGGATACCACTTGCGCCCGTTGTTCTTGGCATCGTGCTGGGCCCGATCGTGGAGAGCAACTTCATGTCGTCGGTTATCAAGACCGACTGGGATATAACCCAGTTCTTCACCCGCCCAATTTCGGCAGTCCTTATCGTTCTCACGCTGCTTCTGCTTCTCTTCCCCGTCATCTCGACCCTTATTTCCAAGCGTCGTGGAAGCGATGTAACGGAAGAGGAAACGGTTAGTGTCGCTGCGGCCAATACTGATGAGGACAAGCAGGCTGACGCCCATGCTGAGCAGGATGATAGGACAGCACAGGAACGAGCTTCGGGCTTCGTGAATGATGCAGATTCTGGTCCGTCGACAAACTCGGAATCTCTTGAAAATGGCGCTGATGGTGTAAACGATGCTAGGTCGGATGCCCCGGGAGATGCTCGGAAGGATGAAGGTTCGGAAGGGACAGAGCGATGATTATTGCAATTATTCGGCTTCGAGATATAGCACCGCCCGATGAGCTCATGGAAGCAATGGCCGAGGGAGGCGTTGATCAAATTGAGGTCACTCTTCCCACGCCGGGCTCCCTGGACCTGATCCGACGCTGGTCAGGCAGCGAGCTAATCACGGTTGGTGCGGGTACTGTCCGCGACCATGCCGGTGCTGAAGCTGCCAGGGATGCTGGGGCGAGGTTTTTCGTTACCCCGACTATTGACCATGACGTCTTGGACGTGGCGGAGCAAGCATCAATAGTTGCCTATCCTGGTGCTCTCAGCCCCACAGAAATTGAGACAGCCTACCGACATCCCGCTGTTGCGGGCGTCAAGGTGTTTCCCGTTGGCACCGTGGGTGGCCCCTCATACATTAAGGCGGTCAAGGACCCAATGCCCGATGTTCCACTCGTCCCCACAGGAGGAGTTGGGGTAGCGGAAGCGGAGGCTTACGCGGCACTCGGATGCCTCGGTGTGGGAGTGGGCTCCTCGTTGGTTAGTGAAGATGCGGTGCGAGCAGGGGACTGGACTGGACTCACCCAGAAGGCGAAAGCTTTCGTTGATTCTTGGGCCCGCGGCGTAGCCGCCTTTACGCGGTAATAAACAATCAAGCATGATGCATTCTCGATCATCGAGGGTGTCGGCTTTTGGCGCCTCCCGCATCATGCCCAGCAGCAGAGGAAAGCAATGAAACCGGATGTTGTGACTATCGGTGAAGTCATGGGCACACTTCGATTCTCTGGCCAGTTCGGGGTCGGGACAACCGTGACCCCGTCTCTAGCCGGGGCCGAAGGGAACGTGGCAATTGGGCTTGCACGGCTCGAACATGCCGTTGCCTGGGTGGGTAGCGTCGGGAACGACACTTTCGGACAGGGAATTATTAAGACTCTCCGCGGCGAGGGTGTGGATGTCAGTCACGTGGTCAAGAGGCCCGAACCGACAGGCCTACTCGTTTCTCGAGTTATCGGCCCAGAAACAAAGAGTGTTGACTATCATCGCTCGGGATCTGCTGGACGGATCATTTCACAGGAACAGATCAGCGGAGCAATTGCCAAAGGTCCTCGAATCCTCCACGTCACAGGGATAACACCCGCGCTCGGTAAAGCTGCTGCAGAGTCGATTCGCTTCGCGGTGGACGCTGCTCGCGAAGCTGGCATCACGGTGGCTTTCGACGTCAACTTCCGGGGCAGACTTTGGGGTAGGGATGAAGCCGCTCCTGTCCTCACGGAGTTAGCTTCGCTTGCCGACATCGTCATTGGTGGAACCGGTGAACTTGCGATAGTCACGGGTCAGCACGACCCGCTAGAAGCAATGTCGGCAGTCTTGGCCAGCGGGGCGCGCGAAATTGTTTGGAAGGAATCCGACCTTGCGCGGGTACTTAGTGCTGAAGGCATGGTGGAGTGCCCCAACCGGCTTGTTAGGGCAGTAGATCCGATCGGAGCAGGTGACGCATTTGTTTCCGGTTATCTTTCGGGAGTGCTCGACGGGCTTGGAGCGATGGAGCGACTGACGCGTGCGCACCTTCTCGGCAGGATCATCGTCGGATCTGAAGGTGACTGGGAAGGTCTCCCGACCCGCGACCAGCTGGCCGTCCTGGAGGCTCAAGACGGAGTTCCCGTGAACGGGAGCGTTGTGCGATAAAGCCGGAGGCCTGTCACGGGACAAGTACGAAGTATGTCAGAGCAAATGAGGTACATAGAATGTCGATTGAAGAAGAATTTGAACGTGTGGGGCTCGTCCCGGTCGTTGTCATCGATGACGCTCGGCACGCGCCGGGGCTAGCAGATGCGATGGTGAGGGGAGGGCTTCCCATCGCGGAAGTTACGTTCCGCACGGAAGCTGCTGCTGAGGCGATCCAAGCCATGGCACAAAACAAGGACATGCTTGTAGGCGCAGGTACCGTTATAAGTGTTGAGCAGGCTGAGCGAGCACTGGCGGCAGGGGCACAATTTATTGTCCTTCCAGGATTTAGCGCCGAGGTCGTTGAATTCTGTCAGCAGCGTGGCGTCCCAGTTTTCCCGGGAACCACGTCGGCAACGGAAATGATGGCAGCAATTAAGCTTGGGCTCGATACGCTCAAGTTCTTCCCCGCTGAGGCAAATGGTGGGGCATCGGCAATCAAGGCATACGGTGGCCCATTCGGTGGTCTCCGATTCATCCCGACCGGTGGAATCTCAGCTGCAAATCTGGCGGAATATCTTGCATTGCCGCAAATCCTGGCCGTCGGTGGTTCGTGGATGGTGCCACAGAAGAAGATTGCCGCAGAAGAGTTCGACGAGATTACGGAGCTCTGTCGTGAGGCGGTTTCCCTTGCCCAAGAACTGAGAAAGGAATAAGCCATGACCATTGAACTGAGACCCGAAGACAGCGTCCAGTACGACATTCTCTCCCTCGGAGAAGTAATGCTCCGACTTGATCCAGGCGATGCCCGGATTACCACAACGCGAAACTTTACAGTGTGGGAAGGCGGCGGTGAATATAACGTCGCCCGCGGCATGCGCCGTTGCTTCCGTAAGCGTTCCGGTATTGTGACCTCCCTCGTTGACAACGGAGTGGGTCGCCTCATCGAAGATTTTATTCTCCAGGGCGGAGTAGACTCTTCCCTCATTAAGTGGAGAGAAGATGATGGACTGGGCCGTGCAAGCCGAAATGGCCTGAACTTCACCGAGCGTGGTTTTGGTGTGAGAGGTGCCGTTGGTGTCTCTGACCGCGGTTACACGGCCGCCTCGCAACTCAAGGCCGGGGACATCGACTGGGATCATATTTTCGGTGAGCTTGGCTCGCGATGGTTCCATACCGGAGGAATCTTTGCGGCGCTCTCCGATACGACCGCGGATGTCGTTCTTGAGGCAGTGCAGGCGGCGCGCCGCCACGGCACGATCATCTCTTATGACCTGAATTACCGGCCCTCACTATGGTCATCGATCGGAGGAAAAGCGCGGGCTCAGGAAGTTAACCGAGCTATCGCCCCCTACATTGACGTCATGATTGGTAATGAGGAAGACTTCACTGCTTGCCTCGGTCTTGAGATCGAGGGCGTCGACGAGAACCTAACCGAACTTGAAGTCTCTTCTTTCCACGCCATGATCCAGAATGCCATCAAGGAGTTCCCTAACTTCAAGGCAGTCGGAACAACAATGCGCGGCGTCAAGTCAGCCTCCATCAACGACTGGGGCGCAGTCGCCTGGTCTGAGGAAGACGGGTTTGTTGAAGCAATTCACCGTCCCGATATGGAGATCTTTGACCGCGTTGGTGGCGGAGATTCGTTTGCCTCCGGCCTGATCTACGGACTGCTTGAAGGCGAAGGGATCGAGCGGGCGGTTAACTACGGGGCCGCGCACGGTGCGCTCGCTATGACCACACCGGGTGACACTTCCATGGCCACAAAGGACGAGGTTGTTCGCTTGGCCCAGGGCGGTTCTGCCCGGGTCCGACGATAACCAAATTTTCGGTGGGCGAGGGGCGGAGTCACAACGACTCCGCCCCTTGACCGACTGGTGACGAACGAGCGCTCCAAGTAAAACTACTGCCGTTGGTTTGCCGTACTCTGGAATCGCTCTTTTATTGGTGTTTTTCGGCGACACATCAAGGGAAAGTAGTCGGACATTTCAGACCTAGGTCCCGGGAATGTTTGGTTAGGCGATCCTAAATTGGGGTTATGAATTTGAGTGCTTGGCCGCTTGGCAGGGCGGCGCGTCTGGTGTCGACAGACTTTCCCACAGGATCTCTCCGCGCGAAGGAGCTCGGGCTACGTCCCGGAGCAATTGTCCGAGTCACTCAGCGGACACTCTTTGGTGGAACGGTCCTCGATGTGTCGGGAAGCCGCCTGGCGCTTGATCGAACCTCGGTGCGTCGCATGATCGTTGAACCCCTCGATGTTGAGGGAGCGCTATCGTGAGTTGCTCACACTGCGAACCGAGCGATAATCGCGGGACCGTTCTCGTTGATAGCCCAACAATTGTTCTTGTTGGCAACCCGAACGTCGGTAAATCGACGCTGTTCAATAAGTTGACGGGTGCTCACCAGACGATCCGTAATGCTCCGGGAACCACGGTGGATCTGTCGAGCGGCGGATGGAGTGGCGGCGGCAGGGAACTGACCCTGATTGACTCACCCGGAACATATTCACTCCTTGCTCGTTCTGCTGATGAAGAAGTGGTGACCGAACTGCTGACCGGCGAGATCGAGGGTTCGAAGAAGCCGGATCTGGTTGTCGCCGTTCTCGATGCAACCGCGCTACAGCGTTCTCTCTACCTGCTTGGCCAGGTGTCGAAGACGGGTCTTCCCACCGTTGTTGCGGTGACCATGACGGACGTGGCACGCGCCGAGGGCGTCACCGTCGACAGTACCGTTCTTTCGAAGGTGCTAAGTGTTCCCGTTGTTGACGTTGATCCGCGCCACGGGAGGGGCCTAGAGGTACTCGCAGATACAGTTGTTAAAGCACTCGGTACGCAACCTCTTCTCAGAGGGCCGGGTGCCTGCAATTGCGCGCACGGCGGGCAATGCTGCAATGACCCGGTCAAGGATTCCGATTCGCTCGTGGACCGCATGGTCGAAGCGGACGACGTATTCGACTGGGTCGAGGATGTTTCGGCGCAAGTCGGTGCGGGGAGCCGGCGGGTGGAAACAACCTTCTCGGACAAGGTTGACCGCGTCCTTCTCAACCCGGTCGCTGGTCTCGCCGTCCTGCTCGGTGTGCTGTGGGCGCTGTTTCAGGCCACAACGGCAGTTGCAGCCCCGGTCATGGAATGGGCGGAAGGGTTCGTCGCCGGACCCGTCACCGACGGCGCCCTGTGGCTGACAGGTCTCGTGGGCCTGTCGGGAAGCTGGGTCGAATCCCTTCTCATTGACGGTGTTCTTGCCGGTATCGGCGTTGTTCTGTCGTTCGTCCCACTCATGTTCATCATGTTCCTTGCGCTCGCTCTGCTCGAGGACTCGGGGTACCTGGCGCGTGCGGCACTACTTGCCGACCGGCTGATGCGAGCGATTGGACTCGATGGTCGTGCGGTCCTGCCACTGATCGTGGGGTTTGGTTGTAACCTGCCGGCGCTCGCGGCCACGAAGAGTCTCCCGAATGCTGCGCACCGCACCGTCACGGCCCTGCTCGTTCCGCTCACGTCATGTGCGGCCAGGCTTACCGTCTATATCCTCATTGCGGCGGCCTTCTTCCCCGATCACGCGGGCACGGTTGTGTTCGGCATGTATGTGGGCTCGGTTCTGCTTGTTATTGCCGGCGGTCTTCTGCTGCGACTGATTTTCAAAGACACGAGTAGCGCGGATCCGCTGTTCCTTGTTCTCCCGTCCTACCAGCGTCCCGGCGTCTCAACCGTTCTTCTCATTGCGGGACGGCGCGCGCTCGCCTTCCTCAAGGGGGCGGGTGTCACGATCGTCATCATGCTCACTCTCATGTGGTGCCTCATGGCAATCCCGGTGCGAGGCGGCCACGACATCGCCGATGTTCCCGTCGAGGATTCCCTGTACGCGGAGATCGCCGAATCGGTCTCACCCGTGTTTGCTCCAGCAGGCTTTGACGACTGGCATGCAACCGCAGCTCTGATGACGGGCTTTGTTGCGAAAGAAACCGTTGTCGCGGCCCTCGCCCAGTCATATCAGGTGGACGAGCCGGCCGAGAACGACTATGCGGACGCCGAAGGCTCGGATCTTGGTGCCAGGCTCCGTGCCGACTTCGACGAGTCCTCCGGCGGTCACGGCGGGGCCGCAGCTATTGCGTTCCTGGTATTCGTTCTGGCCTACACCCCATGCGCGGCGACCCTTGCGGAACAGAAGCGAGTGCTCGGAGGAAAACTAACCTTTGCTGCCTTTGTCGCCCAGTTAGCACTCGCCTGGCTCCTTGCCGTCGCGGTCTTCCAGATCGGCTCGCTGTTCTAATGTCGCGAGTCTTGAGGGCGCTACGCCGCGGCGGATCGGTTGCGACAATGGCACGGGAATCAAAAATGGATCCCGAGCTGGTTCGACTTGCCATCGATCACCGCGAGCGCCTCCTCGCAGGCTCAACCAAAATGGGCCGGAGTGGGGGAGAAGCCCCTGCACTCGATGGTTCTATGGGGGCCGGGGTAACGACGGGTTTGGGAGATCCGGCGGGGGCTTCTTGCTCACATGCATGCCCCGCGCTCCATCCTACCGAGGTTCTTCCTGTGGGATGTGCGGGATGTCCGCTGATAAGTGTCCGAAGGGCGTAGCTCCAAGTCGATCGGAACTCGCGTGTGCCAGACTTGAGATATGACTGCGACGATTCCGACAAGCCTAGCCAACCGCCTCTCGGGCCTCCTGCGGGGTGAGGTCGAGGAAAGTGTGCGTCGCCGCGCGGAGTATTCGACGGATGCGTCGAACTATCGTGTTGTCCCCGAGGTCGTTGCTTTCCCGAAGACCGTCGACGACATTGTTGTTGCCCAGAGCTTTGCTCGGGAAGAGGGTATGGCCCTGACGGTGCGTGGCGGTGGGACGTCAACGGCCGGTAACTCGATCGGCCCGGGCCTTGTTCTTGACCTGTCCCGCTACCTCAACAACGTGATCTCGGTTGATCCGGAGGCGCGTACCGCGCGAGTGCAACCCGGTACTGTCCTGACGAGCCTGCAGGCGCAGGCCGGCAAGTACGGCCTGCGGTTTGGGCCGGACCCGTCAACATCGAACCGGGCAACGCTTGGCGGCATGATCGGCAACAATGCGTGTGGCCCCCACGCCGTGGCCTGGGGCAAGACGTCCGAGAATGTTATCAGCCTCGATGTTGTCGATGGTATGGGCCGTCGCTACACGGCCGAAAAGGGCACGGTTGTGCCCGGGCTGAATGAACTCGTGGACGCGAACCTGGCACCGATCAGGACCCATTCGGGCAGGTTCTCCCGCCAGGTCTCCGGATATTCACTTGAGCACCTGCTTCCCGAGCGGGGACGAGATCTGGCAAAGTTCCTGGTCGGTTCCGAAGGAACACTCGCAACGGTTCTTGAGGCCGAGGTCGCTCTCGTCCCGATGGTTGTTAAGCCCACCCTCATCGTTCTTGGCTACGAAGATATGATCCGCGCAGCGGACGCTGTTCCCCCGATCCTTGCCCTGAAGCCCTTCGCCGTTGAAGGACTGGACCGCCGGCTCGTCGATGTGGTCGAACGCGCTCGCGGCGGCGTTCCCGAGCTCCCCGCGGGTGGTGGCTGGCTCATGGTCGAGGTCGGCGCATTCGAGGGCGAATCGGAAGACGTCGTTGCCGAGCGAATCGAGGCCGTTCTCGCGGTTGCCGGAACCCCGTCCTTCAAGGTTGCGCCGGCAGGCCCGGAATCGGCGGCCCTGTGGAAGATCCGTGCCGACGGTGCCGGGCTCGCGGGTAGGTCGCCGCGCGGCCTGGAAGCGTGGCCGGGATGGGAGGACTCCGCGGTTCCCCCGGAGCACCTGGGTGAGTACCTGCGTGACATGACGGACGTCATGAACGAACACGACGTTGACGGAATCCTCTACGGCCACTTTGGTGACGGATGCGTCCACGTTCGTATCGATATGCCCCTGTCGGATCCCACGGGTGTTCCCAAGGCGCGAGCATTCCTTGAGGACACGGCAGATCTTGTGGCGCGGTATGGTGGTTCGCTGTCCGGTGAGCACGGCGACGGCAGGGCGCGTTCGGAGCTCCTGTCGCGCATGTACACCCCCGAAATGATGACGATGTTCGGTCAGGTGAAGAACCTATTTGATCCGAGCAAGTCACTGAACCCCGGGATTCTCGTGGACCCGGATCCGTTCGACGCGAATCTGCGCAGGCCCTACGCGCGCCCCATCACCGGTGGCGGGAAGAAGGGAGGCGGCTTCGCCTACCTTGAAGACGGCGGCGACTTTACGACCGCGGTGCACAGGTGCACGGGCGTTGGTGCGTGCCGCGCCGACAATCGAGCAAATGGTGGATTTATGTGCCCGTCCTACCAAGCCACGAAGGATGAGAAGGATGTGACCCGCGGTAGGGCACGAGTCCTTCAAGAGGTTGCCAACGGCTCACTCGTTGCCGACTGGGGCTCGCACGAAGTCATGGAGTCCCTTGACCTGTGCCTGTCCTGCAAAGCCTGCTCCGCCGACTGCCCGAGCGGCGTCGATGTCGCAAAGTACAAGTCTGAAGTTCTCTACCGCGCACACAAGGGCAAGATCCGCCCCAAGCTCCACTACCTGCTCGGTCAGCTACCCCGCTGGACCAAGCTCGCCACCGTTTCCTCCGCGGTCGCTACCGTTGCGAACAAGGTCATGTCGGTCGAGCCAATTAAGAAGGCCGTCTTCACGGTTGCCGGGGTAGATCCGGAGCGGAACATGCCGGGGTTGGCGACGCAGCGATTCTCCCGCTGGGCCAAAAAGGCGGGCCTGGGTACGGACGCTGATCGCACCAACACGAAGTACGTGATGCTGTGGGCCGACTCGTTCTCCGAAACTCTCGACACCACCGGGGCAAGGGACATGGTTGAGGTCCTGGAAGCCGCCGGTTATCACGTACTCATTCCCAAGAAACCCGTGTGTTGTGGGCTCACGTGGATCACGACGGGACAGCTTGACGGGGCTCGGGCCCAGCTCGGCGAGCTCCTCAACGAGCTTGCCCCGTTCGCGAAGAACGGGATCCCGATCGTCGGTGTCGAACCGTCCTGCACGGCCGTGCTCCGCGATGATCTTCCCGAGCTCCTTTCAGAGGATCCGCGCTCGTACATTGTTGCCGAGAATACGTACACCCTGGCCGAGCTCCTGCTGGCACCCGCGCCGCTCGGGCCGGAGAAGCTCAAGCTACCGGACCTTGACGGTGTCAAGGTCGTTGCTCAGCCGCACTGCCACCAGTACTCCGTCATGGGCTGGAAGACGGATGCTGAGCTCCTTTCACGCACCGGTGCCGAGATTGTGGAGCTTGCCGGATGTTGCGGCATGGCAGGAAACTTCGGCATGGAGAAGGGCCACGCCGATATTTCCCGCAAGGTTGCCGAAAGCGCACTGCTTCCCGCCCTGCGGGAAAATCCCGATGCGGTATTCCTTGCCGACGGGTTTTCGTGCAGAACCCAGGCGGAGGGCCTGGCGGGCCGAAATGGTATCCACATTGCAACACTTCTGTCCGGAGGGTTTACAGGATCCTGAGGTACCCTGGGCAAGTACGCATTTGGTCATGAGAAGGTGAAGAATGCCCGTTTTCTCGTTGGATAATGGCAGGCTCAGTCCGGCACGTCCGACACTAACCAATAGTCCCGCGATTGTGCGCGAGGCCCTCATTGCGGTCCGCGACCAGGTTGTTGAACTTATCTACCAGCCACTCTTTCCCGTCGCGTGGCTGACCGAGACCGCACGAGCCGGCCAAACCGGCCGTCACACGTCACTTGTGGCACTCGACTCGTCCGGGAAAACGGTGACGGTCGACGTTGTTGAACACCTCGATACGACCGTGCTTATGAGCTCCCTTGCGCGGGCGGCACGTCACGAGGAAATCTCCCGCGGCAAACTTGCGGGCCTCTACCCGCGCGGAGTCGCAGCATTCCGGAGAGAATGGCAGGACTTCCTCGATTCCTGTCCATCTGGCATGGAAGACTATCCGCGTCTTATTGTCCTCGCTGTCACCGTCGATGACGAAGTCCGCTCAGTCCTCGATTCGCTTGTTGGCGCCAGCCTCG
Source organism: Flaviflexus ciconiae (assembly GCF_003971195.1). Classification (NCBI taxonomy): domain Bacteria; kingdom Bacillati; phylum Actinomycetota; class Actinomycetes; order Actinomycetales; family Actinomycetaceae; genus Flaviflexus; species Flaviflexus ciconiae. The sequence continues at coordinate 1,756,434 of NZ_CP034593.1, read as the reverse complement.
AAGTGCACCGGATCGACCTCCACGAATCCCGCGGTGGTCTCCTCGTCTCACTTGAGCAGGTGCGCCCCCACGAGGCGTCGTTCCTTGCCATCGGTCAAGCCATCCGTCGAGGTGAAATAACCCCGCCGACTGAAGAAACTGGTGACGACCTCTCCGCGATCACCGCCTCCCACGCCCTCGACGCGGCCACCGCACCGTCCTCCTCCGAAGCCGAATCCGACTCTTCCCAGGAGGCGGCGGACGCTACGGCTGACGAACAGCTAACTGATGGCTACCTAGCCGGCAATCAGCAGGGCCAGCATGGCTCCGCAGAAGCTGAGGAGCAGGACCCGGACTCTGCCACGGACAAACCTGCTGGTTCGCTCGCTGCAGAGCAACTGGGTCACTACCCAAGTGAGAATGCTACGGCGGGGACAGCCTCGGGTGAGTACGCTTCCGGCACGGTTACCGGCGGCTCCGCTTCCGACTCGAACGAGTCCGCGTCCGGCGAGACCGAGCCGGTGATCGGCGAGAACGAGTCGCTTGGTGAGGCGGATGATTCGCTAACAGAGATGACAGATTCCGCCGTTGACTCAGCGCCGTCCGGACGTTTCTGGGATCCTACGCCCGCCGAAGATCTGGCGGAGGATCCGGCAGATTCGCGTGCATTTGGGTCCGACCGTGCAGAAGATCTACTGTCCCCGCACTCAACCGACCGGGGACAGTCCCCGGATGGTCACGATGATGACAACGTCGGTGCAGACGGGTTCACACCCGATCAGACGGGAGTGTCCTCTGCAACATCCGGGCCCGAACTGGACTTGCCGCGCACCGATCCCGTTGAGGCCGCGACCGAGCAAATGGATCAAATTCAGTGGCCAGGCAGGGTCACCGAGCTCCGGAAGATCGCCGACCAGCATGGTCCCATGACGCTCGTATTCAAGTCGCTTAGGCGTCGGGTCAACGCCACTGCGCAACTGACAGCCGAGGGACAGATAGTGCTCGCGAACGGCGATTCCTACGTCGACCCGAACGCTGCCGCAACCGCCGTTGCTGGCAGGAACATGGATGGCTGGAAGAACTGGAAGACCGAGTCGGGAACAAGGCTCGGGGAACTCCGAGACTGAACGATTCCCAAGTCTCCATACCTTAGCGAATCAGGGCTCCTACATCTCCGGGAGCCCTGATTGCTTGACTAAATCATCTTGCGGACAGTCGCATGTGGACGGTCGCGTGCGGACAGCCGCGTGCGGACCGAGTTGGTCAGGTCGTAACGAGCACGTCCCGTCTTGGAAGATGTTGGTTATGTGGCTACTGGGTCAGTGGCCCGGTCGATCGATTTTGACGTAGGTGCGGAGCCACCTGCGGATTTCGCCAAAAGCCTGGGTTCTCACGGCTGCTCGGGACAGAGTGACATCGTGGATGGCTCCTTCGAGGCGAATAAGGGTGGTGACTCTGCCGAGGGACGGAACCCTCCGCCAAATCTGTTCCACATCGAGAACCGTGTCCGCAGACCTCATGTCGGGACTCCACTTATCGGAGAACAGGGTTGCGTTCGACGTGAGGACAATTGTCGGGCAAGAAATGTCGAGCCCCTTCGCAACCTGTGCGTGGCCGTGGAGGATCGCAAGAAGCCACCCCGCCCGGACGGGAGTTGATGGGGTTCTGCGCCACTTCGGGTTGAACGACCATCCCGTTGTTGTGAATGGGTCGGTGTCGCCCTCTTCCGGTTCGGGCTCGTGCTCATCCCGCCACGCCGTGAGGATCCGGTTGTAGAATCCGGTGTCCGGGAGCGGGAGGATGACCTCGGGCGAGATCCGTGCGAGGGAATCAATGATTGGGGTGCCAAGCTGGCGGACAATCGTGGCGCCCTGGAATTCGAGCCACGGGGCGTTGAGAACAAGGCCGGAGAGCGCACCCGGATGACGATCGGCCCAGAGAGCAGCGGTCAGGCCGCCGGTTGAATGCCCGTAGAAAACGAGGGGAATGTCCCATCCGTGGTTCTCGTAGATCACGTCGAGAGCGGCGTGAATATCCTCGTCATAGTCGGAGATCGAGGTGATGTAGCCGGCGGATTGGTGCTCGCGTTGCGACCTTCCGTACTTGCGCAAATCAATCGCGTAAAAGGCACCACCCGCACTGGAGATCACTCGTGCAAGCTCGGCGTGAAAGAAATATTCGTTCCAGCCGTGGATGGCAAGAAACGCAAAACGCGGTGCCGACGGTGTCGCGTGAAGGGCGAGCGGGTCGTTCGCGGGAACGTGGCGAACAAGGGTCGTGACAACAGCCCCCTCATCATCATCCATGAGGGGTAGGGTGCTGTACTCAAAGCCGGGACCGAGTTCATCTGGTTGCCACATGCCACCATTCTGACAGCTTAGGGCGTAGGCAGTGGGAGAACGCGGGCTTTCAATAGGGATAAGCTCCCCGAAACGGCCGGTGTTATGCCAGTTCAGGGAGCTATGTGTTTTCAGCTGAAGGGTTGCTGGATCGGTTTCCCGCTCAGGGGCGATTGGGGCTTCCTGCAAGGAAGGTGGAGATGATTGTACCGACCTGCTCATTCTCAACGAGGAAGCCATCGTGGCCGTGGTCGGAGTGGATCGTGATGACACCATCGCAGTTGGGCAGGGAAGAGGCGAGGTATTCTTGCCCGTCGGGGTGGAACAGCCGGTCCGTGTCGACCGCTACAACGAGTGCGCGGGCAGTCATTTCTGACAGGACCTTGTCGACGCCGCCGCGGCCGCGCCCAATCGAATGGGTGAGCATTGCTTCGGTCAGGGTTAAGTACGAGTTTGCGTCGAACCGGGCGGCGAGCTTGTAGCCGTGATAGTCAAGATAGGACTGGACGGAGAACCGTCCGCCGTCCATCGGGTCTTCACCCTCCTGGGGGGTTCGATCAAAGCGGGAATCGAGCTCGCTATGACATCGATACGTCGTGTGGGCGATAGCCCTGGCAAGACCCAGACCAGCGTGCGGGCCGTAACCCGGTTCAGCGTCGTAGTAGTCACCGCCCCGCCACGCAGCATCCAGTTCAATCGCGAGGATCTGCTGGTGGGCGTAAGCGATCTGCTCCGCCGTCGTTTCAGGTGCGGACACGAGAACCGCAATCTGTTCAACGTGTTCCGGGTAGGTGGCAGGCCACTCCATGACCCGGTGGCCACCCGCGGAGGCCCCGGCAACGAGATGCCAGGTGGGGATCTTGAGATGGTCCATGAGGGCCTTCTCGGTGGCCACCTGGTCGCGGACCGTGATCCGCGGGAAGCGGCGTGCCCACGGCTTACCGTCGGGATGCTTCGAGGCGGGCCCGGTGGTGCCCTGGCACCCGCCCAGGACGTTTGGGGCAACAACGAAGTAGCGGTCCGTGTCGATTGCCTTGCCGGGGCCGACTATGCCGGGCCACCAGCCCTCGGTCCCATCATCGTTACGCACGTGCGAGTCGCCGGTGAGGGCGTGGCAGAGGAGGACGGCGTTGGAACCGTCCTCGTTTAGCTTCCCCCACGTTTCGTAGGCGACCGTGACGTCGAGGGATTCGCCCGACTCGAGGACCTGGGTGCCAATATCGACGAACTTGCGATCTCCGGGGTCGTCGCCCTCCCGCCACGCCCCGCTCGCGGGGAGATCACGGAACCGAGCGTGCGGCCGATAGCCGGTGTCAGCATCCGGGACTGGGGCGGCGTCGGTGATCCGCAGAGGCGGGTGACCGACAAGGTAGGCGGGAGAGCGATCCATTATTACTTGATCCTATCGAAGGACTGCTTGAGGTCTGCCAGAATGTCGTCCACGTCCTCGAGGCCTACCGACAGGCGTACCAGGCCGGCGGGTGCTCCCGCTGCCTCCAGTTCCTCCTCGGTCAGCTGCGAGTGCGTGGTCGAAGCGGGATGGATAACGAGTGAACGAACATCGCCAATGTTGGCAACATTCGAATGCAGTTCGAGCCCATCAACGAATTTGATGCCGGCCTCGCGACCGCCCTTGATGATAAAGGCAATCACGGAACCGGCGCCTTTCGGCGTGTACTTCTGTGCCAGCTCGTAGAACGGCGACGAGCGAAGCGAAGCCCAGGTGACCGACTCAACGAGGTCGTGAGCCTCGAGGAACTCGGCGACCTTCTTCGTGTTCGCCAGGTGCTTCTCCATGCGCAGCGACAGGGTCTCCACGCCGAGTCCAATGAGGAAGGCGTTGAACGGTGCGATCGCCGGGCCCACGTCGCGCAGGAGAGTGGTGCGGATGCGAGTGACGAAAGCGCCGGGGCCCAGATCGCCCCAGACAATCCCGTGGTAGGAGCCATCGGGCTCAGACAGGGTCGGGAACTTCCCGGACTTCCAGTCGAAGTCGCCCTTCTCAACGACAACGCCGCCAATCGACGTGCCGTGGCCACCAAGGAACTTCGTGGCGGAGTGAATGATGATGTCGGCGCCGTGCTCGAACGGACGCAGGACGTACGGGGTGGCGATCGTGTTGTCGATAACGAGGGGAGGCCCTCGGAATGTGCGACGTCGGCAATGGCCTGGATGTCGAGAACGGAACCGCGGGGGTTCGGGATTGACTCACCGAAGAACAGCTTCGTGTTCTCCTGCGTGGCAGCGCGCCACGACTCCGGATCCGTCGGATCCTCAACGAAAGTGACGGAAACGCCGTAGCGGGGCAGCGTGTGGGTGAGCAGCGTGTTCGTGCCGCCATAGATCCAGGGGCTTGCCACAACGTGATCGCCAGCCTGGGCAATGTTAAGGATCGCAAGAGTCGTCGCTGCCTGACCGGAGGACAGGAGGAGGCCGGCCGCGCCGCCCTCAAGGGCAGCGATCCTGTTCTCAATAGCGCCCTGCGTAGGGTTTGTGATTCGGGTGTAGATGTTGCCAGGCTCGGTCAGAGCAAAGCGTCCCGCTGCCTGCTCAGCATCCTCGAAGACGAAGGATGTCGTCTGATAAATGGGGAGGGCGCGAGCGCCCGTCTCCGAATCCGGAGCTTGTCCCGCATGAATTTGAAGGGTGTCGAAGTTCCAGTTTTCTTGGGTCATGTCTCTCTCCTGAATATAGGAGGGCCAAAGTTGTGCAACAACTCCAGCCTCGGTTGTGATCGATTAAATGGGGCTGGCCGATGCAACAGCGCGCATCGGTGCGCGCTGTATAAGCGCGCTGCTAGTTACACATTCGGAACATGCTTTCGACCATAGGCGGGGACCGGGGCACGTCCAAACATCCGTCGATATGTCTCAAACGGTGGACCAAAGGCCCAAAGCGGCGGATGTGAGCTTTGCCACATAACATTCTCCTTACTTTTGGTGACGATCTGAAAAGGCCGCTTTTTCGGCGTAGTTTGGGGCAATCGTCGAATCGTGTTAAGGATGTGACAAATGTGAATGATGTGAGTGATGGCGAAAATGTTTCAATTGAGTCACGATTGGTATACCGTCAATATCGGTTAAGAGTTTCCAAAGCGTAGCCGTCAAGGCGACACGCGGAAGAACGAGGATAAAACAACGTGGCCAATATTCGCAGACGCGGCTTCCATGCCGCATGTGCCGTGGCAATTGCCGGAAGCATGGTCCTGGCAGGGTCGGCTGGTTTTGCCGACGACGGAGACGACGAAGTCTCGTCGACAGTCAGCTACTCGGAGATGTCCCTAGCGGAGCTCGAAGCTGAACTTGCCAGCCTGTCCGCACAGTCAACGGCTCTCGCAGAAGACGCGGCACTCGCCGAAAGTGACCAGATTCGTGCCCAGGCCGATCTCTCGGAATCGATTACGGCAGCCATGGACGCTCAGGATGCGGCCATCCGTGCCTATGACGAGGTAGAGGTTGCTCGGGAGGAGCTCGGCTCCGTTGGTGCCGCAATGTACCGCGACGGTGCTAGCGCCGTTCCCTTTGCCAACTACCTGAACGCCACGTCCCTGACAGAGGTCAATGCACGCCAGGACGCCTACAACCGTCTCGGCCAGTCGGCTGAGGCCAAGGTCCAGGAGTTTGAAGCCAAGCTGAACCTCGCCGAGGTCATGGAAGAGCAGGCCGTTGCCGCGGCCGACGAGCAGACGCTCGCCGCCGCAAGTGTTGACGAGGCTGCTCGCGAAGCGGACCGTGCCTCGCAAGCCGCCGCGGAACAGCTCGCCGAGGCAGAGAACCGCCGCGACGCACTCGTTGCCGAGCTTGCTCGTCAGAAGGGCGTCGAGGAAGAGGAAGAGGCAGCTCGCGTTGCCGCACTCGAAGAGGAACGTCGTAAGGCTGACGAGGAGAACAGGCAGCGGGTCATCGCTGAAGCGCAGGCCCAGGCCACTGCCCAGCAGGAAGCCGCAGCCGTTCAGTCGCAGGCCAACCAGGAAGTAAACAAGGACGAAGAGAAGGCACCGGACACGACGCCCGCACCGGAGCCGACCAAGGAGCCGACGACGGAACCCACCGCGGAACCGACGACTGCCACGCCGACGCCTACTCCTACTCCGGCTCCGACGCCTACCCCAACGCCGACGCCCACTCCTACTCCGAATCCGACGCCTACCCCAACGCCGACGCCGACTCCTACGCCGACGCCGACGCCCACGCCGACACCTACCCCGGAGCCGGAACCGGCTCCCGCGCCGGCACCGTCCAGCAACGTTCGTAACTCGATCGTCTCTTACGCCCGCCAGTTCATCGGAGCGCCCTACGTGTGGGGCGGCGTGACCCCGGCAGGCTGGGACTGCATCGGATTTGCGCACTACGTCTACGCGCACCATGGCATTACCGTTGCTCGTTCCTCCTACGGAGCACAGTTCAACGGAACCTACGTGCCGACGTCACAGGCTCGCCCCGGCGACATGATGTGGTGGCCCGGCCACGTCGGAATCTACACCGGCAACGGCTCACACATTGCAGCCTGGAACCCGTCGATGGGAACACAGGAGCGAGCAGTCTGGGGAAGCCCCATGTACCGCAACGTTGTCGGAGACTGATCGCAGCCAACGCGTTGAGTGATCACGCTTAATACTCGGTGAGGCAGGCTAATCGGCCTGCCTCACTTCTCTGACGAGCATCTCGTTGCAATGCTCGGCACACCGAATCCGCACGCTTGGCTCGGCACCCCGGTCTCAAACTGGCCTCCGTTGCCGAGGATTCAGAACCTCGGTGAGAATGATGGACGGCTCTGGCGAGGGTCATTCTTACGTCGTCTCGACCGGCACAGCCCGCCTGAGGTTTGTGATGATGGGGTGGGCAGTGCGAGCCTGGCACTCATGGTGGCAGGGAAGGCCTGAATTTAAACTCGAGGAAGGACCCAATGGAGGAGAGTCGGATCGAATCGCAGGGAGCGGGGCGCCGCGGGATGAAGCCGGTGGATCGGATTCTGTTTGTGCTCGCCGTGTTGAGCGTTCTTGCTTCCCTTGCCTATACGGCAACGATCTATTCGGACCTGCCGGATCGGATACCGACGCACTTTGGGCTATCAGGGGACGCTGATGCTTGGGGTGGCAAGTCCTCAATCTGGGTTGTTCCTGCCATCATGATGGCACTCATCGCTCTTCTCTATCCCGTTGCAGTGTTTAACACGAAGGCGACGGATGTTGGTGGAGAGCCCGTACCTGAGCCGGTCCGGTTCCAGATCGTGAGCCATATGCGCAGAATGCTTGCCCTGATCGCTATCTGCCTTTCGCTACTCTCGTGGGATGCTGTGTTCACCGTGTCGCAGGCGCACGCGTTGCAGTGGCCCACCGCAGTTATCACCATCAGCCTGCTCGTCATTTGCGTCGTGTACACCGTGAAGATGTTGTCCGTCGGGTCCGCCGCCAAGAAGTCAACGAAGAACCCGCCCGGGGTTTCCTAGAAAAACGGAGCCGCATCAGCGCCTTCGGGGCCGCTTAAGAGCTAGTTGTCGTGGTCTTGTCCGTGCCGTTGACCAGGTGGTCCGCATTGACCTTTGGATGATACGAATGCACTGGGTGACAGGGATAGCCGTGGGCGACGGGTAAGAACTGTGCCGAAGAATCGAAACAAAAGTTGAGGGGACGGTTCGTCATTGAACCGTCCCCTCGGACATTATCAAGCAGAATTGCTTGGCTCGAGCGCCACCGCTTGCGACGGGCACTGGCGCTTAGTCTTGTGCGTGCCAGTACTGAGCTACGGCAGTGCTCGTCGCGTAGCCGTATCAGTGCTCGTCGTAGTAGCCCTGGTCGATGGCACGCTGGTAGGAGGCCCTGATTTCCTCTTCGGCGGCTGCGCGGTCAACCCAGTGAGCGCCTTCGACGGACTTGCCGGGCTCGAGGTCCTTGTAAACCTCGAAGAAGTGCTGGATCTCCAGGCGGTGGAACTCGGACACATCATCGATGTCGACACGCCACGACGCACGCTGGTCGCCCGCCGGGACACAAAGGACCTTGTCGTCGCCGCCCGCTTCGTCTTTCATACGGAACATGCCGAGAGCGCGGCACCGAATGACACAGCCCGGGAACGTCGGTTCCTCAAGAAGGACGAGGGCGTCGAGCGGGTCGCCGTCCTCACCCAGGGTGTCATCGATAAAGCCATAGTCATCGGGGTAGCGGGTCGCGGTGAACAGCATGCGGTCGAGGCGAATGCGTCCCGTCTTGTGGTCGACTTCGTACTTGTTCCGGTTGCCCTTCGGAATCTCGATGGTGACATCGAACTCCAGCATGGCGCCTCCTTCGGCTACGGGTTCCTTGTGTGGTGAACGGTGAACGAACGTGACAGACTAATGTCGTGAAGGCACGATCGCAGGCAGGTATTGTTGCTGTCTTGATACTACTCGGTGGATACGTCATTGCGGATGCAGTTGATATCGCACCGGGTGTCTTGACCGCAGCGGACAAGCCGTTAGAACCACGAGCCTACCCTGAAGTTGCCAGTTATGAGGTAATTGACGCAGACGTTCCCCAAAATGATTCGGGACAGAAACTTTCCGCCGAACGAATCGAACAAATCGCCCAGGCATTGGCCAGCGATCCCCGAAATACTGGCTCCACGTCATTCGTTGTCCGCGACCTCGACGGCAATGTCGTGTACGACATGTCCGGATCGACCGGACGTCTCCCAGCATCGAGCATCAAAATTCTCACTGCCTCCGCAGCCCTCTACGAGCTGAGCCCCACCGCAACTCTTCCCACAACAACCGTGCTTTCTGGGGACCGCCTATTCCTTGTCGGTGGTGGCGATATTTACCTGTCACCAGAAGAGGGGGATTCCGACTCGATCGTCGGGCACGCTGGCCTTGCCGACCTTGCCGACCAGACCGCAGAAGACCTCGCGGAGCGGGGAACCTCCTCCGTGGTGCTCACCGTCGACTCGAGCGCGTTTGCCGGGGCCGATTATCACGAGAATGTTCAGGGAACGGACCGCGTTTTTATCATGCCGATGAGGCCGATCGCGGTGGACGGTGGTGCCCTTGACGGCACCTACGTGGCAAACCCCGATATCTATGCGGCCGAGGTCTTTGCTGAGCTGCTGACCGAGCGCGGTATTACTGTCACGTCCGTGACAACGGGGTCCGCGCCGGAGATCACCGACGACAACACTTCCGGTGTTGTCTACTCGGCTCCCGTCCGCGAGCTCGTTGACTACATGCTGACCATGTCAGATAACTCTCTAGCCGAGGTTCTCGGCCACCTCGTGGCAGCAGAACGCGGCCTGGTTCCCGACTTCGACGGCTCGGCCCGCGGAGTCTACGAGTCTCTCGTTGAGCAGGGCTTCTCCACCACCGGGGTAACGATCTCGGACACGGCCGGCCTGTCGATCGATAACCGGGTGACCGGCCTGCTGCTCACGGAGGTGCTCACCCACGCCGGCTCCTGCAGCGGCTGCGAGATCGCATCCGTCCCGCACGGACTGCCTATCTCGGGTTTCAACGGAACGCTTGCCAGCAGGTTCGAGGGCATGACGAGCGAGGGTCTGGTGCGAGCCAAGACAGGTACCCTGATTAAAGCGAACTCCCTGTCGGGTTACTTCACGACAGGTGAGGGCGAGACGCTCGCCTTTTCCATACTTATTGACGACATCGAATCCGGAACCACAGGAATTGTTCGTCCCGCAATGGACGAAGCTATTGATCTTCTGGTGACGGGAGGGGAAGAGAATGCCGGTTGATCCGACAGTTGCCTACCGCCGAGTGCGCCAGCTTTCCGGGAGCGGCCCCACGATTACTCCCGCACGTGCACGGGCGGTTGCGACCGGACTCCGCAGAGCGGCCGCGGTAGCACCCGGGATTGTTGCCACCCAAACGGGCCTCCATCATCTTCTCGAGGACGTTGAGTCAAAGCCCGTCTCCGTTCTTGCTCGGCCGGGATGGGCGCAGGCCGCTGCCCTGTCCGTCTCGCCGTTCCTGGACTCCCTGGTTGGGGAGAAGAAGATTCAGTCCCGGATAGCTTCCGAAGAACTGGCCGCGGCTCTCGCTGTCATGGCTCCGCGGATCCTTGGCCAGTACGACCCGTTTGCTCTCACAGCCCTGCCCGGGCAGGGGCTTCCCATCGAAGGCAGGCTCCTTCTCGTTGCACCGAATATTTGGGATTTCTCCAGCGAATGGAATCTTGACAGCAGGGATATCCAGCTTTTTGTTTGCGTTCACGAGTTCACTCACGCCTTCCAGTTCACGGCCGCGCCCTGGCTGAAGGATGTTCTGATCGCCAAGGTGCGGATCGCCATGGACTCAATCGAAGATTCGTTCTCCGCGGACGCGCTCTCCGAGCTCCTGGCAATCATGTCGATCCTGGAAGGTCATGCCGAGTACGTCATGAACACCGTGCCGATCGCACGCATTCCATCACGGAAGCGGATCACCGCCGCCATTAAGGCGCGCCGGGGCTCTGGCGGTCAGCTCGCTCAGGCGCTGAAAAAGCTTCTTGGCTTTGACCTGAAGCTTGACCAATACAGCGAGGGCGAAGGTTTCGTGAAGGCGATTATTTCCTCTCATGGTCATGAGGGATTCAACACGCTGTGGACCAACCCCGGCTACCTGCCCGGCCCCGACGAGATCAAGGACCCGCAGTCGTGGATCGACCGCGTGCTGTCCTAGCAGCGCGCCAGGCAGTTCGCGCCGTCCTCACCACCGTCCCCGCCGGCTCACGCATGATCGTTGCCTGCTCTGGAGGATCCGACTCCCTGGCCCTCGCCCTGGCACTCGCAGCGGAAGCACCGCGGGCCGCAATCATTCCCTCACTCCTCACCGTGGATCACGGAATCCTGCCCGGCTCCGCCGGGCGAGCTGAACAGCTCGTGGAAAGAATGTCGCAGTACCTGCCATCCCGCTCCGTCAGAATCGACGCCGGGGGCGAGGATGGCCCCGAGGGCAGCGCCCGCGCCGCACGCTACCGAGCGCTCGCCGAAGAAGCACGAAGATTTGGCAACCCCTCCCGGGGCCCCGCCTTGGTTCTGCTGGGGCACACGATGGACGACCAGGCAGAAACTGTTCTCATGGGACTCGGCAGGGGAAGTGGCCCCCGCTCGATCGCCGGCATGCGTCCCGTTGGTCTTCTTCCCGGCACCGAGGACGTTCCAGCTGCTCGGCCGCTCCTTGGCCTGACCCGCGAGGACCTGCAGCAGGCCTGCAGGCAGTGGGGTGAGCAGTGGTGGGATGATCCGAGCAATCGAGCGGAGGGTCCGTGGCGGACCGCGAGCGGTGAACCGCTCCGCCGGGCCGCGATCCGGGACTATGTGCTCCCCGAACTGTCAGCGGCCCTGGGTCAAGACGTGAGAGAGCCGCTCGCACGCACGGCTGAACTCCTGCGCGAGGACCTGGACTATCTCGACAAGGTAGCGGAGGAGGCACTGGAGGATTGCCGGGACGGCGATGAATTACTTCTGGAAACGTTACGTGGTCAGCCGGTTCCGGTCCGCACCCGCGTGGTGCGCCTGTGGCTCCTCGAGCAGGGGGCCCGAGCCGGTGAGCTGACCAGCACGCACGTACGCGGCGTGACCCGTCTGCTTGAGGCGGAGACCGGTAAGGGAATTGATGTGCCGGGCCTTCGCGCATCGAGAACGAGGCACTCCCTTAAACGCGCCGTGGAGTAGCATGAGGAGCTAGTGGCAAGACACGAAGGGAAAACTGTGGATCAGACGGATATGGGCGAGGATCTCCAGAAGATCCTCATCACCGAGGAGCAAATCGATAGCCGACTGGCGGAATTGGCGGCGCAGATCGATAAGGACTATGAAGGCAAGGACATTCTTGTCGTCGGTGTCTTAAAGGGCGCGGTCATGGTCATGGCTGATCTGGTCCGCAAGATCCACACCCCGCTCACAATGGACTGGATGGCGGTGTCGTCCTACGGATCCGGCACAAAGTCCTCCGGTGTTGTTCGGATCCTTAAGGACCTCGAGACGGACCTGGAAGGCCGTCACGTCCTTATCGTGGAAGACATTATTGACTCGGGGCTCACCCTGTCGTGGCTCAAGTCGAACCTTGAGTCCCGCGGCCCCGCCTCCGTTCAGATCGCGACTCTCCTGCGCAAGCCGGAGGCCGCGACCGTCGACATCCATGTTGAATACGTTGGCTTCGACATCGCCAACGAATTCGTTGTCGGATACGGCCTCGACTATGCGGAGAAGTACCGGAACCTGCCTTTCATCGGCACCCTGGCCCCCCATGTCTATGGCGGATAACCCTCGTAAGCACCGGCGACTCCCGGGCAATCAAGACAAGCCCTGGCAGCAGGACGGAAACCAGCCGGCCCCCGACCAGGATGAACAGGCAGGCAACCGGCCAGGAAATAAGCCGGGCGACAAACCCGGCCGCACCCAGCCGGGTGATCGTAAATCCACGGGTAAGCGCTCCGATGGCAAGAACGGCAAGGGCCAGACTGGAAAGACCCAGGCAGGCAAGGGTCAGACCGGTAAGGGACAGGAGAAGAAGCGTTCCTGGTTCCCGTGGGTCATCATCGCCCTGTTCTTTGCTGCCTCCTACTTCCTCTTCTTCGGAGGAAGCGACTACACGACCGTCACCACCTCCCAGGGCATTGAGATCCTAGAGGAGCAGGACGTTGAACGCGTCGTCATCACCGAAGGCGCCCAAACCGTACGCGTTGACCTTGCGAACGAGATCACGGTCATGGATGAGGAGGGCAACGAACAGGAAGCTGGCGACAAGGTTGCCTTCCAGTACCTCTACGCCCAAGCCGACGACATGGTGTCTCTCGTCGAGGGTGCTGAGCCGGAGAACGGCTACAACTCCCTCGTCCCCCAAGAGTCGATCTGGTCGAGCATGCTCATCATGCTCGTCCCGTTCATCATCATTATCGGCTTGTTCTTCTTCCTCCTACCCAAGATCCAGCAGGGCGGCATGGGAGGCTTCGGCAAGATCCGCTCCCGCGGAGGCGACCTCGACAAGGAAATGCCGGACGTTACCTTCACGGATGTGGCGGGCGCCGACGAGGCGGTCGAAGAACTCGGTGAAATCAAGGAGTTCCTTGAGAACCCCCAAAAGTTCACCGCCATGGGAGCCAAGATCCCCAAGGGCGTTCTGCTCTACGGACCTCCCGGAACCGGCAAAACCCTTCTTGCACGGGCCGTAGCGGGTGAAGCCAAGGTTCCGTTCTTCTCCATCTCCGGCTCCGAATTCGTCGAAATGTTTGTCGGCGTTGGCGCCTCCCGCGTCCGCGACCTTTTCACAAAGGCAAAGCAGTCAGCCCCCGCCATCATCTTCGTCGACGAAATCGACGCCGTTGGTCGTTCCCGCGGTGTCGGTATCGGCGGCGGCAACGATGAACGCGAGCAGACCCTCAACCAGCTCCTGGTGGAGATGGACGGCTTTGACGCCACAACCAACATCATCCTGATCGCGGCCACGAACCGTCCCGACGTTCTCGATCCGGCCCTGCTCCGCCCCGGCCGTTTCGACCGACAGATCTCCGTGGATGCCCCGGATCTTCCCGGACGCACGAAGATCCTCGAAGTCCACGCCGAAGGAAAGCCGATCGAGAAGGACGTTGAGCTCGAGGCAATCGCGCGTCGAACCCCCGGGTTCACCGGTGCCGACCTCGCCAACCTCCTCAACGAGGCGGCGCTGCTCGCGGCACGTCAAAGCCAGAAGAGCATCAACCTCGACGACCTCGACGAGGCAATCGACCGCGTGATTGCGGGACCTCAGCGACGCACCCGGGTCATGAACCCGAACGAGAAGCGGATGACGGCGTACCACGAGGGCGGGCACGCGCTCGCGGCAGCCGCCCTTAATCACACGGATCCAGTCACGAAGGTGACGATCCTGCCGCGCGGACGCGCACTCGGTTACACGATGGTTATGCCCACCGAGGACAAGTACTCGACGTCCCGCAACGAGCTCCTCGACCAGCTGGTCTATGCGCTTGGCGGCCGCGTCGCGGAGGAGCTTGTCTTCCACGACCCGACAACCGGTGCCTCGAATGACATCCAGAAAGCCACGAGCATTGCTCGGAAGATGGTGACCGAATACGGAATGTCCTCCCGCGTCGGTGCCGTCCGGCTTGCCTCCGAGGAATCGGATCCGATGACCCGTGCCGCCGGTGGTGGTGGAACGGAGTACTCGGACCGCATGGCCCACGTTGTTGACCAGGAAGTCCGGGCCCTCATTGACGATGCTCATGACGAATGCTGGAAGCTCATGACGGAAAATCGGCACATTCTGGATGAGCTGGCAGCCCGCCTTCTCGAGAAGGAAACCCTTCTCGAGAAGGAGCTCGCCGAGATTTTCGAGCCGGTTATTAAGGCTCCCGAACGGAAGCTGTGGCTGAGCTCTGACGATCGCCCGTCCGACAATGTTCCGCCCATCGACCACCCGGTGAAGAGCCATTCTGGAGATCATGCCGGTGAGGTGAGGGCCGGTCTGCCGAGCGCTCCAGAAACACAGGGCGAGCCACATGGTGGAGGCGATACGGCCTCGGGTGAGCCCGGTGTTGGTGCACCGGAAGAGACGGAGGAATCGTGACCTTTGATGCGAACGGCGTTGAGCGTGCCATCCGCGACCTTCTTATTGCCATTGGGGAGGACCCCGATCGCGACGGACTGAAGGAGACCCCCGCACGCATGGCCCGTGCCTACGAGGAAATGTTCTCCGGCCTGCACTCGGACCCGACCGAGGTGCTGTCGGCCTCGTTCGATCTCGACTACCAGGAGATGATCCTCGTCAAGGACATCACCGTCTACTCGGTGTGCGAACATCACCTGCTGCCCTTCTACGGCAAGGCCCACATTGGCTACATCCCGGGAGCCGACGGCAAGGTGACCGGGCTGTCCAAGCTTGCTCGCCTCGTTGACGGTTATGCGAAGCGCCCCCAGATCCAAGAGCGTCTCACCTCCGAGGTGGCGGATGCTCTCATGGACCCGCTGGGCGCCAGCGGAGCAATCGTTGTCGTCGAGGCCGAGCACATGTGCATGTCGCTACGCGGTGCCCGCAAACCCGGCTCCCACACGGTCACGTCCGCGGTGCGAGGCACGATGAGGAACGCCGCAACCAGGGCCGAGGCCATGAGCCTCATCATGAGCCGCTAGGAGGGCCCGTGGAAATCCTCGGAATCCTCAACGTCACGCCCGACTCCTTCTCGGACGGCGGGCGGTGGGCCAGCGCCGAGGAGGCCCTGGCCCGGGGCAGACAGCTGGCGGTCGACGGCGCAACAATTATTGACGTTGGCGGAGAATCGACCCGGCCAGGTGCCACTCCCATCACCTCCGATGAAGAATGGGACCGGATTGGTCCCGTTGTCGAGGGGCTGATCGCCGATGGTCTGACGGTGTCGGTCGATACCTACCACGCGGAGACAGCACGCCGGGCGATTGCCGCGGGCGTCCCCATCATCAACGACGTGACGGGTGGCCGGATCGAACCGGAGATCCACACTGTT
The DNA here is from genome assembly GCF_003971195.1 of Flaviflexus ciconiae. NCBI lineage: Bacteria > Bacillati > Actinomycetota > Actinomycetes > Actinomycetales > Actinomycetaceae > Flaviflexus > Flaviflexus ciconiae. The sequence goes on along the minus strand of NZ_CP034593.1, from coordinate 1,740,675 downwards.
GTTGCGGGCTCGGAAGCCCAGTACGTTCTGCAACATTCCCGCGGTGGAGCGGTCACAACCAACGACACGGCCGTTTATGACAGCATCATCGATGACGTCGCGCGGGAAATGTCCGTCGCCATTGAGAAAGCCGTTGCAACTGGAATCGATGAGTCGAGACTGATCCTCGATCCGGGACTCGGATTCTCCAAGGTCGGGGAGCAGGACTGGGATGTTCTTGCGGGGCTCGACAGGCTCATGGCGATGTTACCGGGACGCTGGCTTATCGGGCACTCCCGCAAGCGCTTGCTGAGCTCGGTGAGTGACGATCGGGATTTCGCCACCGCGCTTGTTACGTCTCATCTTGTCGGCAGGGTCTGGGGCGTGCGGGTGCACGACGCCAAGTCCAATGCCGCAGCTCTTACTGTCGCGAGGAGATTCCATGGCTGAGCTATATCTTCCCGGAGGGGAACTGTCCGACCGTATCGCCCTCACCGGACTGAAGGTCAGGGGATTCCACGGCGTCTTTGAGCACGAGCGGGAGAACGGTCAGGACTTCATCATAGATGTCGTCCTCCACACCTCCATGCACCGCACCCCCTACGGCGATGATCTTGCGCAGACCATTAACTATGCGGAGGTCGCCGACAAGGTTGTGGAGATCGTTTCGGGGGAGCCCCTCAACCTCATCGAAACGCTCGCCGAACGAATCGCGGATGCTGCCCTGCAGTTCGGTGCCCTCGCGGCCGACGTCACCGTGCATAAGCCACAGGCGCCAATCGAGCATTCCTTTGCGGATGTGGATGTGACGGTCCGCAGGCTCTCGAAGCTCCTGCAGCCGCCCAAGCCCGCCGCCGAAGTCGTTGTCGGCATCGGATCGAATATGGATGATCCGGTCACCCAGGTGGAGATTGGGGCAGGCAAGCTCGCCAAGGTCCTCGAGTATGAGCGGATGTCCCGCAGGCGCGTCACCGCCGCTGAGGTTATGCCGGGGCAACCCTCGCAACCGAATTACATCAACGCGGTCATGGTGGGCTATACGACGCTGTCGCCGCTGGCACTGTTGAGAGAGCTCCAGCGGATTGAGGATGAGCAGGGCAGGGTCCGCGAAGAACGCTGGGGCCCGCGCACACTCGACCTCGACCTCGTCTCCTACAAGGTTGCTGGCAAGGAGATCACCTCGGACGACCCGAACCTGACGCTACCTCACCCCCGCGCCCACGAACGGAGTTTCGTTCTGGAACCCTGGGCAGAGGTTGATCCGTGGGGCATGCTGAGCGGGAAGCCGGTCCGGAGATGACGTCAGCGAAGCAGATGGTGGGATGGCTTGTGCTCAGCCTTCTCATTGGCTTCGTTGGCGCCGCCGCCTGGATCCGCTCGACCGTTCCACTTGTTGCCATCCCCGATTTCACGTGGACAATTCCGCTTGTTTTGGCGGTCGGTGTCCTGGTGTCGGCGTGGCCAGTGAAGGCCATGGCGGACGGTAAGAAGCGGACAATGAATCCGCTAACGGCCGCGCGAATCGCGGTCTTCTGCCAGGCGTCCTCCCGCGGCGGCATGATCCTCGCCGGAATCTGCCTCGGTGCCTGGTTCGCGTTTAGCGGCGAAAACGCCGTGTTCCTGAACGAGCAGGCCTCCGCTGCCCTCTGGGCGGGGGTGGCTTCGTTGGTTCTTGCGGGAGCGGGCTGGCTCGGCGAATGGTGGTGCTCGATCGACGACGATGACGACGACGCTCCCGCGGCGGCGCAGGGCGCCTAGTTCGTCTGCCGCAACGCCCGATATCTCCGTCACCGCAACTCCTGTCCGGTGATCCAAGCCACTGATTCAAGCCGGTGCGAGAATCCAGCCGGGCAGGTTCCCTACCGGGTTAGCGATCTCGGTCAGTTATTGATCCCACGGCCGCCCAGTCTGCGTACCTACCCGGTGCTCGAGTACGCTTTATTTATGATCATGTCGCCGCTAGCCCCCGGAATTTCATTCGTTGGGATCTCGCGGGATCAAGCGAAAATACGCGGACTTATTGCAGTTATCTGCCTCCTTCCGCTCCTCGCGCTCCTCATTGTTTCCATTGCCCTGTGGGATCTCCTCTGGGTCACTATTGCCGTGGCCGTTGCGCTCGTCATCGGGCTCTTCATCATGTTTGTCCAGGTCCGTGCGGTCTTCTACACCGGCTACCATGAAACCGATGAGGAACTGCTCGTGTGCCGGGGGATTCTTTTCCGGAAGCTCGACGTCGTGCCATACGGCCGCATGCAGGAGGTGACGGTCGAGGACGGTCCTCTTATGAGGCACTATGGCCTTGCGAAGATCACGATGGAAACAGCATCCTCGACGACTGACACGTCGATTCCGGGTGTGCGACGGGATGAGGCGGACCGCCTGCGCAGGCGCCTCACGGAGCTGGGCTCCACCAAGATGGAAGGGCTGTAGCCATGGGAACGGTCCCCTTCGACGAACCTGACCCTGCACATTTCGAAGCGGCTACGGCGGCGAATCCTGAGCAGGCGGCCGATCTGATCCCGGAGGACCAGTGGAAGCGCTTCCACTGGGCTACGCCCCTGTTCTCACTGTGGAAGGTGTGGGCCGCCCTCGTTGCCTTCGCGCTGTCGATCTTGGTCCAGGCCCTTGATACTGGGGTCTCGGAAATCCTGGAGACCCTGACGGGAATAAGCAGGACAACGGTTCTCATCATCATTGCGGTCCTCGTTGGCCTATCGCTTCTTGTTGTTCTGGTGGCCTGGGTTTTCTGGCGCAAACAGCGCTACGTTCTTGCCCCTTCAGGAATTCACTATCGTTCGGGCATTATCTCCGGCACGCATCGCCACGTGCGGTGGGATCGCATCCAGTCCGTGGAGATCAAGCAGGGAATCATTCCCCGGATTGTTGGACTCGGAGCAATCGTCATCGACTCCGCCTCCACCAGCGGAGACGATCTTTCCCTTGGCTTGCTGAAGATGAACGAGATACAGCGGCTACGCGGGGAGATTCTGCGGATTGCCACGGCAGCTCGAACCGGGCAAGAGTTCCAGGTTGAGGACCGCGACCTGCCGAACCTGTACGACCCTGACGACGCTTACCAGGGAGAGAAGCCGTTCTATCGGCTCCCCACCAAGGTGCTCCTCGGCTCGATGCTCCGGTCCGGGACAGTTCTGGGCATCATCGGCGGTATTGCCATCATCCTCATTCCCGTTTTCCTCTTTGATGAGTCCTTCTCCATCGGCATCATTGTTGCCCTCGGTGGTGCCGTGGCGGTGGGATGGGGCCAGTTCAACCTCAACCACGGCCTCCAGCTGTTCCTCACAGCCGATGGGATCCGGGTGAGACGCGGCCTGACCACAACAACGACGCAGACAATCCCGCCCAGGCGGATCCACGCCGTTAAGGTCAGTCAGTTCCTGCTGTGGCGCGGGAAAGACTGGTGGCAGGTGGAGGTACTGGTCGCCGGCTCGATCTCCAAGGATTCCGACAATGCAAGTACGATGCTCATGCGGAGCGTGATCATGCCCGTGGGCACACGCGCCGAGGCCCTTGATCTGCTGTGGACGATCGTTCCCGATATCGGTGTGGACAACCTGCAAGAGTTTTTCGACGATGCGCTCGTCGGCAAGGGCCCGTCTGCTTTCTTCGTGGCGCCGCCCAGGAAATCGAGGTGGCTAGATCCGCTTCGTCGTAAGCGGAACGGTATTGCCCTCACGAGAACCGTGGCGGTCCTTCGCGACGGCTGGGCTAGCCGGAGCATGACAGTGGCGTTCCACGGCCACTGGCAGGGACTGAAAGCCACCCAGGGCCCCATCCAGCGAAAGCTGGGCCTGGCAACGTGCCGGCTGTCGCTCGTGTCCGGCACGATCCACTGGGAGGGTAAGAACTTTGGTTTGACGCAGGTGCATGGCCTCCTTGAAGAAGAACGCAACATTGGCTTGGAAGCCCGCGCCCGCAACGACAGGGAATCAATTGACCAGTGGGCGGAAAGAGTGGGAGTTTCGTGAAACTCGGAATCGGCATTATCTCCGCAGGTAAAGTCGGCGCTGTCCTTGGGGCCGCGCTCGGCAGAGCCGGACACACGCTGGTCGCGGCCCACGCGCGTTCCGAAGAGTCGATTGACCGGGCCGAAATGCTTCTCCCGGGAGTTCCCCTCCAAGACGTGGAAGAGATCGTCCGCACCTGCGAACTGGTTCTCCTTGCGGTGCCCGACAGCGAGCTCCCCGGCATTGTTTCCGGGCTGGCGAAGATGAAGGCATGGCAAAGCGGGCAGCTGCTCGTTCACACCGCAGGTAGCGTCGGAACCGAGGTCCTCGAGCCCGCCACCTCGCTCGGAGCACTGGGCCTTGCCATCCACCCCGCCATGACCTTCACCGGAACCTCCCTTGATCTGGCACGGCTGGTGGGATGTCCGTTTGGGGTATCCGGTCCGGCAACGATCCTCCCCATTGCGCATGCCCTCGTGAGCGAGATGGAGGGGGTTCCCGTTGAGGTCGATAACGACAAGAGGGGCCTCTACCACGCGGCACTTGCTCATGGCGGCAACCACCTCGTCACCGTTGTCACCCAGGCGATGCGGCTCCTCGAGGACGTGGGGATCACCGATCCCGGTACCTTCCTCTCACCGCTCGCAACGGCCAGCCTCGATGGGGCACTGCGGTCGGGCGAAGCCCTCCTGACCGGCCCAATCGTACGCGGGGACGGCGTTACTCTCGAGAAGCACCTCGAGGTCCTTGCCGACCATCCGCAAACCCAAGAGTCATACCGCGCGCTCGCGCTAGCCACCACCGAGCGCGCCCTGGCCCGCATGAAAATCAGCGAAACAAAGGCAGCAGAACTCCGCAAGATCCTCGGCGACTAAATACCCGTGGTACCCCTGAAACGTGGACCCGTTGGACCATGGGGGATGAGACTGCGTGGTCGAGGGGCGTAGGCTTAAGCCCGTGACTAATGTTGTTTCTACAAAAAAGGAACTGATCGAGGCTCTTCCCCTCACGGGAAGCGTTGGCCTGGTCATGACCATGGGGGCGTTGCATGCGGGACACCGACAACTCGTTGATGCTGCCCGGAAGGAAAATGAGACCGTTGTGGTCTCGATCTACGTGAACCCGCTCCAGTTCGCACCCGGCGAGGATTTCGATACGTACCCGAGGAACCTGGCGCAGGACCTCGAACTTCTCGGAGACGTCGATATTGTTTTTGCTCCCACAGATGAGGAAATGTACCCGCGTGAACCGCTCGTTCGCGTGAACCCGGGTGAGGTTGCCACCCGCTTTGAAGGCAAGACCCGCCCGACGCATTTTGCCGGAGTTCTTCAGGTCGTTGCGAAGGTGCTTAACCTTGTTCGCCCGGACCGGGCCTACTTTGGTCAGAAGGATGCTCAGCAACTTGCCCTCGTTCGCACGATGGTGGCGGACCTGGATATGCGTACCAACATCGTCGCCGTCCCGATCGTCCGCGAAGAATCGGGCCTCGCACTATCATCTCGCAATGCCTATTTGAGCACTGAGGAGCGCAACCTTGCCCTTGCCCTCGTAGGATCGCTACGCGCAGCACGCGAAGCGGCCGCGGCAGGAGCCAGCCCCGAGGAGACCGAGAAGGTCCTCTCCGAAGCGCTGGAGGCCGCCGAAGGTGTTGCCGTTGACTACGCCACGATTGTCAATCCGGACACCTTCCAACGAGTATCCTCTAACGCGAAGCAGGGCCTGGGTATCGTCGCGGCGCGAGTAGGACCAACCAGGCTCATCGACAACATGGAGGTAACCTTTGGCTAAGCGGATGCGCCGGATGATGACCGGTAAGATTCACCGCGCCACGATCACGGGTGCGGATCTCCACTACGTCGGATCGGTGACGGTCGACGCAGACCTCTTGGACGCGGCCGACATCCTGCCCGGCGAGGCCGTCGACATTGTGGACGTCACTAACGGTGCTCGTCTCACAACCTACACGATCCCCGCTGAGCGGGGGAGCGGCGAACTGCAGATCAACGGTGCGGCCGCCCACCTCGTCCACAAGGGCGACATCGTCATCCTCATTGCCTACGGCGAGCTGGATGATGTTCATGCCCGCACCTACACGCCGCACGTCGTCTTCGTCGACGAAAATAACGCCATTATCGAGACCTCGGACGAGCCCGGCCAGGTCCCGGACAACGCGACCGGCCTCGTCTCTTCCGGCCAGCCCTTTGCGGACTACCGCTCTGGATACAACAGCTCCGAGAGCGAAACTACCAAGTAACCGCCCCGGCAAGCCTTAAGAATACTCCTGTGCCCGCACCGATCCGGTGCGGGCACAGCGCCTGCAACCTGCAAAGGCGAGTCCGCACCATGCGCCGGAAATTAAGAATTCTCGAGCAGCGACGAAATTCTTGAGCCTTAAGACGAGAACCCGCAATCGGTCGATCCTTGCCACTGAGCGGCAGATCGGGGAACCTCCAAGCCCTTGGAAGGCGCGTGGAAGGAGGCATGCTGTTTCAGGGAAATGCCCGGCCTTGCGTTGACCATTTCTTTGACAAAAGCGAGGGTGAATATCTTGCAAAGCTTGCCAGTGGGAGTCTTTTGGCTTGAGGTCAACAAAACCGGATAAGCGGTCACTAATTCGAAACGTAAAGACTCTGTACGATATTCATTAAGTATATTTGTTAGGACAAATAGCAGAGTCTATTTAGCGCTGAATTCTGCGGATAATTTGATATCGAGATATGAAAAATATATGCAAGACACTGAAAGGGCTCTTGCACTCCTTACAAATGTGTCTTATGCTTGAAGTGTTCCAACAAGGAACCGGTCCAAACGGGCCGAGCACACGGATGTGCAGAGCAACCATCCGTAGCTCTGCACCGAATTTGAAAAGGATCAAAAATTATGTCGAGCATCATCGAAGCAAACGCCTACGCCCAGTCTTTCGAAGCATCTGACGCCACCATCACCAACTCCTCGGCCCTGGTTGCTTTCCTGGTTGTCATGACCATCGCTGCTCTCGCAGGTGTTGTTTTCACCGCTCCGATCGTGACGATCGCCGCCGGCCTCATCACCGCTGTTGCAGTCCCCGCTATCGCACTCTCTGCGATCGATAGCGACAACTAAGCAGTAGTTGCTACGGCCCACGAGGCACACCAGCGCACAGCGAATTTCGCAGAGCGTAGGGCCTCCCCGATAAGAGGGAATGGTGTGCGGAATAAAAAGGTCCGTCGAGCCTATCGACAAAAACACGAAGACCGCCTGTCCATGTGAAGGAGTACGCCATGTCGACCCTGACCCTGAACGGATACGCGCCGACTGAGTCCGCGTACCGGAAGCCCGTTCGCCGCATCGCAGCGCTGCCTGCACTCATCGCCACCATGGTTCTTATGCTCGTGGTCGCTTTTGTCGGCGTCGCACTGTCGAATCCGCTTCTGACAAGCCTTGCCGGTCTGTGCACCGTGCTGACAGTCTTTACCGCAGTCTTCACACTTCCGTACGAGAGCGAATAGCCCGTACCCGAGGCCAAGAGCGACGGCTACAGCCTCCCCATAAACGTTAGCGAGGGCCCCACGAGGGCCCTCGCTCTTTTGGGTCTCCACGGTCGAGATAGTCTTGCGGCGCCGTAGAAAGCGCCGCAAGAGATAACTATTTAGTTTGCAGTGTCAGATCATCAGCATGGATTGGTGAGCGGATGCTCTGCTCACGATCTGCTCAGTGCTTGGTGTTCGGATCGTAGAGATCGCTGGACAGGCCAAGGGCGTGGTGGATGAGGTTGACCGGGTGGACAACCTTCGCGCCGGAGCCCTTGCGGATCTGCCAGCGGCAGGTCTCTGTCTCGCAGACAGCAAGCCGAGGGCTCCAGTCCTTGATCTTGTCGAACAGGGGCTGGCCAACGAGCTGAGCGATGTCGTACTTCTCGGCCTTGAGGCCGTAGGTGCCTGCAATGCCGCAGCAGTTCTCGCCCGATTCCTTAATTGTGAGTCCCGGGATCAGCTCGAGAAGAGTGACCGACGGGGTGCCCATGCCCTGCGACTTCACCTGGCACGGCTGGTGGTAGGTGACCGTGTCGTTGATGTCGCGGAAGTCCTTCGGGTCGAGGTGACCGAGCTCAACCTGTTCGAGGAGGAACTCGGAGGTTTCGCGCATGCGGGTGGCGACGTCGAGAAGGGCAGGGTCCTCCACGCCCATGATCTCGTGTGCCTCGTGCTTGAGCATGCCCGCACAGGAACCGGAGGAGGAGATGATCTGCAGGTCGCGGCCGGCAGACCGGAGCTGGTTCGACAGCTTCACGACGGCCTTCTTCGCCTGGTCGAACAGACCGTTGGACTGCTGGGCAAGGCCGCAGCACCCCTGCTTGGGAACGATGACTTCGTAACCGATCTTCTCCAAGACCTCAACGGTGCGCTTCGAGGTCTCAACCTCGAAGTAGCCGCCGGCGCAACCGTGGAAGAAGACAACGGGTCCCAGCGGGGCGTTTGTGTTCTTCGGGCGCTTCTTCCACCAGCCCATGAAGGACTGCGAGGTAGCCACCGGCATCGGGGCCTCGCGGTGAATTTTGATCGTCTTCTCAACGGCGACGCGGATGGGCTTCTGTCCGAGAGCCCAGTTGGCAATCGGAGCGAAGGGGGTCATGACCGTGCCCATGAGGTTCGTCTGGGTGATGAGCTTGTCCCTCAGCGGCATCTTGCCCGGCTCGGCCTTCATGACGGCGCGTGCCTGACCGTTCAGCTCGGCAATGTTTACGCCCTGCGGGCACACGTAGGTGCAGATGCCGCAGGAGGAACAGTAGTCGAGCGAGTCGTCGACGGGACTGCCGTGACGGTAGCGCTCCGCCTGTGGGCCTACGTACTTCGGTCCGGGGAACAGGTCGGTCACCCGTGCCACGGGGCACTGGGTTTCACAGATTGTGCACTTCACACAGTGGTCGAGGGAAGCTCTGGCAACCTGATCGGCGGCGAACTGCAGCGGGCTGTCGTGGGTGCTTGCCAATGCGTCGATGCTCATGAATTACCTCCAAGGATTGCTTCGGTAGCGGCATATGCGGAACCAACCGCGACGCCTTCACCGTTCTTCTCGGTCCAGCGGATCGAACCGGCGAGAATGCCACCGGCAGCGTACAGGTTGTCGTAAACGGGCTGACCGGACGCGTCCAGCACCCTCATATCTTCCCCAACCTTGACGCCCACGCGGAACATCGGCTGCGGGTCACCCCAGTACTGACCGTGGGTGGGTTCGGGAATTTCGGTGCCAACGAGCGGAAGACCGAAGATCGTCTCGGACATGACGCCGTAGGAGTCCAGTTCGAGAGAACCGGATTCGAAGCCGCCTGTGCACAGTACAACGTTGTCGGCCTTGATCACCATGTCGTGGCCGGTCGAGGCAACGGTGACGGAAACGACCCGACCGTTCTCTTCCGTGCCGGAAACGACGGGGGAGCCAAGGATGATCTTGACGCGTAGCTCCTTGGCCAGGTCGGTCAGGTGCTCGTTGAGCCTCATGCCGGGAACCCCCGGGGGCGGAAGCGGGATCTCAAAAATCGGTGCGCCGATCAGGTCCTGCAGGTCCCTCCACGCGTTCCGGTCACGCAGGCCCAGCATTGCGGGCAAGCCAACCGTCTCGCCTTCCTTCACGAGGGGCTTGATCTGGGCCGCGAATTCCTTGCGGTACTCGGGACGGTCAAGGGCCCGTGCGTAGTTGAGGCCAGAGGAATCCGCCTCGGTGCCGCGCGCCGGGATCGAGAACGAGCCGGGGCGGGCTTGGACCCTGCCGCCACCCGGAAGATCCGTGCGGGCCAGGTTGCCGGCAATGAGCTGCGGATAGAAGTCCTTAAGCTGGCGGGGGCCCGCGATCAGGAACTTCGAGTCGGCGGTGATGACGCCGTTGGCCATCGACGGCTGAATGTAGGCGGTGGGGCGCATGGCGCCGACCGCGGTGGGCAGCAGGACGTTCTTCTCCGGATCGCCCTCAACCAGGCCGTCTAGCAGGCCTGCCGTGTACTCGAGGCCCTTGCGGACGTTGTCCGAGCCGATGGCGGCGTAGGGGTGAGTGGGGTCGGAGGCCGCTACCTTATCGACTTCGGCGATGGGGTTGTCGACGCGGTCCGGGCTGTACCCGAAGACGTCGAGGGTACCCTGGCCGAGCTGGAGGCCGCCAATGCCCTTGGTTACGAGCGTGACGTCCTGTCCCGCCTGCCGGAGGCGGATTGCGGTGACAAGTCCGGTGATACCGGCACCGATGACGACGGTTTTCATACGTGAGCCTCCTCGGCCTCGGGCAGGTGATCCATGTCGAGCGTGCCCTGGAAAATCCAATTATCAAGAGCGGTCTGGCGGACCTGGTCCCCGTAGAGGATTGGCCACAGGCCAATCCACCTGTTCTTCAGGAACTTGCGGAGGAGCGCGGTGACGCGCTCGGTGTCGGCCTTGCCGGTCTCCTGCATGATTCCCGCCGCGCGGATCGAGCAGAATCCGCCCTGGCAGGGTCCCATGCCGAGTCGGAGCTGGCGGCGCAGGTCGTCGAAGGAAGCGGTGGGCTGCTCCTCGATGAGGTCCTCAAGCTGCCTGCGGCTCATGAGCTCGCATTCGCAGACGATCTGCTCCTTCCGGAGGTTCTTCTCGGCCTCCTCGAGCCGGTGGGTGACGTGGTAGGTCTTGAGATCCTTCGATCCCGGTACCGCCTCGGTCTCGGTTGTGCACGGACGATCATCGCCGAGCTGGTCAACCATGACGTCAACGATGTTCTTCGCCATGAGACGGTAGGTCGTGAGCTTACCGCCAGCAATGGTGAGCATGCCGTTGAGGCCGTCGCGATGCTGGTGGTCGATGATCGACATGCCGCGGGACATGTGGCGCGTGTCGTCGGCGGAGACGCGGTTGTCCTTGACGAGCGGGCGAGCGCCCGACCAGGCGTGCAGGGCACGGGAGTTGCGGAAGCCCGGGATAAGGACTTCGCCGGCGTCCAGCATCTGCTGCACCTCGTTGCGGGGGATCGCCAGGTTGTCGGGATCCTCGACCTTAACGTCGGTTGTGCCGATAATGCAGACCGTGTGAACGGGAACAAGGATGTCGCCGTCCGAGGGGTAGATGCAGCGGTTCACAACCTGATTGACGAGGCGGTGGTTCATGGCGATCATGATGCCGCGGCCCGGAACGACGTTGACCTCGGGGCATTCCGCCATGTCCGCAATCTGGCCAGCCCAGGGGCCGCCCGCGTTAATGACGAAGTTGCAGGTGATCTCGATGTCTTCGCCGGTCTTGTGGTCGATGGCCCGAACGGCACGTACCTGATCGCCCTCGCGAACGATGTCGGTGACCTCGTGGTAGGTGAAGATCTGTGCGCCATACTCCTCGGCGGACTTTGCGGCTCCCCACACCATTTGCCAGCCGTCGACCGTGCCGTCTTCAACGGCAAAAGCCCGCTTGATTCCGGGGTTGAGTCGTGGCTCGCGGCGCAGGGCCTCGGCAACGGAGATCTCCTCGTGGGGAACTCCGGTCTCCTGCGCTCCCTTCAGCCAAGCATCGCCAAAGTCGAGCGGATCATCCGGGCCGATAACGAAGAGTCCGCCGGTGGTCTCCACCGCATCGGCATTGATGCGAGTGACGATTGCGTTCTCTTCCGCGCACTCGGTCGCCGAGTGCGGGTCGGACACGACGTAGCGTCCGCCCGAGTGGAGGAGGCCGTGGTAGCGGCCCGTGGTGCCCTGTCCCAGGTCCGCGCGATCCACGAGGATCGTGCGGTACCCGCGCATCGCTACGTCACGGACAACACCCGCTCCCGTAGCGCCGCCGCCGATAACGACGACATCCGTTTCCATCTTTTTCATGTGTGGGCTCCCTCAACGAAAATTCAGAGTGCCAATGGTGAACAACAACATTGGGTGCCAATGGTGAACATCCTCATTGGTGACGTTTCCAGAGTACCGATCGGAACACAGAAAAATGGGACTTATGGGTTCCACGATTCCGACGTGCAAGAAATTTCCGAGCATTCGCAACGAGGTGCAGAAAACCGCGCCATTCCGCCGATTTACGCAAGTCTAATGGTTCGATATTCGACGATTCTGATGCTTGAGTGGGTCAACGACTTAGACCTTACAAATGCATGGGGTCGGCTGGAAGTAAACATGGGAAGCATCTGCCGTTAGGCCAGGGTAAAAGATGTTTGGACTGATCGAGGCGGTGACGGCGAGCACGTGCGTGGAGGAGGGGACGGAGACTTTCTCGGTCGAGGCGGCTGAAATTGAGCGGGTTGGTGCTGGCATTGTAGGACGCACCGGGGAGCGTGGCTGGGCTTGCGTAAAAACCAATTGCGCCGATGACGGGAGCGGTGACTGCCCAGTATGGGCGGATTGGCCGGGCGCGGAAAATCGCTGAATGCTATCGGGAAATAGCGGAGTCCTTGTAGAGAATTGACCTATTGCCTATGCGTGAGTGGCAGGTTCTTGACGGTGGGGACCGCGTTGCTTTACGGAACTGACGTCCTTCTGGGGCGCTTGCGGATGTTCTCCTGATGAGAAGTCCGCGTGCAGGTGGAGGTGTGGCTTGGTGGTGGCCATAGATAATCGGATGCATTGGGCGTGGAATGGGGCTGATGGCGAGCAGTCGCACACCTTCTTGCGGTTCATTCCTGCGACTCCGCTTGTAGAATGGCGTGGTGACTGAGAACGAGCAGATTGAATCAACATCGTCGGAGCAGATGGCGATCCGTGCAGCCAAGCGCGAGAAGATGATCGCCGCGGGCATTGAGCCGTACCCGGCCGAACTTCCCGTGACCGCCACAATCGCCGGTGTCCGCGAGGAGCACGAGGGTCTGGAACCCGGTACCGAGCTTGAGGACACGGTTGTCGGCATTGCGGGCCGTGTCATGCTGATGCGGACCTCCGGCAAGCTGTTCTTTGCGACCCTTCAGGACGGGCCCGGCAACCGGATCCAGGTCATGCTGTCGCAGAAGATCGTTGGCGAGGACGAGATGGCCCGCTTCAAGGCCGATGTTGATATGGGCGACCACATCTTCATTCAGGGCCACGTTGGCACATCCCGCCGCGGTGAGCTCTCGATCTTTGCTCACGAGTGGAAGATGGCATCGAAGGCACTCCGCCCCCTTCCGAAGACATACACGAAGGAAGACGGCGAAGAAGCTGGCCTCTCCGAGGAGAACCGCGTCCGCATGAGGCACCTTGACCTCATCATGCGTCCGGCTGCCCGCGAGATGATCCGGGTGCGCGCCAATGTCATGAAGTCGCTCCGTTCGACCTTCGATAATCGCGGTTATGTCGAGATCGAAACCCCGACTCTGCAGCCGATCCACGGCGGTGCGGCCGCTCGTCCATTCACCACCCACATTAACGCGTACGACGAGGACCTGTACCTGAGGATCGCAACCGAGCTCTACCTCAAGCGTGCCGTCGTCGGCGGCATCGACAAGGTCTTTGAGATCGGCAAGAACTTCCGCAACGAGGGTGCAGATTCAACGCACTCGCCCGAGTTCACGGCCCTCGAGGTCTACCAGTCTTACGGCACGTACGACACGATGGCCGAACTGACCCGCGCCCTTATCCAGAACGCGGCGATGGATTCCCTTGGAACGACCCTCGTCACCCTTGCCGACGGCACCGAGTATGACCTCGGTGGCGAATGGACTGAGCTCGACCTCTACGAGTCGCTCTCCGAGGCGCTCGGCCAGGAAGTCACCGTCCAGACCTCACGCGATGAGCTTGAGAAGATCGCTGATCAGCACGACATTGGTGTTGCTCCCTACGCCGTTGCGGGGAAGATTGCCGAGGACCTGTGGGAGGAGCTCGTTGGCGACAAGCTGTGGGCGCCCACGTTTGTCCGGGACTTCCCGGAAGACACCTCCCCGCTCACCCGCCCGCACCGCACCAAGCCCGGCGTGACGGAAAAGTGGGATCTCTACATCCGTGGCGTCGAGACGGGAACCGCCTACTCCGAGCTTGCCGACCCGGTTATTCAGCGCGAGCGCCTCGTTGCCCAGTCGCTGGCCGCAGCCGATGGCGACCCGGAGGCCATGCAACTCGATGAAGACTTCATCCAGGCCATGGAACAGGGCTTCCCGCCCGCGGGCGGCATGGGCATGGGAATCGACCGTCTCCTCCAGGCCATCACCGGCCTCGGAATCCGTGAGACAATCGCCTTCCCGTACGTCAGGCGCCGCTAAGCTTTCAACCGGTAGGGATGACGAGGGAACGGATGCTGCTGTGGTGGCAACGGTGTACCACGTACTCCAATCGCCTGTGGTAACACGTGCAATAACAATTGCCTAACTCAGTGGTGGAACGCGCCCGGGGGCTACGTCGATGACTCGGCCGGTCCCCGGGGCTTCTCTTTTGGATGCTGATACTGCCGATAGTGGGTCTTTATCGACAGGGCGCATGCAGTGCCAGTTTGGTAAGCCCTCCGGGAGCTTCGGATTTGCTGGGCGATAACACGACTGCTGTGTCGTCGAGGCCTGCCTCGTTGGACTTACATCCTGGCATTGAGGCCGATGACGAGTGAACGGTCTGCCGGGAGCCTGAATCGGCTAGTTGGGCGGGACGAGATCCGGTAAAGGGTCAAGAAAAGGGCTCTCTGCCATCTTGGCAGGACCCCTGGATTTTCCGGTGGGAAGTGCGCTTCGGTCGTGATGTACAAGGGATTCTTGATCTGCGACATGAGACCCTGGGCGACGGCTTCCTCGAGGGCGGCCGGAATGTTGATGTCGTCCTTGAACCCGAACCTGATCGTCACGTTCTCGTAGCGCAATGGGTACATGGTTCGGAAGGTTGAATGTACCGTGTACCTCTTCATGACGTGGACGTGAGGCACCGGCATCGTCACTATCGAAACCGCGATGATCCTGTCGTGGATGGCACCGAATGCCATTGCTGATAACAGAAGTGCCGACGGTGTCGTGCGGTGATCGACATGATGGTAGATGGCGGTGCCGGGGACGACCGTCAGGCCCGGAGTCCTGAGGAAATGGTCCCGATCATCAATGAACTGTTGATGTTGGGTGCTGAGCAGAGACCGGCCCTTGCGCCACGTCACCATGACGGCACACATAGCAACCGAGATTGTCAGAGGGATCCATCCGCCCGACACGATCTTGGTGAGGCCAGAGACGAAAAAGATGGTCTCCGCGGCGCCAACCGTCATGATGAAAGAGACGACTTGGACCCGGTTCCAGCGTCTTACTGCTCTCATGTAGGCGACAAGAAGGACTGAAGTGAGAAGAAATGTTGATGTGACCGCTAATCCGTAGGCGCCCGCGAGGGCGGTCGACGACTGGAAGAACACGATCAGGGCAATGACGCCAATGCAGAGCAGAGCATTAACTGGTGGAAGGTAGATCTGCCCGCGCGCACGTGCGGACGTTTGGACGGCACGGACGTAAGGCAGGCAGCCCAGGCGTTCTGCCTGACGGGTGAGGGAGAATACGCCGGAGATGACCGACTGGGAGGCTACAACAGCAGCGCACGCAGCAAGCAGGCCAAGTGGGAGCGTTGACCACGACGGCCCCATCGCAAAGAACGGATTGTCGCTCACTGTGGGGTTGGCCAAAAGGAAAGCTCCCTGCCCCAGGTAGTTAATCGCGAGACAGGGGAATGCGATCGCGAACCATGCAACCCTGATCGGGTTGGGGCCAAAGTGCCCCATGTCTGCGTAAAGGGCCTCGGCTCCGGTGACAACAAGGACGATGGTGCCAAGAGCAATGAAAGCGGCGAGCGGATAATTGAAGATGAACAGCAGGCCGGTATGGGGGAGAAGCGCTAAAAGAACACCGGGGTGGGTAGCTATCTGGGGCAGGCCCAGGAGTGCCAGAACAAGGAACCAGACAAGCATCGTCGGGCCAAATAGCGCCCCAACCTTCCCGGTCCCAAAATGCTGAACGGAGAAGAGGCCAAGAACGATAAGGATGGAAAACGGAACGGCCCAGGACTCAAGGGACGGGCTGACCCCAGCGAGACCCTCGGTTGCTGACATGACTGAAATAGCTGGGGTAATAAGGCCATCGCCGTAGAACAGGCCCGCACCGACAATCCCCGCAACGATCGCAAATTTGGGAACCCACTGCTTCACCGACCTCATGACAAGAGCAGATAGCGCCATGATTCCGCCGTCACCATCATTGTCGACCGATAGGAGAACAATGATGTACTTGATCGAGACGACCGTTAAGAGAGCCCATATGACGAGGGAGATAATCCCCGTAATCGCCTCCGTAGAGCGAGGGATAAGGGCATGCGAAAACAGCGCATGCATGGCGTAAAGCGGGGATGTCCCGATATCCCCAAAGACAATACCGAGAGCACTGATTGCGAGGAGTGAATCCACCCGCAATACATTTTTCATGAACGGAAATATACGCCTGTCGGGGTCATCGCAACAGTGTCTAAGGGCTCGCCCCGACAGCACGTACGCGGTCCAATCTCAGCGCTTACCTGGGCGAGACCTTGCGGGCGCCCTCGATCACCCGCCGCCGCGGCACTACGTCGAAAACGTGAGGCGAGGAATCGCGCGTAACCGGGTACGGTTAAGGTACTTAATCGACGCGGATTACAAGGAGATTCCATGCGCGCTGCAGTACTTGTCGGGCCCGGTCAGCTCGAGATGAGGGACGTTCCCACGCCAAAGGCGGGACCCGGTGAACTGGTCCTCAAGGTCGCAGCTAACACCGTCTGCGGAACCGACGGAAGGATCCTCCGCGGAGAAAAGACCGCGGGCGTACGCCCCGGTGTCATCATGGGCCACGAATTCTCCGGCTACGTCCACGAGATCGGCGCCGGCGTCGAAGGCTTCGACGAGGGACAGCTCGTTGGCGTCATGCCAACCGTGCCCTGCCTGCGCTGCTACTACTGCGAAAACCACCTTGAGCACATGTGTGTCGACGCTAAGCTCTTCGGCTACTGGATCGACGGTGGCCTAGCCGAATATGTCCTCGTCAACGACGCTGCAATCCAGCGCGGTGCCATCGTTCCCGCACTCCCCGGTAGCAACCCGGCCGAGATTGCGCTCGCGGAGCCCCTCGGATGTGTGCTGAACGGTGTGGATAACTACCAGGTGCACATTGGTGACTCCGTCCTTATCGTTGGCGCGGGCCCGATTGGTCTGTTGCACACGATAGTGGCGAAGCAGAAGGGTGCCTCGCAGATCATTGTTGTTAACCGTTCACCGGAGCGCCTCGAGATCGCCAAGCAGGTTGGCGCCACCCACACCGCACTCACCGGTGATGTGAATGTGCCGGAGTTCGTCAAGGACCTCACCGGCGGCCTCGGCGCCAATGTTGCGGTTCAGTGCATCGGCGCCCTCGACCTCTTCCAGACCGCCCTCCTGTCCGTCCGCAATGGCGGACGTGTCAACGCATTTGCTGGCTTCCCGAAGGGGCAGATGGCGAGCATCGATCCGAACCTCATCCACTACAACGAGCTCACCGTCACCGGTGGCTCGAACATGGGGCGGAACAACTACCGCAAGGCCGTCCAGCTTATCGGCGACGGCACAATCAACGTTGGTGCTTTGCTCACCGAGCCATTCAAGCTTGAGGATGCTGCCGCAGCTATCGAACACGTCAGCGCAGGCAAGGGCATCAAGACAGCAGTTGTGCCCAGCTAGGTGGAGCAGGCCGTCGATACTGGACGGCCGTATCTATTAGGCGGTGCTCGATTCAGTCACGAATCCAGAAATCGCCTGCGGTCATAGCGTGAAGAAGGGGATCGGTAGATCGCAACCGATCCCCTTCTTCGCACATGCCAACGTGTAATCGGTGTTAGTACTGCCGTTGCACCAACCTGTTGGTGGCCAGATGCGCTGACGTGGGGGTAGCCGCTGGCAAGGCGATCTCAGGGCCTTAGAGTTCCCTATAGGGAATCGGTTCCCAAAAGACTGCAGGTTGTGGGGCCGTCCTATTTATATAAGAGGAGTGGCTTGCTACCCTCGTGCGGATCGGTGGCGGGTACTGTGCCTGCTAAGTTGTTTGCCGGCTAAGTTGCTTATGGTTTGCCTGGAGTGCGTCCTTATCGGCGGACCTTCGCCAACATTTGGGTGAGGGCTTCGTGGGCTTCGACGATGGAGACCCGGCGGGCTCCCTTGCGTTCCAGATCCCGGTACATTTCGGGCTCGTGAATCATGTGGGAGATGCCGCGGCGGATAAGGGGGATGGGTGGCTTGCGGCCTTCGTCAAGGTCCCTCATGAGCCGGAACCAGAAGGTTTGGAGGCGGGGACGGGAAATGCAGAAGGCGTCCGCGAGGATGCCTTCCCTCCGGCACAGGTGAACAAGCTCGGCCGCAAAGATCCCTTCGGCAAGAAAAAGTGGTGAGCCCTCGAGGTCGAGGGTACGTTCTGCCACCTTCGAGTTGGTGGGGATGTCGTAGATGGGAAGAGTGGCTTCGCCAGTCGTGGCGAGCTTGATCAGTGCGCCCAGGGCGCCCTGCCTGTCCCAACATGCGGGAGAGTCCCAGTCGATGATCCCGTGCTTACGAGGGAGACCCGGGTGGGTGTCGTCGTAGTAAAAATCGTCAAGGGCGACGACGGGCAGGCCGGTGCGGCCCGTGAACCTCGTCTTGCCGGACCCGGAGGGGCCGGTCACGAGGATTACCCGGGCCTGAGGCTCACGTTCCTCGGGCGGGAGATCAAAGAGTGCACCGTCACCGGTGAGGTTCGTCGTCACCTGACCGATGATAGTCCGTCAGCCGCCGTACTCGGCAACGGGCATGCCCGGCACGTCTACCTCGACCGCGAACACCGCTCCTGCTTCCGGCTCCGGATCCTCAAGGTTTTCGCGCGATGTTGTGATGAACAGGGTGCGCATGTCCGGTCCTCCCAGTGTGCACGCCGTGACCAGCTGAACAGGAAGCTGGATCTCCGTGAGAATCTCGGCGTCGGGGGAGTAGAGACGCACCTTGCCGTGACGGTTCATTGCCACCCAGATATTGCCCTCTGAGTCGACCGTCAGACCATCGTTGCTGGCGCCGTCCGACGAGGCGAACGGCCTACGGTTGATGAGGCGCTTATCGATGACGTCAAAGACATCGGTCTGACGAAGCTTCGTATCGTTGTAGTAGGCGAGAGTGCCGTCGGGGGAGAATGCAATACCGTTCGAGGTGGAGACGTGCGGGAGGACGACAGTCTTTTCGCCGCTCGGGCTGACCCGGAAGAGCTGGCCGGCCCCTTCCGTACGGTCGTATGCCATGGACCCGCAGTAGAGGTTGCCCCAGGGATCGCAGCCGCCCTCGTTGAAGCGAAGGTTCGAGTCGTCCCAGAAGGCAGGTTCGGCAACCGGATCGCCGAAGGGCGAAGAGGCAAGGGCAATCGTGTTTTCGAGGCCGACAACGTAGCCGCCCGGGAGCGGGGCCGAACGAAGGCTGCAATCTTGCCGACGTGGAGGCGATCGACGTCGCCGTCGCCGTTCAAGGTGAGGAGGTCGCCAGCAAGCATGTCGACCCAGCGCAGGCCACCCCAGGAGGGATGCCAGCAGGGGCCTTCGCCGTGGTCGGCGACGGGATCGGTGATCTGCTCGGGTGTCATGATGTTCTCCTCACGATCGCGTTGATGAGCTGAGCTACGGGGAAGTCAATGTTGGGTAGAACGACGTCGCATACGTCGATGACGTCGGGTGTGGAATGCGGAGCTGCCACAGAAATCCCGACCTTGGGAAGCCAGGGAACGTCGTTACCGGAGTCGCCAACGCCGAGTGCGCCCTCCGCGGTCAGGCCGCGATCCTTCAGGGTAGCTTCGATCCCGGTCCACTTCGTGATGCCATCGGGGTGAGCTCCAGAGCGAAGGCATGGCCGCGGACGGCTTCCGGGAACTCCTCCAGGATCCGTTCCTGATGCTGGTCGAGGATTCTTGAATCGCCACCGAACTGGACCTTTGTCGCGTGCCTGAGGTCGGCGGTTTCAAGGTCGAGCTGGCGGATCGGGCGCCCCTCATTCGCGTTAAGCGCCACGTTGAGCAGGTTCATGTCTCCGGCATCGATGTCGAAGTCGCCCATGTCCATGACAATGTCGTCGACAAAGTAGACAGCGGGAACGACGCCGATGCTACGACCAAGTTCGATGAAGCGCTCCAGCTGCTCCGTTGGCATCGGGTATGCGTGAACAATGGACTGTCCGTCCCAGACGATACTGCCGCAGTTTGCGATCACCCAGCCTTCGATACCTGCACGTTCAAGCAGTCGGACGCCTGCTTGGAGGAGGCGTCCCGTGGCAACGGTGATGGGGTAACCAGCGGCGTGTGCGGCTTGAAGGGCATCAACCGTGGGCTGGTGAGTAATCGAATGCTCGTCCGTGAGGGTGCCGTCAACGTCGAAAACGAAGTGTTTCGGCTGGTCGGCGGGCCAGGGCAGATTATCAAGATCCAGGACAGGAGTTTCGCTCTTCATCACGCCCTCACTCTAGTAGACAGGCGTGATGGGGAGAATAACGTGACTCACAGGGAGACGCGTGCGTGCAATCGATTGCGCAAAGTAAGGATCGCCTTGGGAATTGGTGCACATCAACCAAAGCAATGGGGAAATTAACACGAATAGTGTTACTGTCTACGATGACGGTGTGACCGCGAACATCGGTGTTACGGTCCAGCACCTGGCAAAGATGTCAGGAAGGGAGGTTCAAATGCGCGGAATGA
The DNA here is from genome assembly GCF_003971195.1 of Flaviflexus ciconiae. Taxonomy (NCBI): domain Bacteria; kingdom Bacillati; phylum Actinomycetota; class Actinomycetes; order Actinomycetales; family Actinomycetaceae; genus Flaviflexus; species Flaviflexus ciconiae. Next base: position 1,720,132 of record NZ_CP034593.1, on the reverse strand, counting down.
GCCATCAAACTCATGATCTGAGTGCCGGCTTGACGTGTCGATTGGACGTCCCTCGACACGTCTGCGGCAGTCCTGAAGAGATTCAAGGCCGCACGGAGACAGCGATCGGGAGGGCTCACAAGCCCAACTATCTCGATTTCAAGGTACCTGCCTTACGGAGCGTCGGCGCCAGTGAGCTGGGACACCGTCATATAACAGGAGTAAGCGACCCAGAATCTGGGACGTTTGTCCAAACAAAATCGCCGCAGCGCCCCTCCTCCACCGTTGGCGGAAGGGACTGCATCTCCCTGTCAGAGATGCACGGCGCACTCAGCCCCACAAACTAAAAGAGGATTTCAACGTGGAATTTGATCTCTTATGGCTCGTCGCCTCCTTCGGCGGCGGCGCCTTTGGCGCAGCAATCGGCGGACAGACCGCCTTTATCTTTACCGGCATTCTCTACATGATCGGCCTCGGCGGTTACCTCGGTGGCGTCGACATGGGTTGGTTCATGGGTTCGATCGTGTTCGGCCCGGTCTTCGGCCCGCACATCGCCTTCCTTGGTGGCGCGGCAGCAGCCGCTTACGCCGCTAAGAAGGGTGTGATGGCAGGCGGGGCCAACGGCCGTGACATTGTCACACCGCTGGCCGGCATTGGGCGCTCGGACGTTCTCGTCGTCGGTGGTGTCTTCGGTATGGTTGGCTACCTTGTCAACAACCTCCTCGCCGAGGTCCCGGCCCTTTCGGTCAGCGACCCAGATCTGCACTACGGTGCGGAAGTCATCGGCTGGACGGATACCGTCGCTCTGACAATTGTTATCGTCTCCATCGCAGTCCGCTTCATCTGGGGTTCCACCGGCCTCTTCTCGACCAAGGATCACGCTCTTCTCGCCGTCGGCGAAGGCAAGCACTGGGTCGAGCACCAGGAAGGCTGGGGCATCACCGCGATGCACGGTCTCACCTCGGGCATCATGTCGGCATTCGCCACCATCTGGCTGGTTGTCTTCATCTTCCCGACAGCCCCCGGCATTGTTAACCACGCGCAGCTCGTTGGCTGGGCCATCTCGGCTATCTCCCTGATCTTCCTGTCGCTCGGCATGAAGACCCCGGTCACGCACCACATGACGATCGTCGCTTCGATCGCAGCACTCAAGTTCGCTCCGATCCTCGCTGGCACGTCCGATGTCACCGCATGGGATGGCGACGTCATGATCGTCGTTGCAGTCATCATCGGCGGTATCTTCGGTGCCCTTGCCGGTGTCCTTGGTGAGGCGCTCTCGCGTATGACCAACGCCAACGGCGACACCCACATTGATCCCCGGCATTCGCCATCTGGATCGGTACCTCGGTTCTGTACGTCCTGACCGCGATCCTCGCATAGTCAAGTACGGCTTACAGAAACAACTCAACACCCATAACAAAACACCCAAGGAGCGCAGTCTTGATTCTCTCTTCGCCGGACAAGCTATTTGATGCATATGTATTCGACATGGACGGAACCATTTATCTCGGTGAGGATCTGCTCCCCGGAGCTAAGCGTCTCATCGAGGGACTGCGCTCCTTGGGTAAACCTGTTCGTTTCCTTTCGAACAACCCAACGAAGGACCCCGAGCTGTACGTAGAAAAGCTCGAACGGCTCGGGATCCCGACCCCCGTCTCCGAGATCGCCAACACGGTGGTCACCACCACGCGCTGGCTAAAGATGCACCACCCGGACGCGACCGTCTTCCCCATCTCGGAAGAACCGCTCAAGAAGGCACTGGCTGAAGCCGGGATCAAGATGAGCGAAAACCCGGAGGAGATCGACATTGTCATCGCCTCCTACGACAGAACTTTTGAATACCGCAAGCTCCAGATCGCTTTTGATGCCATCTGGTTCCACAAGCGGGCATTCCTTATTACGACGAATCCGGACAAGTACTGCCCGTTCCCCGGGGAAGAGGGGAACCGGACGCCGCAGGCATTGTTGCCGCGATCGAGGCGACAACCGGAACGAAACTGAAGGCCAACATGGGCAAGCCCGAGACTGCCATGCTCGAGGCGGCACTGGGCGACCTCGATGTTGACCCGAAGAACTGCATGATGGTGGGCGACCGCCTCGGAACCGACATCGGCATGGCAGTGAACACGGGCATGGCGTCAACGCTGGTCCTTACCGGCGACTCGACCTACGCCGAAGCGCAGGGGCTCGATGAAGAGCACCAGCCGACGTATGTCCTGGAACGCGTTGACCACCTCATTCCGGAGTCCATTCGCTCCGACTGGGGCTGGACCGACGAAGACTAAACGAGATTAACGAACGAATCTAGGTGGAGATAACTGTGACAACTCACAACACGAATACTCGTCCTGACGGACCCTTCGTCATGGGCATCGACTTCGGCACCGAGTCGTGCCGTGTCGGCATTTTCGACCTTGTCGGGTCGCCCGTTGCGTTTGCTGCGACGACCTACAAGACGACCCACCCGGCGCCGGGCTGGGCCGAGCAGTCCCCGATCGACTGGTGGGGCGCTCTCGTCGCCTCGACGCACCGCGTCATGGAGCGCGCTGGCCTCCAGCCGCACCAGATTGCCGGCATTTCCTACGATGCGACGACGATGACCGTCGTGGCGCTCGACAAGACCGGTGAGGCTCTGCGCCCAGCAATCATGTGGATGGACGTCCGTGCAACCGAGCAGGCCGCACGCGTTGCCGAGACGAAGTCGACGGCCCGTCGCTACACCGGCAACGGCACCCTTCCTCCCACCGCCGAATGGTTCCCCTTCAAGGCTGCCTGGCTGCGCGAGAATGAGCCGGACACCTACAGGAACGCCTACCGCATTGTTGATGCTCCGGACTGGCTCACCTACCAGCTGACCGGCGAGTGGACACTCAACATCAACACCGCCGCTCACCGCATGTACTACGACCGTGACAACGGTGGCTGGCCGACCGACCTCTACGAGGAGGCCGGCGCGGGCGACGTTTTCGAGAAGCTTCCGGAGACCGTGAACGACCTCGGTGTTCCCGTCGGTGGCCTCGCTAACCGCGCCGCCGAGCAGCTCGGCCTGATCCCCGGCACCCCCGTTGCGCAGGGTGGCGGCGACGCCTGGCACGGTCAGATCGGCCTCAACGTTCTGCGCCCGGGCAAGATGACCCTCGTGACGGGCTCCTCGCACGTCATGTCCGGCCAGTCTCCGGAACCCGTTTCTGGCCCCGGTTTCTTCGGCGGCTACACGGACGGTGTTGTTCCCGGTCAGTACACGGTCGAGACCTCGCTCGTGTCCTCCGGTTCGGTCCTCAAGTGGTTCAAGGACAACTTCTGCCCCGATATCGAGGCGGCCGCGCAGTCGACGGGTCTCAACACCTACGACATCATGAACCAGCGTTCCGCCGATATCCCGATCGGTTGCGACGGTCTGCTCATCAACGAGTACTTCCAGGGCAACCGCACCCCGTACTCCGACTCGAAGGCCCGCGGTGTCATCACCGGCCTGTCGCTTTCGCACAGCCGTGAGCACATGTACAAGGCCATCCAGGAAGCCGTCTGCTACGGCGTCGAAGCCAACATGCGCAAGCTTGCTGACGCTGGCTTCGAGGTCAAGCAGTTCGTTGCCTGCGGTGGCTCCACGAAGTCGCGCAGCTGGATGCAGATGCACTCCGACGTCACCGGTATTCCGATCACACTCACGGAGGTCGGCGATGCTGTGACCCTCGGCTCCTGCATTCTCGCAGCCGCCGGTGCCGGCCTGTACGACTCGGTGCAGGACGCTGCCGACAACATGGTGCACGAGCGCGAGCACATCGAGCCCGACATGGCCAAGCACGAGCAGTACAAGTTCTTCGCGGACCAGTACGTTGCTCAGTACCCGCTTGTCCAGGAGCACGTCCACACGACCGTCGACTACGTCGATAGCCTCCGCAAGAACGCGTAACGGAGCAGACGTGTCGGAGGCCAGTCGGGGGGCGACGGTAAGCGTCTCGAAGCAGCAGCGCCAGGATGAACTTGCTCGGCTGATCTACGAGCGCGGTTCCATCAGAACTGATGAACTCATCGAGCTCTTCGACGTGTCTCCTATGACCCTTTACCGTGATCTCGCCACGCTGGAGTCGAAGCGCCTTGTGCGCCGCTCCCGTGGCGAGGTCGCGGCGGTCACCAACTCCACCTCGGAAACACCTATCTCTTTCCGTCTCGTGCAGGATGTCTCGGCCAAGGCCAAAATTGCTAAGGTTGCGGCCGAGATCCTGGCCGACTATTCCACAATCTTCCTTGATGATTCGACGACCGCACTAGCGATAGTCGACCTGTTGCCCGATGTGCAGCAAAAGACGTACATCACGAATTCGCTCGCAGTGTCGCGGGCCCTCTCGCAATCCGTTCAGGGCAAACTCATTTCGCTCGGCGGCACCTATAATCCTCAGCTTGACGCTTTTTTCGGCCCGACAGCTACCAAAGAGATAACGAACCTTAACCCGTCCGCCGTTGTCGTCGGAGCCGCTTCGGTTCAGAATTTCGCTGTCTACCACCCGTACGCGGAGGTGGGGTCGTTCAAGTCTCTTGCCATGTCACAGGCAGAATTCTCGGTCCTCGTTGTTGCGGCACCGAAGTTTAAACGCACGTCTCTCCACAAAATGGCCGAAATCTCTGATTTTGACTGCGTCATCACTGATGATGGCATCGATGAGGAAACTCTGGCCGAACTGAGAGGGGAGACGCACGTCATAGTTGCCCGCTAAACTGGGTGACCACTTGTCGTTTAGAAACCGGACGATCATCGAGGCTATCGAATCGTCCTTCATGATCGTTAGGTCTAGAGAGGAATAGATAATGTCGACCGAACTTATCAATAAGGCACTTGAAACTGCCGAGGAGACGAAGGCTATCTCGTTTGGCAAGGACGTTAACAAAGACACCGGACCGATGTTTGCCGAGCAGTTCCCGGGTTCGAAGGTCCTCGTTGTCGCCGACGAAAACACGTACGCTGCCGTCGGCGACGATGTTGTTGCATCGCTGAAGGCCGCGAACGTTGAGTTTGCTGACGAACCGTACATCTTTCCGGGTACCCCCACCCTGTACGGCGGATATGAGAACGTTGAAATTCTCCGCGAGGCCATCCGTCCCTACGAAAACACCGTTGTTGTTTCCCTTGGTGCGGGCACGCTTAACGACATTGCTAAGCTCGCCTCCGGCGAACTGGAACGTCCCTATATCAACGTCTGCACCGCAGCCTCGGTAGATGGCTTTGCGGCGTTCGGTGCTTCGATCGCCAAGGACGGTTTTAAGATCACTCGTTCATGCCCGGCCCCCGTCGGCCTTATCGCCGACGTTGACACGATGGTGAACGCACCGGCACGCCTGACCGCCACCGGCTACGGCGACCTCATCGAGAAGATCCCCGCCGGCGCGGACTGGATTCTCTCCGACGAGCTCGGCATCGAATCCATTGACCCCTACACGTGGAGCCTCGTCCAGGGCCCGCTGCGCGAATCCCTTGCCAACCCGGAAGGTACCGCGAACGGCGACGAGGACGCGATCGCTAAGCTCGGCGAAGGCCAGATCATGTCGGGTCTTGCCATGCAGGCATACTCTTCGTCCCGTCCTGCTTCGGGTGCCGGCCACCAGTTCTCCCACACGTGGGAGATGGAGGGGCACGGCCTCGACTGGGAGCCGCCGCTCAGCCACGGATTCAAGGTTGGCGTTGGAACCGTCGCATCGTGCGCCATGTGGGAAGTTTTCCTCTCCATGGATGTCGAGGATTTCGATGTTGAGAAGGCGCTGTCGAAGGTGAAGTCCGCCGAGCAGGTTGAGGCCGACGTTCGCGCGATCCTCGACCCCCGGATCCAGGACGAAGCAGTCAAGCATTCGCTCGGTAAGCGCATGGAAGGCGATGCCCTCGTGGAGCGCATTGAGCTTCTCAAGGAAAAGTGGCCGACCATCAAGGAGCGTTGCACCAAGCAGCTGATCTCCGCGCAGGAGGCCATGGACATGCTCAAGGCGGCGGGCGCCCCCCACCACCCCGAGCTCATCAAGGTTGATTGGGATCGTTTCCGCGAGACCCACTTCAAGGCTCAGATGATCCGCCCCCGTTACACGGTGCTGGATATTCTGACCGACCTGGGCATCCTCGACGAGGTTGTCGAAAAGCTGTTCTCTCCCGAGGGTTTCTGGGGCCAGCACCAGCATCCCGAGGCGTAACCACACAGAATCCATACGAAGGAGTAAAACCACATGTCGAACGACAAGTACATCGTCGGTATTGACTTCGGAACGCTTTCGGGCCGTGCCGTTGTAGTCCGAGCATCCAATGGCGAGCAGCTCGGAACTGCCGTAACCGAGTACCGCCACGCGGTCATGGACCGGACGCTTGATGCCGGTGATGGTCAGAAGCTGCCCCCGGAGTTTGCTCTCCAGGTTCCCGCCGACTACATCGAAGTTCTTGGAACTGCCGTTCCTAACGCGGTGAAGGATGCTGGTGTGGACCCCGCCGACATCGTCGGCATCGGCATTGATGCCACATCCGCAACCGTGTTCTTCACCGACGCCGAGGGCAACGTGCTCTGCGAGCAGGAGAAGTTCAAGAACAACCCGCACGCCTACATCAAGCTGTGGAAGCACCACGGTGCACAGGACCAGGCCGACCGTCTCGTCGCCGCCGCCGAAGAGCGTGGCGAAGAGTGGCTCGAGCGCTACGGCGGAGTCCTCTCCTCCGAGCTTCTCCTCCCGAAGGCCCTCGAGGTCTTCGAGAAGGCACCCGAGGTCTACGAAGAGACGGCCGAGATCGTCAACCTTCTCGACTGGGTGACCTGGAAGCTAACCGGCACGCTCAGCTACGCGGCAGGCGACTCCGGCTATAAGCGCATGCTGCAGGACGGCGAATACCCGTCGAAGGACTACCTGAAGTCCGTTGCACCGGGCTTCGAGGATGTCTTCGAGACCCGCATGAACAAGGAAATCCTCCCGCTCGGCGCCAAGGTTGGCGGACTGACCGAGGAAATGGCCGAACTGACCGGTCTCAAGGCCGGCACCGCCGTTGCCTCCGGCAACATCGACGCCCACGTCGTCGTTGCGGGCGCGAACGCTGTTCGCCCCGGTCAGCTCACCGCAATCCTCGGAACGTCCTCCTGCTACGTCATTAACGGTGAGGATTACAAGAACGTTCCCGGTACCTTCGGTATCGTCGATGGCGGCGCCGTTGACGGCTACTGGGGCTTCGAGGGCGGACAGACCGCTGTTGGCGACATCTTCGCTTGGTTCACGGACAACTGCGTTCCCGCGGAGTACGCGCAGAAGGCCGCCCGCAAGGGCATTTCGCTCCACGACTTCCTCGTGGCGAAGGCAGCCGACCAGGAAGTTGGCGAGCACGGCCTGATCGCGCTCGACTGGCACAACGGCAACCGTTCGATCCTGGCTGACGCACGCCTGTCCGGCCTGGTCATCGGCCAGACCCTGACGACGACGCCCGAGGACACGTACCGGGCACTGCTCGAGGCCACGCTGTTCGGCACTCGTGTCATCATCGAGAACTTCGAGGAGCACGGCGTCCAGGTTGAGGAAATCGTCGCGGCCGGCGGTCTTCTCAAGAACTCGTTCTACATGCAGCTCATGGCTGACATTACGCGTCGCCCGATCTCAGTCTCCGAAGCGGAGCAGACCGGTGCACTCGGCTCCGCCGTGTTCGCCGCAGTCGCCGCCGGTGTTTACGAGGACGTCTTCCAGGCCGCAGAGGCCATGGCGAACGTTCGTAAGGACGCCTACCTTCCGAACGAGGATCGCGCAGCCAAGTACGATGCTCTGTTCGAGATCTACAAGGAGCTGCATGACCAGTTCGGCCGGAACCCGAACTCGCCCATGTATCGCCTGAAGGACATCAAGGCAAAGGCCTACGAGAGCAGCAAATGATCAAGCTGACTGAGCTTTCGCAAGATATCCAAGATGCGGTAGCTGCAACGAGGGAGAAGGTCGCGAAGCTCCATGCGGAGCTTCCGGCCAACAACCTCGTCGTGTGGACAGCGGGGAACGTGTCTGAACGCGTTCCCGGCGCAGACCTGTTCGTCATCAAGCCCTCCGGGGTCCGGTACGACGAACTGAGCGCCGAGGTCATGGTCGTGTGCACGATGGATGGGGAGAAGATCGAGGACGGTACACCGGCGCGACTTTCCCCCTCCTCGGACACGGCGGCCCACGCCTACGTGTATCGACACATGCCGGAGGTTGGTGGAGTGGTTCATACCCACTCCACCTACGCAACGGCATTCGCTGCCGTTCATCAGCCCATTCCTTGCGTCCTGACCATGATGGGCGACGAGTTCGGCGGGGAAGTTCCCGTCGGCCCCTTCGCCATCATTGGTGACGACTCGATTGGGCGGGGAATCGTTGAGACGCTTAAGGACTCGCGTTCCCCCGCCGTTCTGATGGCTAACCACGGCCCGTTCACGATCGGTAAGGATGCAACCGCGGCCGTTAAGGCGGCCGTCATGGTAGAGGAAGTTGCGCGGACCGTCGCGGCCGCTAGGACCCTCGGGGAACCGGTTCCTGTTGCGCAGGAACATATCGACTCCCTCTACGATCGATACCAGAACGTTTACGGACAGAAATAGGTCAGTAGCGTCTGCAGCAGTAGAGAAGTACGAGGAGTAGCCATGTCCGATCCGTTAGTTATAGCCGTTGACTCGTCAACGTCAGCCACCAAAGCCGTTGTCGTCGACAAGTCAGGCCAGGTCCTTTCCACCGGTAAGGCAGACATTGATCTGCTGACGCCGGGAATGGACATGTACGAGCACGACCCCGTCCAGTGGTGGGAGTCGACCGAAACGGCAATCTCGCAGGCGTGCGCGGCGCTCAGCGATGCTGATCGGCAGCGGATCAAGGCTCTCTGCATTACTCACCAGCGCGAATCTTTCGCGCTCGTCGACGAGGATGGTGGGGCGCTTCGCCCCGCCATCCTCTGGCTCGACTCCCGCGCGGGTGACGAGATCAAGGAACACGGCTCCGACCACATCCACGAACTGTCCGGCAAGCCCGCCGACACGACCCCCGCGCTCTACAAGATTGCGTGGCTGAAAAAGCACGAGCCCGAGGTTCTCACCTCGGCTCACAAGCTTGTTGATGTCCACGCCTACCTCGCCCACCACCTGGTGGGCCGCTGGGTTTCGGCCGTAGGCTCCGCCGATACCCTCAACCTTCTTGATATCGCGAACGTCGACTACTCGGATGAGCTTCTCGACATCGCGGGCGTCACGAGGGAGCAGATGGCGGAGCTGGCCCCGTCGGCCTCGATCATCGACACCATCAAGAAGGAACTCACGGACTCGTGGGGTATTCCCGGTGACGTTGTTCTTGTTGCTGGCGTCGGGGATGGTCAGGCCGCCGGCCTTGGCACCTCCGCTATCGATGAGGACGTCGCCTACGTCAATATTGGAACCTCGGTGGTCGCCGGTGTGCACGCCTTCGAGTACGCGTACTCTCCGGCCTACCGCACTCTCCTTGGTGGTATCCCCGACTCGTACGTTCTTGAGATCGTCCAGAACTCAGGTTCTGTTCTCGCGAACTGGTTCCGCAAGGAACTTGGCGACCCCGCGCTCGATGGCGGGCTCGACCCCGAGCTGGATGCTGCGGCCGAAGCACTTGAACCCGGTACCGACGGCCTGCTGACCGTGCCGTACTGGAATGCCGTGCAGTCCCCGCACTGGGATCCGTTTGCAAAGGGCATTGTGCTCGGCTTCGGTTCCGCCCACACTCGTGCCCACATGTACCGCTCGATCATCGAGGGCATGGCAATCGAACTACGAGGCAACTTGGAACGCGTCCAGGAATCGACCGGCAGGAAGCTCCGCGAACTGCGGTGCACGGGCGGCGGTTCCCGCAATCCCCTCTACCGCAGAATTTTCGCCGACGCGACCGGCCTCCCCCTCGTTGTCTCCGGCGTTGACGAAGTCAGCGCCCAGGGCGCGGCAATGATGGCGATGGCAGCGATCGGTGCGTACCCCGATGTGCAGTCGGCCTCCGAGGGTATGGCTAGCTTCGTTGACCGCACCGACCCGGATCCCGAGGCGCACGAGATTTACGGCGAATGGGCCGCAATCCAGCAGGATATTTACCCGGCACTCGCCGATATCTTTACTCGAATCAACTCTGTTACGAAACGGAAGTAGGAATAAGCAATGGCAACAATCGTTATCCTCGGATCCGGAATCATGGGGACGGCACTGTCGTTCCCGGCGTCGGAGAACGGCCACGAGGTACGCCTCGTCGGAACGTTCCTTGACCGGGAGATCGTCGAGTCGATCCAGACCACCGGTGTTCACCCCGACCTTGGCCTCAAGGTCAATGACGGCGTGACCGCCTACCAGCTCGAGCAGGCGAAGGAAGCCTTCGAGGGTGCCGATGTCGTCATGTCGGGCGTCAACTCCTTCGGGGTTGAGTGGATCGGTGAACAGCTGGCTGACCTCCTTCAGCCGGGACAGAAGTTCCTCTGCATCACGAAGGGCATGAGGGCCGATGAGGGGACTGGCGACCTGCAGCTCCTCCCGGACAAGATCAAGGAATACCTAGATCCCGAGCTGGCTGAACAGATCTCCTGGAATGCCATTACCGGCCCGTCGATCGCTGGCGAGCTTGCCGTCCACCACGACACCGCCGTGGTCTTCTGCGGTCACGACAAGGACGACCTCGAGTACCTGGCCGACCTGTTCCGCACCGACTACTACCATGTGTGGACCTCGACCGACTTCATTGGTCACGAGACCGGTGCTGCCACGAAGAACATCTACGCCTTCGCAGCCGGCTTTGCCGAGGGCCTTCTTCGCAAGCAGGGCAAGGAAAATGACAAGTACGTCATGTACAACTTCGGTGCCGCGATCTTCGCGCAGGGCCAGCGGGAGCTCCGCTCCTTCGTCAAGCTCATGGGTGGCAACCCGGACACCGCAGACGGTCTGGGCGGCGTCGGCGACATGTTCGTGACCTCCATGGGTGGACGCAATGTCAAGGCCGGCACGCTCGTCGGACAGGGCATTCCCTTCTCCGAAGTCCGCGACCAGCACATGAAGGGCGTGACGCTCGAAGGCGTCGCAGCTATCAAGGTCGTCGGTAAGGCACTTGGCCCGCTCACCGAACGCGGCGTCATCAAGCCCGAAGAGTACCCGCTGTGCCGGTTCCTTTACTCAGTCGTTGCCGAAGACGCTCCCCTCGACATTCCGTGGGACAAGTTCTTCCAGGACCTGACCTAGTACATCGCGACTAACGACTCTGGGGCTCTCCGAAAGGGGAGCCCCAGAATCATAAGTTGCTACGGAAGTTAACCCAATAAGAAACGAGCCCGATGAGTTGCGAATCGGCAAGATAATCCTTGGTGTATCTCGAATCCGAAGCCGCATTCACGCTTTGGCGTAGTGGATCTTCAGGTCGAGGTAAGCGCGACCCCATTTTTTCAGACTGGGACGCAACTAATGAGGGACCTTCGAAGTCGGCAGGTACGTTGTTAGCCAATTTATCCACTTAGTGCACGCCGACTGTTGATCCTTCCTACAAGTCAACGTCATGACCGGGGATATTCATGTCTGATGTTATCGCGCAGATGTTGCTGAACCGCAGGCTGGCACGGGTAAGTGCGAATCGTGCGCATGCTTTGACGGTTATTGAAATGGCCGAGAAGCATGTGCAAACGGCTCAAGTTCTTGCTGGCATGGATGACCGGACCATGGCGTTCACCGCGGCTGACGATGCGGCTCGTAAAGCCCTGGCTGCCGTCTTAGCAGTTGAAGGATTGCGAGCGCGTCCTGTTGGAGGGGCGCACCGTAATACGCAAATTGCGGCGGCATAGTTTGTTGATGGTTCCGCACTCTTGGAGTTTGATTGGGTGCGGCAAGTGCGTAACGCGACCGAGTATCCTAGTGATGACCGCCAGTCGGCAACCGCAAAAATGTTCAGGATGCCATAGTTGCGGCCTCGGCTATCGTTGCTGTCTGTACGGTGTATGTGCGCGATTGATCCTGGATACTGGTCAACCTTTATTGTCCTAGTTTAAGTGGTTAAAGGGATATCCGTAGGCGCTCGCATTCAAGACCACGTGTCCGCCCAGCTAGGTAAGACATCCTTTCTGGGGTACGTGTACCGCATGAGGTGCTCCATGTTCTTGACGTGGCGTTTGTACGGCACTCTTCCTTTAACTGGATGATGTGTTCCAGCTAAAGGAGGCCTGGGTACATAAAGAACCTGCTCGAATGAGCAAAGACATCGCTCGTTTTTCTCATGGTTTCATATTCTATGAGTTATTCATTTATCGTTCGAGTTAATAAAAGCATGATGAATTTACCGTGTTCCATTGAGAAAAGGTGCACGTTCAAGAGTGAAAACTCCATTGACACTGAGGGATGGGTCAAGGATGATTAAAGGCGTGCGTGACTGCTGTCACGTCGAAAATGTTGGTGCGCGCGGGGTGAGTGCGGCCGGCAAAACCTCAAATCAAAGGAGATTGAGAGATGTCAGATCTTGTTATCGGTATCGATATCGGCACAGGCTCGACGAAGGGTGTTCTGTCGGACACTGACGGAAATGTAATCCATAGTGAGGTGGTCCGCCACGAAACTTCGTTCCCCCGTCCGGGATGGGCGGAGCACGATCCGGACGAAACGTGGTGGAAGGATGTTGTCGAGATCTGTCGCAGGCTGACGGCCCGCGCCAAGGGCGATGTTGCAGGTCTCTGCATCTCCGGTATCGGCCCCGTTTTCCTGGCTGCTGATGAACGCGGGCAGGGCCTGCGTCCCGCAATTCTTTATGGCGTTGATACTCGTTCGGCTAAAGAAATTGACGAGCTGACGGAGCGTTACGGCTCGGATAAGATCCTCGAGGTCTGCGGTAACCACATGACGTCGCAGTCGGTGGGACCGAAGATTGAGTGGCTGACCCGCAACGAGCCCGATGTTTGGGCGCGTACGAAGCGTTTCTTGATGGCGCACACCTACTGCATTTTCCACCTGACCGGTGAATACGTGCTCGATCACCTGTCCGCTTCGATGTGCGAGCCCCTGTACTCGCCGTTCACGAACGACTGGGTTGACGAGTGGGTTGAAGATATCTGCGGTGACCTGCCGATGCCGAGGCTTATGTGGTCGAACGAGGTTGCCGGTCGCATCACCGACAACGCTGCTCGAATCACCGGTCTGCGCCCGGGTACCCCGGTTGCTGTTGGCACCATTGACGCTTTCTCGGAAGCGCTCTCGGTGGGCGTGAGCCAGCCGGGCCAGGTCATGCTCATGTACGGCTCGACCATGGTTGCCGTGCAAATCTCCGACAAGCCACTTATTGCTCCGTCGCTGTGGTCGAACGCTGGCCTCTTCGAGGGAACGTCGAATGTTTCGGGTGGTATGTCGACCACGGGCTCGCTGACCACGTGGGTTGCTGAACTGTCGGGACGCAACTACGACGAGCTCACCCAGCTTGCTGGCGAGTCCTCGCCGGGCGCACGCGGCCTGCTTATGCTTCCGTACTTCTCCGGTGAGCGTTCGCCGATTGCCGACCCGAATGCTCGCGGCGTGCTTGCCGGCCTGAACCTGACCCACTCGTACGGAGATATTTACCGTTCTGCGCTGGAGGCAACGGGCTACGGCTCGCGCCACCTCCTCGATTCGATCAAGGATTCAGGTGGTGCAGCATCCGAGTACTGGGCTGTTGGCGGCGGCACGACAGGTGGCCTGTGGCCCCAGATCATGTCCGACATCATCGGCATTAAGCAGTACATCCCGAAGGTTACGATCGGTGCCTCGTACGGCGACGCTCTCCTAGCGTCGATGGCTGCGGGCGTTGTTGACGTCAACACGACATGGAACTCTGCAGAGCGCGAGGTTGAGCCCAACCCGGACAACCTGGATATCTACGGCGAGATGTACAAGATCTATCTGGATCTCTATCCGGCCACGGCTGATGTCAGCCACAGGCTGGCAGACATCCAGGCACGTTAGAAGTAGCTGTGTGCGGGAGGACAGGGAATCCTGGCCTTCCGCACATCGTTGCCCGTTAAACCAACGGAGGGGCGAATGCTCCTCCACCTATTGAATGTTCACGAGGGAGAACGCATGAAAGCGGCAATTTTCGCAGGACCGGGAAAGCTTGAACTACGAGATATTGAGAAGCCGACGGCGAACAGGGGAGAGCTTGTCCTCAAGGTCGGTGCCAACACCGTATGCGGGACCGACGGTCGTATCCTTCGCGGAGAGAAGTCCGCTGGAATCGACGTCGGGGTTGTCCTCGGCCACGAGATCTCCGGCTACGTTGAAGAAATTGGTGCGGGCGTTGAGGGCTTTGAGGTCGGCGACCTCGTTGGGATTCTTCCCACGATCCCGTGCCTCGAGTGCTACTACTGCGCTCGCGGTGCCGAGCACCTGTGCATCGACTCCGACATCTTCGGGTACCGGGTGAATGGCGGTCTTGCCGAGTACGTGCTGATCCCGGAATCGGCAATGAAGCGCGGGGGAGTCTTCAAGGCGGCCCCGCACCTTACACCGGCGGAGGTGGCTCTCGCGGAACCCCTCGGCTGCGTTCTAAACGGAGCCGATAACTACAAGACCGAGGTCGGTGACACCGTCCTGATCCAGGGCGCTGGCCCGATCGGTCTGCTCCACACCCAGCTCAACAGGTTGCTCGGCGCTGAGAAGGTCATCGTTTCCGACCCATCTGACTCGCGTCGGGAGATCGCGGAATCGATGGGAGCCACCCACACGATTAATCCGCTTGAGCAGGATCTCACAGAGTTCGTGAAGGACCTGACGGATGGGCGCGGTGCCGATGTCGTGGTCATCTGTATTGGCCGCGGCGAGCTCATCAACCAGGCATTCCAGGCCGCACGCAAGGGCGCCAGGGTTAATGCCTTTGCTGGGTTCTCGAAGGAAGCGCTCGCGGAGATCGACCCGAACCTCATCCACTACGGCGAGCTCGTTGTCACGGGCGCATCGAACGCTGGTCGTGCCTCCCACGAAAAGGCCCTCGCCCTTATCGGTGCAGGACTCATTGATGTGAAGGCGCTCCACACCCACACGTTCCCTCTCGATGACGTTGTCGAAGGGATTGAGTTTGCCCAAACGGGCGAAGGTATCAAGGTTGCGATCGTCCCCAACTAGGACGTAGCTGAGTCGGCGCGGGAGGTGCCCGGATCTTGCGCCGGCTCTAAGACTCTGCAGTTTCGCCGGGGAATGCTCAAGGAGGAGCAACCATGGAAGTCATTATTGGAGTTGACGGCGGCACAACCGCGGTTAAGGCTGTTGCGTTCACACTTGACGGCGAGATTTACGCAACTCATCACGAATCTGTTCCCGTTAACTACGGCCCCAGTGGGGAGGCCGAGCAGGACATGAATCTGATCTGGCAGGCAGTCGCGGACTGCCTGAGCTCGGTTGTGAAGCAGCTCGATGGTCACGACATTGTTGGCATTGGCCTCACCGGACAAGGTGATGGCGTGTGGCTCGTCGACGAGGTCGGTGAGCCGGTCCGTCCCGCCGCGAACTGGATGGATGGTCGTGCGGGTGACCGAGTGGCCGCCTGGACCGCTGACGGTAAGGACGCGAAGGTCCTAGAGGTCACCGGAACGTCCCTGTTCTCCGGTCTCTTTCCGGTCCTCCTTGAGGAGCTCAGGGAGAACGAACCTGACGTCATTGCGCGCGCGGCTACCCAGCTGTACTGCAAGGACTGGCTCCGCTTTAAGCTCACCGGTGAGCGCGCCACCGACTATTCGGAAGCCTCCCGTACCTTCCTTGATGTTCGCGATGCTTCGGGATACTCCGAGCAACTCGCAGCTTCGCTTAATATGACCGATGCGCTGGCACTTCTTCCCGAGGTGCGCCACCCCGCCGGTAAGGCCAGCCCGTTGTCCGCCGAGGCTTCGGAACTCACCGGTATCCCCGAAGGCACCCCCGTTGGCGTGGGCCAGATCGACGTCGCCGTCACCGGTGCGGGCCTGGGCATGGTTGAGAACGGCAACACCTGGCTCATCCTCGGCACTACCGGTTTTGTGGGAACGCTTCTCCCGTCCGTGTCCGAACGCAAGTCCGACCTATCGATGGTTCTTGCGACCGGCAACGACGCGCAGGTGCTTGAGTTCATGGCTCCCATGACGGGAACCCCGAACCTTGACTGGATCAAGAAGATGCTCGGGCTTGAAGAAGCCAACTGGGGTGACATCGAAGCTGTTGCCCGCAAGGCCGGCCCCGGATCCCACGGCGTTGTCTACCTGCCGTACGCGTCCCCGGGCGGCGAACGGGCACCGTTCCTCGACCCGCACGCCTCCGCTTCCTGGCAGGGCATGTCGCTCACGACGGAGCGGGAAGACATCCTCCGGTCGGTGTACGAAGGTGTGGCCTTCTCCCTGGTCGAATGCATCGAAACCCTGGAAGTTCAGGACGACCTGCTGGTATCCGGCGGCGGCTTCCGCTCCGACCTGCTTTGCGAAATACTTGCCGATGCGACGGGCCTGACCGTTGTGCGTCAGGATGCTCCCGAGGCAGGAGCACGCGGTGCTGCCGTGCTCGGCCTTGTATCCGCGGGCCGCTACGACACGGTGGAAGAAGCAGCGAGGGCACTCGGAGCCACCACCGAGACGTTTGAACCGAACGCCGAGAACCGGGACATCTACCGCGCCGCCTACGACCTGTTCCTGGAGACCAGGGCGGCCCTGCGGCCGGTGTGGCCGGATATGAGGAACCTCCGCAAGCAAACGAACTAGGACGAAGAAGCAGACGAACTAGGACGAACTAGGAAGAGAAATGAAAATACTCATCGCATCGGACGGATTCCTCACCGATGATGTCCTCACCACCGCTATCCAAAACGAGCTCCCGGATGCTGAGCTCTCCCGCATTGCCTCGACGTGGCCCACACCAGCATTTGGTGATGTTGGGGATGTGCGGGAGGCACTCGGTGACGAGGACGCCCTGATCGAAGCCCTCCAGGGCAACGAGGTTGTCATCTCCCACACCTTCCCGTTCACCGAGAAGGTTATTGCGGCAAGCCCCGACCTGAAGCTCATCACGATCTGTCGCGGCGGCCCCGTCAACGTCAATATCGACGCAGCCACCAAGCACGGTGTCATGGTCTCCTATGCGCCCGGACGCAATGCTCGGGCCACGGCTGAACACTCCGTTGCCATGCTGCTCGCCGCAGCCAGGCAGATCGCCCAGCGGCACATGGAAGTGGTGAACGGGGAGTGGGCAACCGATTACTACCTGTTCGAGAAAACCGGCCAGGAAGTCGGAGCCTCCACCGTTGGCGTCATCGGCTACGGAGCTATCGGAGCCCGCGTTGCGGCAATCATGTCCGCATTCGGCGCACGCGTCCTCGTCTTTGATCCGTTCAAGGAGCCCGGTAGCGACGGCACCATCGAGTTCGTTGGACTCGACCAGCTGCTCGCAGAGTCCGACTTCGTGACGCTCCACGCACGCGTCACCGACGAGAATCGGCACATGATTAACGCCGATAGCCTCGCGAAGATGAAGAAGGGTTCGATCCTCGTCAACTGCGCTCGCGGCCCTCTTGTCGACTACGACGCTGTTTGTGACTCCATTGACTCCGGTCATCTCCACGCCGCTGCGTTCGACTGCCTGCCCGAGGAGCCGCTACCGGCGGACCACCGCCTGCTACGCACCCCGCGCATTACCTTCACCCCTCACCTTGCGGGAGCCTCCCAGGAAGCCTCGCGCGTGGCTGCTCGTATCGGCTCCGCCGATATTGCTGCGTATGCGCGAGGGGAACTACCCACCCATCTCGCCAATCCCGACGTCAAGAGAAAGTGAATATCAATGCTGTACGAGAAGGAACGCCAAGAGGTTGTTGAAACCTGCCAGTTCATGGTGAAGGAAAACCTCGTTGTTGGAACTGCGGGTAACGTATCCGTCCGAATTGGCGACCACGTTGTTATCTCCCCGTCGGGGTTGACTACGACACGATGGTCGCCGAGGACGTTGTCGTATACGACATGGATGGCAACCATGTGGAGGGCAAGCTGAAGCCGTCCTCCGAACTGCCCCTCCACATTGCCGTCTACGAATCGACGGATGCCCAGGCGGTGACCCACAACCACGCGTACGCTTCGACGGCCCTTGGCCTCGTTGTTGATGAGATCCCGCCCTCGCACTACTACTCGGGCATGCTTGGTGGCATTATCCGCGTGGCCCCCTATGCCGAGTTCGGCACGGATCAGCTCGCCATCAATGTCGCCAAGGCACTCGAAGGTCGTAGCGGTGCACTCATGAAGAACCATGGCGCGATCACCCTGGGCCCGAACCTCAAGAAGGCCGTGAACCTCCTGCCCATCCTCGAATATATTTGCGAGATCCAGCTCAGGGCCATGGCAACCGGAGCCCCGATTTCCCTCCTCAGTCAGGAACAGATCGACAGTGCCGTCGTTGGCATGTCGACCTACGGCAAGCAGCCCGGAAGGGACGAGGGCTAAGCCTTTCGGCAAGAGTCCAACGAGCGCGGGGTGGGGGAGTTGAAAGCTTCTCTGCCCCGCGCGGCACTTACCGGTCTGGTCCGGTTTGAAACTGGGCTAATCGTCATCACCCGTCGCGGGCTCCTCCAATGGGCCGGTCACGTGTCCGGCGCCCGAGTTTTTCCATACCGTCCCGCGCTTCCCGCCCGAGCAGGAACGCCGGGTTGGGGGAGAGAAGCCGGGTCACCGACATTCGCATTCCACGCCCGACGCTTTCTCGTATCGGTCGAAAGTCACCCACCTCAACACTGAGAGAATGACTGAATGTAGTTGAACGTATTCCCATCATGAAATTCTGGTGGATTTATCAGTTCTAACTGTTAATACTGTTAATAACGCTGGCTCTCACTCGGCCAGTCTGATTCAAAGAAGAATTCAGGAGACACAAATGAACAAGATCAATGCGGCTGATGGTCCGCTCGTTATTGCGGTTGACTCGTCGACGACCTCGTCGAAGGCGATCATTGTCGATGCTCTGGGCAATGTGCTTGCGCTCGGCAAGCGGGAGATCCCGCTCCGCACCCCGCAGCAGGGCTTTGGAGAACACAACCCCGCACACTGGTGGACCTCGACGAACGCCGCAATTGCTGAGGCAATCTCGCGGCTGAAGATGGAGGACCGGGGTCGCATCGAAGCTATCGGTATGACGCACCAGCGCGAGACCTTCGCTCCGTTCACGGAGGATGGCACCCCGCTGCGCAACGGTATTCTCTGGCTCGACATTCGCGCCGCGGATCAGATCAAGAAGTACGGCACCCCCGAGATTCACAAGCTGTCGGGCAAGCCCGCTGACGTGACCCCGGCCATTTACAAGATGGCATGGGTGAAGGAACACGAGCCGGAGATCTGGTCCAAGGCCGACAAGATCGTCGATGTCCACGCCTATCTCGTTTACTGCCTGACCGGTAAGTGGAGCGACTCTGTTGCAGCCGCTGACTCGCTCGGACTGTTCGATATCGAGAAGCTCGACTATGACGAGTCACTCATGGAGATTGCGGGTGTTGACCGCGGTCAGATGGCTGACCTGTACCAGCCCGGTGAGGTCCTTGGCTACGTCAAGAAGGAAGTTCGCGACGCCTGGAACATCTCGAAGGAGATCCCGGTTATCGCAGGCCTCGGCGACGGTCAGGCTGCCGGCATTGGTGCCGCCGCCGTTGACCCCGAGGTTGCCTACCTCAACATGGGAACCGCCGTTAACGCGGGCGTGACCTCCCTCGACTACCAGTACGGCCAGGTGTTCCGCACCCTCGCCGGTGGTGTCCCCAACACCTACGTTCTCGAGATCCTTCAGTCCTCGGGAGCATTCCTTACCACGTGGTTCCGTCGTGTCTTCGGCAACCCGGCACTGCAGGGTGGCCCGGATCCGGAGCTTGAGGCGCTCGCGGCAGCACGTACCCCCGGCTCGGGTGGCCTTGTCACCCTGCCCTACTGGAACGCCGTACAGAGCCCCTACTGGGAGCCGATTGCCCGCGGCGGAATTGTCGGCTGGCGTGGAACGCACGGACCCGGCTCCATGTACCGCTCGCTTCTTGAAGCGATCTCGATGGAGATGGCTCGTTCGCTACGCGGCATGGAAGAAGCAACGGGAGTGAAGCTTCAGACGGTTCGTGCCATGGGTGGCGGTGTCCGCTCGAAGCTCTGGCGTCAGATCATGACCGATGCGATCGGCTTGCCGATCACCGCCTGCAAGGAAGACGAGATTTCCGCACTGGGTGCAGGTGTTGTCGCCATGGCCTCGACCGGCGTCTTTGGTGACACCGAGATCGCAACCGCAGCCAAGAACATGGCTCAGTTCACCGACTCGACCGAACCCAACGAGGAAAACCACAAGATCTACCAGGAGCTCGGTGCTATCCAGGGCCGTCTCTACTCTGATCTCAAGGAAACCAACGATCAGCTTCACGAGTTCGCGCGCCGCTACCCGGACGCCGAAGTATCAAACGAAGACGACTAGGTCGAAAGGGCCGAACAATGCCATCAATTGTCATTCTTGGTGCCGGAGCCATGGGCTCTGGCCTCGCAAATGCTCTCGTCCGCGCAGGCTGGGAGGTGAACCTTTGGGGTACCTGGCTGGACGATCACCTGATCGATGCCATCGAGGCAGGCTCACCGCACCCTCGCATCGACGTTGTCATCTCCGGCAAGGTCACGACCTTCCGTTCCGATGACCTGGCGAAGGCCATGGACGGCGTCGATGTTGTAGCACTCTCGGTTGCCTCCGCCGGTGTCCCAAAGGTTGTTGAACTTGCACTCCCCGGTATCTCCAAGGCCCAGGCCCTGTGGATGACCACGAAGGGCTTCCTTCCTGCGGAAGACGGCACCATTCAGCTCCTGCCCGCCGGTGTTCGCGCCATCGCAGAAGAGGCCGGCGTCGAACTTCCCCCGATCGTCGCAATCGCGGGCCCGGTCAAGGCGAACGAGTGCGCTGCCGACGAGCCGACCGCAACGATCTTCGGATGCAAGGACAAGGACGTAGCGGTGAAGTACGCCCGCGAGGCACGCTCCGATAACTACGCCATCGAACCCTCGGATGACGAGGTAGGCGTGGAAGTCTGCGCCCCGATGAAGAACGTCTACGCCATCATGCTCGGCATCGCCGACGGCCTCCAGGACAAGACCGGACATCCCCACCACAACCTCAAGGCAGCCACGTTCGCCCAGGCTGTGCGCGAGATGTCGATCCTTTCGGTTGCCCTCGGCGCCAAGGAAGCCACGGCCTACGGCCTGCCCGGCGTTGGTGACCTCGAAGTCACCGGCCTGTCCGGCCGCAACAAGGTCTACGGCTCGAGGATCGGACGCGGTGAGGGAGCCAAGACTGCTCTCGAAACGATGAAGGAGCTTGAGCAGACCGTTGAGGGCGTTCCGGCTATCCCGCTCGCCGTCAACCTCGTTGAGCAGACCGACGCTTCCCTTAAGGAGCGCATGCCGCTGCTGTTCGCGGCTCAGCAGATCGTCTACGAAGACGATCCCAACTACGCAGATGTTTTGGCGCAGGCGGTTCTGCCGCCCCGTCCCTAACAGAAAGTAGGTGCGACGCATATGCGCGCGTATATGTTCTATGGTCCGGGCGATCTTCGCCTGGAAGACGTCGAGCCGGGTGTCCCCGGCCCCGGAGAGATAGCCGTTGAGGTCAAGGCCGCAGCAACCTGCGGAACCGACCTCAAGTCGTATCGGCGCGGGCATCCCACGCTGTTTCCGACCCTCCCAGCAAGGTTTGGTCACGAGTTCGCTGGCATTGTTACGGAGGTGGGTGACGGGGTAACTGACTTCAAGGTCGGGGACCGCGTCGTCGCCGCCAACACTGCACCATGCGGGCACTGCTGGGCCTGCACCATCGGGCGCGAATCGCTGTGCGATAACCTCGAGTACCTCAACGGGGCATTCGCGGAGCAGATTGTCATCCCGAAGGCAATCGTGGAAAGGAATACGTACCATATTCCAGACACGCTCTCCTTCGAAGCGGCAGCCCCGCTCGAGCCCCTGTCGACAGTGGTCCACGGAATCTACGAGTCCGGCATCAAGCTTGGCGATACGGTGACCGTGAACGGTGCCGGTCCGATTGGCCAGATGTTCATCAAGCTTGCGCAACTGCGCGGGGCCAGTGTCATCGCCGCCGACCGTTCCGCATCCCGCCTTGCGCAGGCCGCGGAAGCCGGTGCACGTACCGTCGACCTGACGGGACTCGAGGGCCCCGAGGAGTGTGCGGCACAGATTAACGAGCTCACCCCGGGCGGACGCGGCGCCGATGTTGCCGTGGAGGCTGTGGGACTGCCCCAGGTATGGGAGCAGACAGTTCACTGCCTCCGCCCCGGCGGAACTGCGGTGCTGTTTGGTGGAACCCCGAAGAACGCCCCGTTCTCGGTGAACTCCTCCGACATGCACTACAAGGAGTACACGCTTAAGGGCGTGTACCACCATCAGCCCAGGTACGTGAAGGTAGCTGTCGAACTGCTCTCAACCGGCAAGTTTGATGGCATGAGCCTCTGCACCGAGGTCAGGCCCTTGGAGGCTCTTGTTGAGTCTCTTGAGGACATGTCTCAGGGCAACGGATCGAAGTACATCCTGCGCCCCTAGCACGTGAGTGGTGTGTCGGGGCTCTGGCCCCGACACGCCTATCTCGACGAGCTGTGCTGCTTATTTCTTTCACCCATTTCGTTCTTCTTCGATGGGTGGCAGTAGAGTTTGATGTAGGGAGGAAGTGAACACTGTGGCTCAGCTCAGCAAGAACGATCGGCAGCAAATGCTCGCCGAGCATGTCCTAAACCTTGGGACGGTGCGCGTTGAGGACCTGCTTAAGCTCGTCGACGCGTCCCCGATGACGATCTATCGGGACCTGTCAGAACTGGAGAACGATCGAGTTATCGTGCGTTCCCGCGGTGAGGTCACGGCCGTTGCGACATCGCTCAGCGAAACGTCGATGAAGTATCGGCTCACGCAGGAGGAAGACGCCAAGAACTCACTGGTTTCCGTATTCGCCCCGCTCTTTACCCGGGGATCCTCGATCATCTGCGACGACTCATCAACCGTATTCTCGATTCTCAAGGAATATACGTCCGTTGGTGGGCTCACGATCATCACGAACAACTGGTCGATTATTCAGCTTGCTGGCTCGGTGCCAGACTGGGAGCTCATTACGCTCGGCGGATTCTATGATCGCCACCTAGACGCGAACTATGGCCCTGCCGGAGTGAAGATGCTCCGGGAGATCCGGGCCGACCACGCTATCATTTCGGCTGCCGCAATCAGCGACGGGGTCGTGTACCACCCATATGCTGCGGTGGCCGACTACAAGGCGCTCATGCTTCAGGCAGCCAGCCATTCCCATCTCGCGGTGACGCACTCGAAGTTTGAGCGTAAGGCACTCTACCGAGTGGCTGACACAGCAGACTTTGACTCGGTGGTTGTTGACGCTGGTACGAGCAATGAGATTGTCGAAACCCTGCGCAACCGAAGTGCGAACGTTAAGATTGGCACGCCTGTTTCCTAGGAATTCGGGAAGGGGATCAACCAGCCGGGTAAAGGATCTGTCTGTGCGACGTTGCTTCCTCCACGATTGCCGGGTGCCTTCCGACGCTGAGGTAACCGCGTAAATTTAGTCGTGGACGAGAGAAATTGTGCGACATGGGGCGCTTTAGCTTGATGTAGCGAGATTGGTGCGGGGGCTGGCAGAACAGGTTCTGCCAGCCCCCGCACCTACTTGTTAGAAGGTACGGATTGCGATCTCCGCCGGTGCAAGGAAGAGCTCGTTAAGCTTGGCATCAACCTTGCAGAGGGTGAGGGAGACGCCCGCCATCTCCAGCGAAGTACAGTATTCGCCGACGTAGCTACGCCACACCTTGATGCCACGCTCTTCGAGCTTGCGGTGCGCGATGCCGTAGAGGAGGTACTGCTCGGAAATCGGGGCAGAGGATTCCATCGGAATCCGTCCTTCAGGACAGTTTCGGCGTATCCCGCATGACTGTGCGGGGAGTACTCAACGTACTTGCCGACGAAGGGCTCTTGCACCGGGTCCCCGGCAAGGGGGCGTTCGTTTCTGAACCGAAGATTGCAACAACGTCACCTGCGTACCAGGGAATTAGGCAGCAACTTGAGGATCGCGGTTACACAACCCAGACCGAATTGCTTTCCTTTGATCTTGTGGCGGCACTTGATACCATCGCGGATTTCTTCGGCATTCCGAAGAAATCGCCCGTCTATCAGATCTCTCGCAGGCGCTTCCTCGAAGGAAAGCCAGTGACGATCCACCGTTCCTGGGTGAGTGCCGACCTGGCGCCGAGCCTCGATCGGTTTGATGTTGTTGAACGGCAGCTTTGTGAAGTCCTCAGCACCGAATTTGCACTGAACGTCAAGAACACCGACGAGAGTCTCGAGGTGATCCTCGCGTCGGAAAAAGAAGCCTGGCTACTTGGCGCCGAACCGGGGGCTCCACTTCTGAAACTGGTTGACCAGTTGCGTGATGAACGCGGGCGACGATACGAATACACCAACCTTCTGATGCGCTCAGATCGCATGAAGCTCGAGTTCCATTTCGAATCCTGAATCCGCTGGTGTGCGGTCGAAGTGGACGCAAATAGAGGGGCCGGTCGATCAAGACCGGCCCCACTATATTCATGAACAGTTTTCTCCCGGCGGGGAGGATCCTCCGCTATGCGGCGCTACTGCGCCGGTGATCCGCCCACCGGGTGAGGAAATCTGCGACCGCATCATCCTCGTTTAATCCGATCTCGTAGTGGCACGATTCCTTGACGTGAGGGTAGGCATTGCCCATGGCGACCGCGATCCCGACGTTTGGTAGCCAGGAGAGGTCATTCTCCGAGTCCCCAATTCCGAGCGTCCTCTCGGGAGTGGCCCCAAGGTCATTAAGAACCGGAGTGAGACCACTCCACTTGCTGACGTTTTCCTCCGTGAGTTCGTAGAACTCCGGGAGAGTCTTCACGGTTTCGGGGAAGCGCTCGCGGAGACGTTCCACCATCTCGTCCGTCCGCTCAGGGTCGATGTAGTACATCACCTTGAGTCTGTTGTTGCGATCGAGCTCGTCAAGGTCGACAAGTTCGGGGGCAAGACCCTCATTGGGTGCCTTGAGGAGTTGGCGACCGGAGCCATCGACTTCCGTGTAGAAGAAATCGGTTCCAAAAATCACGGTCTCGAGATCGTTCTCGCGACCAAACTCTAGAACTTCCCGGTAATAGTTGTCGTTCAGCGGGCCGAGACCAATGATCTCGTCGTGGTCGGTATGGACAGTGATCGCGCCATTGCAGGCGATCACGTAGCCGGAGCGTTCCATGCGGGTGAAGAGCTTGCGTAGCGCGGGAGCCATGCGTCCCGAGGCTAGGACGACATGAACACCGGTGTCGGTAAGGTCCCGAAGTGCGTCGATTGTTCGGTCAGAAACGCTTGCATCATCGCGGGACAGGGTGCCGTCGACATCGAAGACTGCGACGTCGATGTCGTCGATGTTCGGGGGCAAGGAATCGTCTAAGAGTTCGGCCATACCAAGACCTTATAGGACAAGCCAATGCTCGACAAAGCGCGGAAAATCAACAAAAGTTGAACTTGGGCGCTCATATGTCGGAATTACCAATTTACGTTGATTTTGTGGAGCGTTCGGGCCTACTCTGGGGGAAGTCGTGGGCTGGAATGGGCCAGCCCGGAGGAGGAAAAATGTCAGAGAAAATGAAGGCCGTTGTCATGCATGCGGTCGGCGATATTCGTCTCGAAGAAATCGATAAGCCGGTTGCTGGTCCGGGTGAGGTCGTCATGAAGATTGCGGCCTGCGGCGTGTGCGGTTCCGATCTCGACCGCATGTACAAGAAGGGCCCCCACAAGCTTCCGCTCGTCACAGGCCACGAGTTCTCCGGCTACATTGAGGAGCTCGGTGAGGGCGTTGAGGGCTTTGAGGTCGGCGACCTTGTCACTGTCCCCCCAATGCTTCCCTGCTTCGAGTGCGCTCCCTGTGTTCAGGGCGAGTTCTCGCTGTGCGAGAACTACGACTACTACGGTTCCCGTCGTAACGGCGCCTACGCCGAGTATGTTGCCGGCCCCGCCAACCTTCTTCTCAAGGTTCCCGCCGGTCTTGATGCTCGCGCCGCCGCGATGGTTGACCCGGCCGCTATTGCTCTGCACGCGATTTGGCGGACGAAGCTGACCGCCGGTTCCCGCGTTGCCGTCATGGGTGGCGGCGGCCCGATTGGCCTGTTCGCTGTCCAGTGGGCCCGGATCATGGGTGCCACCGACATCGTTGCCGTCGATGTGTCTGAGGAGAAGGCCAAGCTGGCACTCGAGGCAGGGGCAACCACGGCGGTTTCCTCGACCGAAGAACTCGAGAAGATTGTTGGATCCGGTTTCGACGTCGTTGTTGAAACGACGGGTGTTCCGGCGGTTGCTGACCAGTCGGTTGGCATTGCTGCTCGCCACGGCGAAGTTACCCTTATCGGCATTCCGAACGCCCCGGTGGAGATCTCGGCAGGGAACTGGGCCCGCCTCATGCGCCTGGAGATCAATATTTGCGGTTCGTGGAACTCCTTCGGTGCGCCCTTCCCGGGTGCCGAGTGGACGACCACCCTCGAGCACATGGCCAACGGCAACCTGCTGTGGGAGTTCATGATCACCCACGAGGAGCCGCTCGAGAAGGTAGCGGAGACGATTCGCAACATGTCTGAGCGCACGATCCATTCCTCGAAGGTTCTTTTCCTTCCGAACGGAACGGACCTGCCGACCAACTAGCCCGGCAGGCAACTATGAAAAGCGGAAGTACCGAGCACGAGCACGCCATGGTGAGAGCGGCGGAGCTGTACTACAACGACGGACTGCTCCAGTCCGAGGTTGCGGACAAGCTTCGCCTGTCCCGCTGGAAGGTGGGAAGGCTCCTTGAGGAGGCCCGGTCCTCGGGCCTTGTCGAAATTAAGATCCATCACCCTCAGTCGAGGAGGCGCGACCTCGAGCGGAAGCTCATGGAGCGCTTCGACTGCGGCGAAGCCGTTGTCGTCGAATCTCAACCGACGAACGCGGGGACGATGGCGTTGGCGGCGCAGGCCGCCGCTGACTATCTGGTCGAGCTCCGGCCGCAGCCGGGGATCGTTGGGGTTTCCTGGGGGCACACCGTGGCCGCCATTGCGGAACGGCTCCCCGAAGGTATTCTCAGGGAACCCACGATTGTGCAGCTGAATGGTGGGGCCAACTCCCTCACGGACACGGTGGATGCTGGAAGCATCATCCGGATGATTGCGAGCAAGTCCCGCGATCCCAGGACCGCGCTGCTTCCAGCATCCGCGATCGTCCAGGACCGGGAGCTTGCTCGGCGGCTCATGGCTGATCCTCAGGTGGGGAAAACACTCGAGCTTGCCGCCAGGGCCGAAGTTGGCCTCTTCTCGATTGGTGTCCTCTCACCGCATTCGGTGCTGCGGAAGACCAACTGCATCACCGCCGACGAGGTCGTGGGTCTTCAAGAGGCCGGTGCTATCGGGGATATTCTCGGGCACTACATTGACCGCTTTGGTCGGGTTGTTGACTTCGAGCTCGACCAGCGGACGATTGGCTTGGATATCGATTCCCTCGCTAAGATCCCGAAGTCGATCGCAGTTGCGGTGGGGGAGGAGAAGAGCGGAATTACCCGCGCTGTTCTCTATGCCGGGATCTGCTCGGTTCTCGTCACCGAATCCAAGATTGCTGAGAATGTCCTCGGTGTCGAGGACCGCTGAGAAGGTGCTCGACGCTAACCCACTGTAGTTTTAACGTAATGGCTTCGGCCTACACCACCACAAGATCCGCGGCTACCGTGCCGCCAGAACCGGAGAAAATATGAATCCTCAGGATGTTGTATCCATTGTTGACCACACGCTGCTGGCCCCGGAGGCCACGAAGGAAGACGTTCTTAAGCTCCTTGACGATGCCGAGGCGCTGGGCACCTTCTCGGTCTGCGTCTCACCCACCCAGATCCCGCTCCCGAGGGAGACAAGCGTGAAGGTTGCCGCGGTCTGCGGTTTCCCCTCGGGCGCCCACTCCGCGACCGTTAAGGCCGCCGAAGCGAAGGAACTGGCCGATGCTGGGGTTGACGAGATCGACATGGTCATCAACGTCGGCAAGGCCAAGGAGGGCGACTTCGACTACATCAAGAACGAGATCGCCGCAGTCCGCGAGGCAGCCCCGAATGTTCTCCTCAAGGTCATCATCGAGTCGGCCGCCCTGACCGACGACGAGATTGTTGCCGCCTGCCAGGCTTCCGTCGATGCGAAGGCCGACTACGTGAAGACGTCGACCGGCTACCACAAGGCTGGCGGAGCATCCGTCTCTGCCATCAAGCTCATGCGCGAGACCGTTGGTCCGAACATTGGCGTCAAGGCCTCCGGCGGTATTCGTGACGGCAAGTTTGCGACTGAACTGATCGAAGCCGGCGCAAGCCGCCTTGGCCTGTCGGGTACCCAGAAGGTTCTTGACACCCTCTAAACCGTTCTGAGGTATTCCGCGTCAACAAACTTTGGCGCGGCATACCTCAGCAAGTACACCCAGTCATTGCCGCGGTGCGCCGCGGCAATTTCTACCCCTTTTAGATCCCGAAATTCTCTCGGCATAACATCCAAGAACTGTCGCAGACCACGTGCGACATCCCAACCGAACAACCGTAGATTCTTGCGGAATACCGATCCGTTGCCGCGTAAACGCACGGCATTACTACCCAACGATCAAAGGTGATCTTATGAGCGAAAAATACGTTATTGGTGTCGATTTTGGCACGCTTTCCGGCCGCGCCACGGTCGTGCGAGTTTCGGACGGACGCGAGCTTGGCTCGTCCGTCATGGAGTACCCGCACGGTGTCATGGACCGCACCCTCACCGCCGGTGATGGTCAGACGCTACCTCCCGACTACGCACTCCAAGTTCCGGCCGACTACGTTGAGGTCCTTAAAGCGGTTGTTCCCGAAGCGATCCGCGATGCTGCGGTGAATGCTGACGACATTATCGGTATCGGAACCGACTTCACGTCGGCCTCGGTTCTCCCCACCGACGAGAACGGCGTTCCGCTGTGCGAGTCGGAGGAATTCAAGAACAACCCGCATGCCTACGTGAAGATGTGGAAGCACCACGGCGGCACCGAGCAGGCTGAGCGCGCGATCGCGATCGCCGAGGCACGTGGCGAGATGTGGCTCGGCCGCTACGGCGGACGCATTTCCTCCGAGATTGTGCTTCCGAAGGCACTTGAGACCCTGGAGAAGGCACCCGATGTCTACGCGGCGATGGACTACTACGTTGAAGCTGTCGACTGGATCGTGTGGCAGCTGTGTGGCCGCCTCATCCACTCCGCGGCACCGGCGGCCTACAAGTCGTTGCGTCAGAACGACCAGTACCCCTCCGAGGAGTATTTCGCCGAGCTCAACCCGCAGTTCCGCACCTTCATCGCCGACAAGTTTGAGGCCCCGGTCCTCCAACTTGGTGATCGAGCCGGTGACCTGACTGAGGAAATGGCGAATGATCTGGGGCTTCGCCCCGGCATTGCCGTCGCCGTCGGACAGATTGATGCTCACGTGACCGCGCCCGCCGCGAAGGCCATTGAAGTTGGTCAGATGACGGCGATCATGGGGACCTCGAATGTTTACATCGTCAACGGTAAAACTGCCCGCGACATCCCCGGTGTCTTTGGTATCGCCAACGGTGGTATCTCCGCGGGGCTGTGGGGCTACGAGGGCGGACAGACCGGTGTGGGTGACATCTTTGCCTGGATCGTCGACAACATCGTTCCCGGCGAATACCAGAACGAGGCCAACCGCCGCGGAATCTCCGTCCACGAACTCCTCACAGAGAAGGGTGCCGAGCAGGAGATCGGCGAGCATGGTCTCATCGCTCTCGACTGGCACAACGGAAACCGTTCGATCCTCAACAACGGTGCCCTGTCGGGCACGCTGGTCGGCATGACGCTCAACACCCGGCCCGAAGAGATCTACCGCGCCTACCTGGAAGCAACCGGCTTTGGCTTGCGGGTCATTATCGAGAACTTCCTCCAGCACGGAGTGGAGATCAACGAGATCGTGGCCGCCGGCGGCCTGCTGAAGAACAAGTTCCTCATGCAGATCTACGCCGACATCACCCGTATCCCGCTCTCAATCTCCGGATCGAACCTCGCAGGCTCCCTCGGCGCAGCGATCTACGGTGCAGTTGCGGCGGGTGCCTACCCGAACGTGTACGAGGCAGCTAATGCTATGGGCTCCAAGATCGAACACGCCTACGTGCCGAACGAGGACGCCGCCAAGAAGTACGACCTTCTGTACGAGGAGTACCTGACACTCCACGACTACTTCGGTCGCGGAACCAATGATGTCATGGCACGCCTCAAGGGCATCCAGCGCTCCATCCATGAACGCAAGAACAGCTAGGACAACGGCGGCTGCGCAATGGAGTAGCAACTATCCATGAAGCGGCTAAGTCGGAGCTGATTATTGATCGGGGCAGGTTTGGTGTTATGCCGGGCTTGCCCCGATCAGTAGTGTGGCTTGAGCTTACCTAGCGGCTCTTTGCGAGCTCCTCGATGTAGCGGACGACTGCGCCCGATTCCTGGCTGCCGATAACCTCGTCGACAACCGTCTTGACCTCGGGGAGGAGTTGTCGGGTGCGACCGAGTGCGCCATGCGAGGCAACCAGTCCAGGTCGTTACCGGAATCGCCGATACCGAGGCAGTTGTTCAGATCAATGCCGAGGCGCTCCGCCAGCCAGGTCAGTGCGCCCTCCTTGCCGGAACCCGGTGCCGACATCTCCGCCACGGTATCCATGGACTGAACGATGTTCGGTTGCTTTGCTCTCATGAGAGGAACCTGCTTCTCGAGAAGATCTGGCAGTCCCCAGTACATGACCTTGATGACGTCGCTCCAGTCAGCATCGTCGATGGGTTCAAAGCTGATCGGCACCTGCGAGTTGCCGTTTCTCGTGTGTTCTGCCGCTATCCCGTCCTGTTCCATGACCAGGTCGTGGGTGCGGAACAGTGCAATGTCCGCACCTGCTTCGCGGCCGATAGCGACAAGCTCGGAAATCAGAGAATCGTCCATGACCGAGCGACGCAGGATTTCGGTGCCGGGCTGCTGAGCAATCACGCCGCCGTTGGCCGCCACGACATAACCGGGGATGTTTGCTCCCTCGAGAACCGCCACTCCAGCATTGAGGGTTCTGCCCGTCGCGACAATGATCGTCGCTCCCGTGGCTGACAGAGCTGCCAACGCATCGAGAACATCCTGCTCGGCGTCAGCTCCGATCGGGGTGAGGGTTCCATCGAGATCGAAAATGTAAGCGTCCTGGCTACGGTTCACTGCGGCTCCTTCAAGTCATGTCTGCTCAACCATCTTCTCACTACAGGGCAGAGACGGCCGACTCGCGGGCGTTCGGTCACGTGACCTGACTTTGGGTGGCAAAACCGCCATCCCGCTTGCCTTGACCCTGACGCAACGTCAGGCTGGATGCTATGAGCGTGAGAGATGAACCGGGTATGACGGTGGGGCAGGTTGCAGAGCTCGTTGGAGTGAGTGTGCGGACCTTGCACCACTGGGACGAGATTGGTCTTGCGGTGCCGAGTGGACGGTCAAGTGCCGACTATCGGCTCTATTCCGAATCGGATGTCCACCGGATCGAAACGGTCCTCGTGTACCGCGAGACCGGCATGCCACTATCGATCATCGCTGAGGTTCTGGGTGAGCCTGCGCTCGGTGAGCGCGAACATCTGGAACAGCAAAGAAAGCTTCTCGTTGCCAGGATCTCCCACCTTCAGCAGAAGATCTCTGCTGTTGATCAACTGTTGAGGGAAAAAGGAATGGGAAGAAAACTTACCGCCGCACAGCGGGCCGAGATTCTTGGGCCGGATTGGAATCCGGCGTGGGAAGACGAAGCGGAAGAACGCTGGGGTGAGAGTGACGCGTGGAAACAGTCCAACAAGCGCGTGAGCAACATGACTGCGGATGATTGGAAGGTAGCGAAACGCAACATTAACGTGCTCGAGGAGAAGCTGGCGGAGGCCTTCGAGGAAGGTGTTGAACCGGGCACCGAACGAGCCAACGAACTGGCCGAGCTACACCGCGGCTGGGTGGGAGAGTGGGTCGAAACAACCCATTCGAAGCAGGTGCTCATGGCACGCCTGTACACGGAAGACCCGCGCTTCCAATCCCACTACGATGATCGCGCCCCGGGCCTTGCCCGGTGGGTGCGAGACATCGTCGAAGCTAACGCCCGAGCAAATGGAGTGGATCCCGACACTGCCGAATGGGTCTAGTAGAACTTTGCCGCAGTGGTTATCGCAACGACTGCGGGCTAAACCCAAGGCTTGAGAGCTGTCAGCGAAACCCTGGGAAGCCGAGCGCTTTGCGGAAAAGACGGCTCCTCGAGGTTGGTATCAATGCGGATGTTCTCAACGGGAATATTTGCGGAAATAGATAGCGGTAGGCCCGAACAGTTTGAGCTGTTCGGGCCTACCGTCGACTATTGACTATCGAATGGCTTGATCAGGTGATCAGGCGTTGGTGACATCCTCGTCGACCCAGTCGAAGGTGCGGGTAACGGCCTTCTTCCAGAGACGCATCTGACGTGCACGCTCGTTCTCGTCCATTTCGGGCGTCCAGCGGGAGCCTTCCTGCCAGTTGTTGATGACGTCCTGCTCGCCCTGCCAGAAGTCGACAGCGATGCCTGCCGCGTAGGCGGCACCGAGAGCGGTGGTCTCCGCAACCTTGGGAGCAACAACGTCCACGCCGAGGATGTCGGCCTGGAACTGCATGAGAGCTTTGTTGGCGATCATGCCGCCGTCAACGCGGAGCTCGGTGAGGTCGGCGCCGGAGTCGGCGTTCATTGCCTCGAGAACCTCGGCAGTCTGGAAGGCGGTTGCCTCGAGGACTGCGCGGGCAATGTGGCCCTTGTTGTTGAAGCGGGTGAGGCCGACGATCGCGCCGCGAGCATCGTCCTTCCAGTACGGAGCGAAGAGGCCCGAGAAGGCGGGGACGACGTAAACACCGCCGTTGTCCTCAACGGTCTCAGCAAGGGTCTCAATCTCCGGTGCGGAGTTGATCATGTTGAGGTTGTCGCGCAGCCACTGGACGAGCGAGCCCGTGACAGCGATGGAGCCCTCGAGTGCGTACACGGCCGGAGCGTCACCGATCTTGTAGCAGACGGTGGTGAGCAGGCCGTTCTTGGAGGTAACGGCTTCCTGACCGGTGTTGATGAGCATGAAGTTACCGGTGCCGTAGGTGTTCTTCGCCATGCCCTTCTCGAAGCAAGCCTGGCCGAAGGTGGCTGCCTGCTGGTCACCGAGGATACCCGCGATCGGGGTGTCGATGATGAGGGTGTTCTTGGCGCCGTGGCCGTAAACCTCGGAGGAGGACCTAATCTCGGGAGCATCGACATGGGAATGCCCATGTCGGCGCAGATCTCGGGATCCCACTCGAGCTTGCGAACATCCATGAGCATGGTGCGCGAAGCGTTGGTGACGTCGGTTGCGTGGACGCCGCCGTCAACACCACCGGTCAGGTTCCAGAGAACCCATGCGTCGGTGTTGCCGAACAGGAGGTCGCCCGCTTCAGCCTTCTCGCGTGCTCCCTCAACGTTGTCGAGGATCCACTTGATCTTCGGGCCCGAGAAGTAGGTGGCGAGCGGCAGACCGACGCGCTCCTTGTACTTCTCCGCGCCTTCGTCCCCGCCAAGCTCGCGTGCGATCTTGTCGGTACGGGTGTCCTGCCAAACGATGGCGTTGTAGACCGGCTGGCCCGTGTTCTTGTCCCAGACAACTGCCGTCTCACGCTGGTTGGTGATACCGACGGAGGCGATCTCGTGGCGGTTGATATCGGCCTTACCCAGGGCCATACCAATTACCTCGCGAACGTTGTCACGGATCTCGATCGGGTCGTGCTCAACCCAGCCTGGCCTCGGGAAAATCTGCTCGTGTTCCATCTGTCCAACGGAGACGATCTCACCGGAGTGGTTGAAGATAATCGCGCGGGATGAGGTGGTTCCCTGGTCAATTGCCAATACGTACTTCTTCTCGGTCATCTTTGACGAGTTCCTTTCGTGGTGGTGAGGCCGACGCGCTGTCTGCCTTCGTGCCGAAGCGTTTGCACCGGCACAGTGTTCAAAGGTAGTAAGTGGTGATCGCTCGCGCCAGTTGGACTGGAGACGCAACGTTGCGGCCAGCACCCGGGTGGGTGTAATCACATCATACTGAAAAAAGTGTGCCAGGCATGCACTTGATCGCATAAGGTATGAACGTACGTGCATGCTGAACCTGACCCGCCGCAACGACGTGTTAATCCCGTCAATTTGCGGCAAGAAGGCGGGATCCTATGCTCATCGCGGAGCAGTGGATTCTAGACAGTATGCTAGAGAGAGCGTGACATACATATGGTCACGGCATGACCGCACAACGAGGAGAGTCAGGTTGTCCGAGGACCGTCGGAGAATTGCTTACGAGGCAGCCGTTCTGCACTATGTGCAGGGTGAAACCATGGAGACGGTCGCCCGCAGACTCGGCGTCTCCCGCTCGACAGTGTCGAGGTTGATATCGCTGGCCCGGGATGAGGGGCTCGTTCGTATCAGCCTTCACCCGCCCACCGAGAACTCTGATTCGCTCGCCGCCCGGCTGTCCGAGATGTTCGGAATCAATGCCCACGTGGTCCCCGTGTCTCCAACGTCAACAGATGTGCGCAGGCTTGACGCCGTCGCCACTGTCGCAGGTGCCATCATCTCCGACCTTGTGAAACCCGGCCACACGATCGGCGTCGCCTGGGGTACGACCATTTCGGCCGTCACCGATCATCTCTCCCCGCGTCCCGCGCCCGGATCGATTGTCGTTCAGCTGAACGGCGCCGCGAACTCCTCCACGACCGGCATCCCCTACGCCGGCCAAATCATCGATTCCTTCGGTAAGGCCTTCGGCGCCACGATCCGGCACTTCCCTGTACCTGCCTTCTTCGACTTCGCAGAAACCCGCGAAGCAATGTGGCGGGAACGCTCCCTCGCGTCGGTCCGCGAACTCCAGCAGACCACCGATATCGCCGTTTTCGGTGTCGGCTCCTTCAACTCTCCGCTGGCCTCCCACGTGTATGTGGGCGGCTACCTGTCACCGCAGGACATTTCTGTTCTACGCGCCGAGGGTGTTGTCGGAGATATTTGCACGGTCCTCCTGCGCCCCGATGGTTCCTACGAGGACATCGAGATCAACAAACGCGCCACCGGCCCTACCCCCGGGGAACTGAAGAAGATCCCGCGCAGAATCTGCGTTGTTGCAGGTGCCTCGAAGGTTCTGCCACTGCACGGAGCACTGCTTGCAGGTGCCGTCACCGACTTGATTATTGATGAGGGGCGGCCTGGAAACTCATGGATTTTGCTTCGGGTCAGCGTAAGCGCAAGGATCGAAACGGCCACTGATTCTGGAGTATGCCAGACGCGGCTCGCAGCTGGGTGTCATAGCGGGGACTAGAATGGCGTGATGATCAATATCATGCCCGCCCTTCCCGCACACGTTCGTGGCATCGCTGAGCTCATTGAGCCGATGGTTGCACAGAGGCTCCTGATCTCCAAGGACCTCATTGACTACTTTGAAGACGTCCAGGAGTTTTACGTAGCGATCGACGGCGATCGCGTTGTCGGATGCGGGGCACTCCACGTCCTCTGGGAAGACATCGCGGAGATTCGTACTCTCGCCGTTTCCACCGATTATCAAGGGCGGGGTGTTGGCGGCAATCTCTACCTTGCACTAGAAGCAAAAGCGTACGAGCTGGAGCTGCGCAGGCTCTTCTGCCTCACCTTCGAAACGTCGTTCTTCGGTAAGTTTGGCTTCACAGAGATCCAGGGAACTCCCGTCGGTGAAAACGTATACGCCGAAATGCTCCGCTCCCACGATGACGGTATGGCGGAATTCCTGGAGCTTGCGCGCGTCAAGCCCAACACTCTCGGCAACACCCGGATGCTTAAGGAGCTGGACAATCCCATCAGCGAAGGTGGATTTCAAAGCTAAGTCGACGGGCCTAACGTTGACCTCACCTAGCCGCATCGAGGCGGACACGTGTTGTTTTGAGGCGGGTACGAGTTTGATCGAGGCAAATCGGAGTTGGATCGAGGCGTGTCCGACCGATCTCCCCACTGGGGAATTGCTACGTAGCCAGCTCGGTCAAGTTGCTTTCCTACAGCTACCGGACTTTGTCGGCTTTACCGATTAGCGTTGACGTTCCAGTTGGCCGGAAACGAACCAGGCGGCGATCGGACCCTGGATAGCTACGAGCCCAATGATGAGAGACGTGATCGGATCGATCATGACAGCTGCTGCGACTGCGGCAACAATAATGGCGATGGCTGTCGCGATCGCAGCGATCTTCCAGATGCGGATGGCAAAGCCGTGAAGACCCGGGTCCTTTTGTCGAGAGATGACAAGGACGCCGCCAAGGGTCAGACCGAGTGTGGAGATTGAGGGGATAACGGGAGCCCAGGTTCGGTCCGTTGCCGGAGTGAACTCGTACAGGATGAGCCCGATGACGGACAGGAGCAGTCCGACGATAACGAGTCCTGTGGACCAGAGGATAATGCGATGATTTGGCATGGGGCTCATGAATCTAGGCTACCGGGAAGAAACACGTGTTCGCCTGAACGCTCCACCAAACGATCAGTGAGAAGCCCCTCGAGAGCTGCCTCTGCCCGGCTCGGATCTGCTTCAAGGATGCTGGCAACCGGAATGGGGTCAGCCGAGTCGCGGAGCGCCCTCATGATGTTTCCCCGGGCCTGACGCATCGTTCCCTCCCACTGCTGAGTCTTTCTCCGATGTGCGTGGAGATCTGCCGGATATCCCAGCTCCCGCCATCCGCACTCTTCGGCAACCGGGCACTGCGAGCAGATCGGGGAACGTGCCGTGCACACGAGGGCACCCAGCTCCATTACTCCTGCATTCCACACCACGGACTCGTCCACATCCTCGGGGAGCATACCTGCGGCACGTTCACGCTCGGGTTTCGTTAGCGCGGGTGGGGGTAGAGCCTCTCCATGAAGCCGGGCAATAACTCTCCGGATGTTTGTGTCAAGAACGAGTGATCGCTTGCCGAAACCAAAGGCCATGACAGCCGCTGCCGTATAAGAACCAATCCCGGGAAGAGCAAGCAGTTCCTCTTCGCTGTGCGGGACCTCGCCGCCGTGTCTTTCAACAATGACCTGCGCGCATTCGCGCAGTCGCAGTGCTCGTCTTGGATAGCCAAGTGACTTCCAGGCGCGCAGAACGTCATCGGTGCGGCCCTGTGCGAGCGCCTCGGGAGTTGGCCAGCGTTCCGTCCACTCCAGCCATGCGGGAAGGACTCGGGCGACGGGAGTCTGCTGGCTCATAACCTCGCAAAGCATAATATGCCACGGCGGCGTTCCATCCTCCCGCCACGGGAGGTCGCGCCCATGCTTGTCGAACCACGCCGCAATCTCGATAAACATCGTTCTTAGTGTGTCACAGGGGCGCGCTGATCAAGCATTTCGATGCTCAACGGCTCTAAGTTAGTAGCGTGAAGGATTCTGAGGATCAGGGGAAGCCCCGCAAGGGCAACACCCCCGGAAGAGGCGAGCCCGGTAAGGCTCGCCGGTCGGGCACGCCCGCGCGCGGCGCAAAGCGCCCCAGACCTTCTGAAACGAAGCCGATCCCCGGCACGCTACCGCGCGACGGTAGTCCAAAGAGGACCCCGAGTGAGCGTAAGCCACGCCCGCGCCCCACGGCAGCCGACGGCACACCGAAGCGGACCAGTCGCTCCACGTCGACCACTGCCTCCCGGCAAGGAACCTCTCGGACGAGTGCGCGAGGCACAGCCGGTCGTGCCACCCAGCAGCCCGCCAAGGGTGCACCAAGTAGGCGACCGAGCGGCCGGAAACAATCCCAAATTGGGAAATCCTCCGCAACCGCAACAAGGAAGCCGCGGCCGAAGCCGCTGTCAGCAGAGGAACAGGCGGCTAAGGAAAAGAAGAAGCGTCTCATCATCGGTGCAATCATTGCTGTGCTCGTCGCAGCTTTGGCGATCGGTGCAGCCGTATTCCTGCAGTCGCAGCTGAACAAGCGCGAGGAACAAATAGTTGCGGGTTCCGAGGAAGATAACTTTGACGTTATCCCGTGCGACCCCAGCATGCTGGAGATGGATATCAACCGCTTTGGAAGTGTCGCGGGATATCCGATCACGTTTGCTGTATCGATGACGAATACCTCGGAGCAGACGTGTTCGCTGGATGCTGGATCGGATCATCTCGTCCTTGAGGTTACGTCCGGTAATGACAATATTTGGGCCTCGAACCACTGCGTGTCTGGAGACGAGTCTGAGCTATACGTGTTTAGCCCCGGAGTCTCCACTCAGATTGATGTTCAGTGGGGTGGCAACAGATCCAACGCTGAGTGCACAGGTGGCTTACCTGCACCGCGCCCCGGCACCTATGTTGTCCAGGGATCCGTCGACGGAACCGAATTCCCGCAGCTAAGGCAGTCCTTTGTCCTCACGGACTCTTCAGGTGCCGCTCCCGCTGAGGAGCCGACCGAGGAAGAAACCACGGAAGAGCCGACCGAGGAAACAACAAACGAAGACGCTGCCGTTGATGAAGAAAACGACCCCACCGAAGAGTTCATCGTTGACGAAGATATCCCCGAGGACCACGAGCACATTCAGGACTGAGTGCGAAAGCTCCACCGGTGTCGAAAGCGATTACCTCGGGGTCACGATTCTTTTCAATGCCATAGGCAGATGGCGATAACCCACAGTCGCCTGCGAGGCTAGACTGGAAGCACTTCCTTCACGGCCGCAGCCACATCGGCCACCGGTGCGATCGTCATTCCGTTGGGAACCTTGACGTCAGTTCCTGCGGGGATCAGTGCCTTAGTGAAGCCGAGGCGTACTGCTTCGCCCAGTCTCTGCTCGAGTCCGACGATGGGACGGACTTCACCCGTCAGTGCAACTTCGCCGAGGGCAATGACGCCGGGGGCGAGTGGCAGGTCAGCGACGGCCGAAGCTAGGGACAGGGCAGCCGCGAGGTCCGTTGACGGTTCGGAGGCTCGGGCGCCACCGATCGTGGAAACGAAGATGTCTTTACGATCAAGATCGACGCCGAGCCGTGACTGGAGAACAGCGACGGTCATGGCAACCCTCGAAGAATCAACACCCGACGTTGTTCTCCGCGGGGGACCCGCGGGGCCACGGCCAGGGACTGGATCTCCACCGGCATGGGACGCCGACCCTCAAGCGTGATCGTCACGCACGTACCCGGGACGGTGCGTGCCCGGTCGGAAAGAAAAAGACCGGACGGATCGGGAAGCTCGTTAATCCCATCATCAACCAGCTCGAAGCAGCCGACTTCGTCGGTTGGTCCGTACCGGTTCTTGATAGCACGCACCATGCGAAGGCGGGAATGACGGTCTCCGTCAAACTGGCACACGACATCGACAAGGTGCTCGAGAACGCGGGGACCCGCAATTGAGCCGTCCTTCGTCACGTGGCCAACGAGGAGAACCGGAAGGTTCTTCGACTTAGCAAGATGAACGAGACCGGCAGTTACTGCACGTACCTGGGAGACGCCACCGGCAGCACCATCCACGGACGTGTCCATGATGGTCTGAACCGAGTCGACAACAAGCATGGAAGGGCGAGCCGATTCGACGTGCCCAATGATCGTCGACAGATCGGCTTCTGCGGCAAGGTGCAGGCTGGGAGAGAGGGCGCCGATGCGCTCGGCGCGGAGACGGACCTGCGAGGCAGATTCCTCACCGGAGATGTAGAGGACCGGCTCGGAGTTGATCCGGGATATCTGGGCCGCCACGTCCAAAAGCAACGTGGACTTACCGACGCCAGGTTCGCCAGCCAGGAGGATCACAGCACCGGGTACAAGCCCGCCACCAAGAACCCGGTCGAGCTCACCGACACCGGTGGAAGAACGCTTGCTTGCGGTTGTCTTCACCTCCGTGATGGGTACGGCCGGGGACGTGGGTGCGAGTGCCTTGGCAGTGGTTGTTGGGGCCGGACGGTTCTCCACCATAGTCCCCCAAGCCTCGCACTGTGCGCAGCGGCCCACCCACTTCGAGGTGTCCCATCCACATTCCGAGCACACGAATGACGTGCGTGTTTTTGCCATGGGATGAGGTTATCGAAGGACAGTGGCGAATCGCGTCACGGAACTACCGGCGTGACGCAAACTCGTCGAGGAGCTCAACGTTGCCGGAGACAATGATGAGATCGTCTTCGCCGATCCGAGTCTCGGGGGTTGCGTACTCGAATGGCTGGTGCGGGGCTTTGACGCCCAGGATGTTGACGCCATAGCGCTCGCGGACCTTTGACTCACCGATGGTGAAGCCACGGAGTTCGAGGGGCGGCCTCATCTTCACGATGGTGAAGTTATCGTCCATCTCGATGTAATCAATCATGCGGCCAGCCACCATGTGGGCCACGCGCCTGCCAGCATCGTATTCGGGGAAAACGCGCCTGTGGGCACCGATCTTTTCCAGGATCCTGCCGTGGTCACGGGAGGTGGCTTTCGCCCAGATCTCCGGGATCCCCATCTCCACCAGGTTTGCGGCAGTCAGAACGGAAGCTTCCAAGGAGGAACCAATGCCGACAACGGCAACGGAGAAGTCTCGGGCGCCAAGTTGCTCGAGGGCGTCCTTTGAAGTGGAATCGGCTTCGATCACGGTAAACCGGTGCGACCACTGGTTGGCAAGAAGCGGGTCCTTCTCTACCGCGAGCACCTCGCGGCCCTGCTCGGCCAACGTGAGCGCGACAGCGGAGCCGAAGCGGCCCAGTCCAATGACGAGAACGGCTCCAAGCGGATCCTGTGATTTGCGCATGCGTACCTCCATGAACATCATATGCGCCCCAGCGAGTGTCGGAGTGACTGAGTGCGGGGAGCCTCAGGGCGACTGAGTTACAGCCGAGCGCTGGGCAGTTAACTGTGTGACTGGCGTCAGCCAATAATGGGGCGTTCCTCGGTGTAGCGGATCTGGCGCTGGGTTTCTCTCATGGCAAGTGCTGCGGCCAGGGTCATGGTGCCGACACGGCCCGAGAACATGAGGAGGATGAGGATGAGTTTGCCGGCCGTGGGAAGGCTGGCGGTGATGCCGAGGGAGAGTCCGCACGTGGCAAAGGCAGAGATGACCTCGAAGAGTGCCACCTGGAGGGACAGGTCCGTGACGTGCATAAGAGCCAGGGTGCCGACGCCGACCAGCGTGGCCCCAAGGAATGCTGCGGAGACCGCGAGGCGGAGCGTGGAAGAGGGAATTCTCTTACCGAAGGCAACAATGTCGCGGTCGCCTCGTGCCTCGGCAACGATAGCGAGAACAAGGACGGCAAAGGTGGCGACCTTGATACCGCCAGCGGTCGAAGCGGAGCCGCCGCCGACAAACATGAGCGCGTTCATGATCAGCAGGGTCGAGTTGTTCATCTCCGCCAGGTCCAACGTTGAAAGCCCCGATGATCGGGGTGTTGTTCCCTGGAGGAGTCCCGCAAGGATCTTGTCGTCGCCTTGGAGGCCGCCGAGGCTTGCCGGGTTCCCCCATTCGAAGAAGAAGATCGCGATCGTGCCGCCAAGCCAGAGAATCAGGTAGGTGGAGATCGTTAGCTTGGAGTGGAGGGAAAGGAAGCGGGGCTTGCGCCAGTTCGCGTAGACATCCTGGATGACGGGGAAGCCGATGGCACCAACCATGGTGCCGAAAATGATCGGAATGCAGAACAGCCAGTCACCAACCATGGGGGATAGGCCGCCCTCAACGATGACAAAGCCGCCGTTGTTGAAGATCGACACCGCCATGAACATCGAATGCCAGATAGCCTCCAGGAGGGGCTCTCCCATTCCTAAAAAGGAGGGGAGAAGAACAACCGTCAGGAGGGCCTCAACAGATAGTGAGGCTACGAGAACGGCGGTCAGGAGAGAGCCGACCTCGCCAAGACGAGTCTTTGTCTCCGAGGCGGCCAGAAGCTTCTGAGTGAGGCCGATGCGGTGTGAGACGGCCCTGCCGAGGATCGAGGCGAGGGTCATAACACCCAGGCCGCCGATCATCATCGACACCATGATGACAACGTGGCCGAAGCCGGTCCAGGACGATGCCGTATCCAATACGGATAGTCCCGTGACGGATACGGCCGAGGTTGCGGTAAAAAAGGCGTCAATGAAGGAGGCTCCGCCCGGCCCGGTTCGGGCAATGGGAAGGAATAGGAGCACGGTGGCTACGGCAATGATCGAAGCGAAAACGATGAGAGCGAGCCGCGCAGGGCGCTCATGAGCGATCCTATCGACCCAATTGCGCACACGTGCCATGTGTGGTTTGTCACGCTTATCGGCTGCCACGACACCTCCTGACGCTGGTCCGACCATGTTGAAGAGTACTCTCAATGCGTCCCCAATGAGAGATGATCCAGCCGACATCCAGCAATTAATCGGCATTTGGCCCATTCGTCCCCTATGATGATCAAGAGCATAACTCCACTGGAGTCGCGACCGGTTAGGTTACGGCTTCTCCTCGTAAGAACGGAAACGTATGTCACAGGTACCTCCCTCGGCGCCGCAATTTATGACGGTTGCCGAAGTCGCGGAGCTCGCACGTGTGTCTCGAATGACCGTCTACCGTATGGTACATTCCGGCGACCTGCCGGCCGTTCGCGTCGGGAACTCCTACCGGGTCCCCACCGAGGCTGTTGACGAATTGCTCTCAAAAACCGCCTACGACGCTGACGAAAGACACGCTTAGGCAGAAGAAGCGGTAGAATCTCCGGGTGACCATTGGCGAAGGAGTCTTCGCCGTCCCGACATTGGAGGTAACCCGTGGGTTCCGTAGTTAAGAAGCGCCGCAAGCGTATGTCCAAGAAGAAGCACCGTAAGCTGCTTCGCAAGACGCGTCACCAGCGTCGCAACAAGAAGTGACTCGATGTGGGTCCGGTATGTCCGGGCCCACATCTGTATCCA
Source organism: Flaviflexus ciconiae (assembly GCF_003971195.1). NCBI lineage: Bacteria > Bacillati > Actinomycetota > Actinomycetes > Actinomycetales > Actinomycetaceae > Flaviflexus > Flaviflexus ciconiae. Next base: position 1,677,304 of record NZ_CP034593.1, on the reverse strand, counting down.
GCGAATGGTCGAGCTTCTAAAAAGCGATTGGAAGCGCTACTAGGAAACTGGAAGTATGTCCAGAAAACCGGAAGCGCGACCAGTTCAGAAACTAAACGTTGACCCTGAACCCACTGATTCAATGCCTGAACCCGATTCCACTGGAGGAAACATGTACACCCTCGTTGTGCGTCCCGGTTGCCACCTGTGCGAGCAGGCTGAGGAATCGCTTGCGCAGATCGAGTCGGAGCGGGGTATTGAATGGCGTGCGGTTAATATCGATGATGATGATCCCGCACTCGCTCAGTACTCGGACGATCTGCCCGTGCTGCTTGATGGGCCCAGGGCAGTAACTAAACTGACGTCTTCGAAGGTTGCACTCGACAAGGCGACGAAGCCCGGTATGTGGTCTCGAATAAAAAGTAGTTTACATTTTAACTAATTTTGGTATGCTTACCAGTGGATAGAGGAGTAGGCATGTCAGAGCAAAGCACAAAATGGCTGGAAGCCGATGAGCAGGCGGCTTGGCGCAATTACCTGCGCGGTTCCGCGCGCCTCAGTGCGCAGATTGGTCATGACCTGTTTGAGACTCACGGGCTCACCCTTAACAAGTATGAGGTTCTCGTGCGCCTGTCCGAATCGGATGACTGGTCGATGAGAATGTCCGACCTCGCAGACGATCTCGTGCACTCCCGTAGCCGACTCACCCGTACCGTTGCCTCCCTCGAGCAGGAGGGCTTTGTTATTCGCGAGACCTGCGCGAAGGACGGTCGCGGCCGTATCTGCCGGATGACGGATGAAGGGTATGCGCTCCTTGAGAAGCTGGCACCGAGCCACGTTGCTTCCGTGCGCGAGCACCTGCTTGACAAGATCGGCCACGACGATCTGATCGAGCTTGGGCGTATCATGGCGACCCTTCTTGACGATCCGGCCACTCCCGCGGTCTGACGTTCCACATTCCCAGACACGTGTGGCACTGTTGACCTATGGAATTGACGACCATTCACCTCGTACGCCACGGCGAAGTGGACAACCCGACCGGTATTCTTTACGGCCGTAGGCCAGGATTCCACCTCACCGCACTTGGCAAAGCCATGGGAGAAAAGGTTGGAGAGGCCTTCTCCGAAGGACACGATGTCCGCTACGTTGCCTCCTCGCCCTTGAACGGGCCCAGGAAACGGCCCAGCCGACCGCCGATGCGTTTGATCTGCAGATCGCGATCGATGATCGCCTGATCGAGGCCGATAACAAGTTTGAGGGTCTCGCAGTTAATAAGAATCGCTGGGTGCTTGCGCACCCCCGCTACTACTCGTGGTACACGAATCCTTTTGAGCCCTCCTGGGGCGAGCCCTACACGAACGTTGTGCGTCGCATGAGCGGGGCCATCGCTACCGCCCTTGACGCTGCTCGCGGGGGTGAGGGTGTGCTCTTTAGCCACCAGCTGCCGATATGGACGATGAGGCGCTTCGTTGAGAAGAAGTCGCTTGCCCACGATCCGCGCAATCGCCAGTGTGCACTTGCATCGGTTACGTCGCTGACCTTCGCCGATTCCCAGCTCCTGTCGCTCGACTACTGGGAGCCCGCCGCTGAACTCTTAAAGTCAGCAGCCGACATGGTTCCCGGCACCTCGGTGGCTGCCGAGGCGAAGGGAGAGTAGTGCGGAAAGCCAGGATCCTGCCCTTCCTTCTTCTCCCCGTTCTGACGGCCTGTTCGGGAACTCTCGACGCAGGACAGCAATACGAGGGCGGCGACGCCAACTGGGTGATCTGGGAAGAGGCCGAACGAGCTGACGCCGTCTCCGCTTCGGGAACGACCTTCGAGGGCGAAGAGATCAGCCTGGAGGACCTGCGCGGTGAGGTCGTCGTTATTAACACGTGGTACGCGGCCTGTCCGCCATGCCGGGCCGAAGCCGAAGACCTCAATGCGATTGCCGAGGACTACGCCGATGACGTGACTGTCCTGGGCGTGAACGTTCGCGACAATGCGGCAACGGCCCAGGCTTTCGAGCGGTCTTTTGGAACCCCCTACGAATCAATCGATGGTTCCGATGGTCAGTTTGTGGCCGATCTTGAGGGCACGGTTCCGCTCCAGGCGGTCCCCACGACACTGATTCTTGATGCCGAGGGCAGGCCCGCGGCCCGCTACATTGGCCAGATCGATCCCGACATTGTCCGGGGCATGATCGACGACGCTCTATGATGCCGCTGTCCCTGGCCGACTCCTTCGTTAGTGCCGTCACCGGCGGACCCATGCTCCTAGCGCTTGGGGCCGCGCTGGTGGCTGGACTTGTCTCCTTCGCCTCCCCGTGCGTCTTGCCGCTCCTGCCGGGCTACCTTGGCTACTTTTCGTCGCTCGCCCCGGCAACGGCGGAGGGGCAGAAAAGCTGGCGACTTGCGGGGTCGGTAGCGCTGTTTGTGGCGGGATTCTCCGCCGTCTTCGTTCTCCTCGGCGTCGTTTTCTCCGCGGCGGGTGCGCGCTTCACGCAGTATCAGGACACGGTCATGATGATTGCGGGCGCCATCATCATTGTCATGGGCATTGCCTTTATCGGCGGTTTGCCGTTCCTGCAGCGGACGACCAGGTTGAATATTCAGAAGCGGGGCGGCCCGCTCGGAGCTTTCCTGCTCGGTGGCGTGTTTGGTTTGGGGTGGACGCCGTGCATTGGACCCACCCTTGCCGCAGTACTTTCAATGTCTTTCTCGAGTGGAAGCGTTGAGCGCGGAACGATCCTGACGGTCGCCTACTGCATTGGTCTTGGCCTGCCGTTCATCATTGCGGCCCTGACCGTTGATCGCTCAACGAAGATCCTGGGTTGGCTGCGCAGGAACAGCCGGACAGTTCAGATCTTTGGTGGTGTCGCACTGATCCTCGTTGGTCTGCTCATGGTGACCGGCTGGTGGATCGACATTATTAACTGGGTCGCGAATCTTTCGGGTCAGACGGAACTGGTGGTGTGATGGAAACGGTTAGGTCTAATCGAGACACTCAGCCATCGGCTCCCGTTGGGATCGGATGGAAGGGCTGGCTCCGGTGGGGGTGGCGGCAGCTCACATCGATGCGCAACGCGATCATCATGCTGCTACTTCTTGTCATCGCGCTCATCCCCGCATCGATCATTCCGCAGAAGCGCCAAGACCCCGTCCTGGCCGAGCAGTGGATTGAGAAGAACGGGATTTGGGGCACCATCCTCGATGCTCTTGGCTTCTTCAATATCCTCACCGCGCCGTGGTTTGCGGCGATCTACATCCTTCTCTTTATTTCTCTTGTCGGCTGCATCGTGCCCCGGTCGTACACGCTGTACAAGGACATCAAGGCCGGCCCCGGGCGAGTTCCTGCCCGGCTCACGAGGTACGAGAGCTACCGGTCAACGGAAACTGCGCTGTCCGAGGATGAGGCTCTCGAGACGGTGCAGAAGAACCTGCGGGGTTTCCGAACCCGAGTGGGCTCCGGGACGCTCTCGGCACAGAACGGCTACCTGCGGGAGGCCGGCAACCTGATCTTCCACATGTCGCTCCTGGGCCTGCTCATCGTCTTTGGTCTTTCGCAGGCCGTCTCCTACCGTGGCCAGGCCATCATCGTCGAGGGCGGCACCTTCGCGAACTCTGTACTCTCCTACGACACGTTTAACCGCGGGATTCTCGTTGACGAAGAATCCCTACCGCCCTACCGGATTCTTCTGGACGAGATGAGGCCGGAGTTCTACGAGGACGGTGCGCCTTCGGCTTTTGCTGCGGACGTGACGATTTCAGAACACGGCGAGACCCGCACGGAAATCATTCGTCCGAACGAGCCGATCGTCGTTGGGGGAGCGAACGTCTATCTGTCCGGCAACGGCTACGCGCCGCGGATTAGGATCACCGACTCCGACGGCAACGTGGCACTCGATGAGTATGTTATCTTGCCCGATATCACTCAGACCTATATCTCCACCGGTGTCATCAAGGTTCCCGACGTGACGTCCGGTCCGCAGCTCGGTTTCCAGGCGACGCTGTTCCCCACGGCTCAGGAGCAAGATGGTGTCATCATCTCCGTCAATCCCGATGCGCTTAACCCCGTTTTGGTGACAACAACGTGGACGGGCGACCTGGGATTGGATGAAGGGGTTCCCCAGAACGTCTACTTCCTCGACACGGAAAACATGGAGATGGTGACCGAAGCGATCGGGGAAGCCGAGGTCGGCGTTCTGACGACCTCGGCCGTGGGACAGTCTGCCGAGATTCCCGGCGGTTATGGCACGATCGAGTTCGTTGACCTGGCCCGCTTCGCGGCCCTCGACATGCGATACGATCCGACGCTGGGATGGATGCTGGGCTTCGCGGTCCTTGGACTGGCGGGCCTTGCCACCTCGCTTCTCATACCGAGCCGCCGCGTGTGGGTACGGTACGAGAACGGCACGTTGCACGCCGCCGCAATCGGGCGGAAGGGCGACACTGGGCTCGATAGAGTCGTGTCCACTACTCTTGGCCTCAAGGAGGACTCATGAACCTGGAAGAGATCAGCCTGATCCTCGTGTACGGGGCGATGGCGGTGTACACGATTGCGATGATCGCGTTCGGCATCGACCTGACCTCGGCGGACAAGGAAGTAAAGGTCCGTAAGGCCGCCAATATCGGCATGTCGCTCACCGTGCTGGGCTTCGGCTTACATGGCGTTGGAACGGTGCTACGAGGAGTCGCAGGATCCCGTGTCCCGTGGGCCAACATGTACGAGTTCACCCTGACGTTCACGTGCGTGGCGGTCGGTACCTATCTCGTTCTGGCCCGCAAACGCGATCTAAGGGTACTGGGTACCTTCGTCAACGGCCTCGCCGTTCTCTCCCTCGGTATTGCCGTTGCCGTGCTCTATGTGCGCGTGCAAGGCACCCCGCCGATCCTCGACCACTACTGGCTCGTCATCCACGTCTCTACCGCAACCCTAGCCATGGGCCTGTTTGCTTTCGCGGCACTCATGTCGGCCCTCCAGCTGGTCCAGATCCGTAAGGAGGAAATGGAAAAGGCCAAGGCAAAGGCCGTTGCCGCAGGTGATGGTGACACGGTCGTTGACGAGAAGCCGAGTCGGTTGCGCAATCTCCCTGCTGCGAAGGACCTTGAGACGGGCGCTCTGCGCGTCACGGTCGTTGGCTTCCTTCTGTGGACCTTCACTCTAATTGCTGGCGCTATCTGGGCCGAGCACGCCTGGGGCCGTCCCTGGAACTGGGATCCGAAGGAAACCATGTCGCTGGTCGTTTGGGGCTTCTACGCGGCCTACCTGCATGCTCGCACCACCCGTGGCTGGGAAGGTAAGCGCGCCGCCTGGCTCAACCTCATCGGCATTGCGGGTCTCATGGTGAACTACTACGTCATCAACTTCTTCGTCGACTCCCTGCATTCTTATGCGGGGCTCTAGGCTCGTTGCCCTAGCAGCCGCCACCGCTCTCCTCGGAGCCTGCGGCTCCGGCGACGACCTTAAGTCCCGCTGGCTGGTCCTCCCGGAACCTCCCGCGACCCTGACGAATGCGGGGCTGGGAAGCCCCGAGATCCAAGATATCGACCTTCTAAACCTCGACTTTGTCATCCGGGGTATCCAGTTCCTCGAGTCCTTCGATAAGGATGTGTTCCCCGAGAGAAGCTTTGCCGCTGCTATCACGCCCGAGGGCGGTTACCGGATCGAGTTCCGGGAAGGGAGCGCAACTGTCGAGCTTGGCGAGGAAGCCGTCACCGAGGGCGTCGCAAACGTCGACCTGTCCTTTACCGCTGACGATGTGTACTACTCGGATGCGAATGCTGACGGTGTTCAAGACGCCATGATCGTCCTCGATCAGACGGTCTCCTACTACTCCTCGGAAGAGGATAGAGGCTCCGACCCCGTCCGTGAAGTGACCGGTACCGGTCTGCTTATTCTCGGCTACGAGGACGGCGGCATCCGTACCGCCTTTTATGTGAACCCCGGTCCCATCACTGACGTATCGGCAATCGATGCTGGCTTTTCAGTCACCTCGAGCGATGGTCGACTTTCTGACACGATCGAGATCGGTATGCCGGACGGGGTACCCGTCAGAGTTGATGAGTTCGGGGGCGCGCTGCAGTGCACGCAGTCGATTGATGAGATCCGGGAAGCGATGAAGCAGGACCCGATCGAGGTCGAGTCCCTCAATCCTTATCCCGGTGTCGGTGAAACTCCCGGATATGAAGAGTTTGCGCTCTTTGAACTTCCGCCGGATGAGCATGAAACAAACACTCTGCTGGTTTCAGGTTACCAGCAGGTTGTGTTCCTGCTCGATGGTGGGGACGTTAACCTCTGGACCGATTGGCGCTGTGGTTGGGTGCCGCAGTCTGAGCTGTAACGTTTCCACCGACCATGAGCCGTGCCAGCCGGTCGATAACGCATCCGATAGCCCCCATGATCGCAATGTTGAAGGGCGATAGGAGAAGCATCGCAGACAGCCGGGAGGTATCAGCCCCCACCCGGATGTAACCGGAGAACCAGCTGCCCGCCACGAGCGATACTGCCGTGATGACTGCGAAGGCGCACGGTAGCGCCCACTTAGATTGTGATAGGCATTCCCTGCGCCACGCCAGGGTTGCGAAGATGATGGCGACGGCGCCCAGGGGCAGGCAGATGATGGTCCACGGGCCCTCGGAAGCCGCGATGATCAGGTCCGTTCCCGATGTGCTTGGGCCGCCGAGAGGTGCAAGGTCGAGTTGCCACGTGAGCAGGCCGCCATGAATACCTACCCATATTGCTGCCGCCATGTTCCCAAGCAGAAGCCATGCGGACGAGCCCCAGTCGAAAGACACGGTCATGACAATGCAGACGACAATCGCGACGGGCATGCCGGTCGCCAGCGCATACCTCATGGTGAACATCCAGGCGGGCCGCCTGTGATCTGTGGAGTTCCTTCCGGCCGCGGAGAAGACCGTGCCGACCAGGAGCGCACCGGCCGCGAGAATGAAGACGTTGGACGTCAGGGATGCTCGGGAACTGTCGGGATTGAGGAGCGACGCGGCGAACCAGGCAAGTACGCAGCACACGAGAAGCACCATGCCGGAGCAGGCGCCGGCAACGATCCTGTCGGCGGTGTCCGGCAGTGGCTGAGATAGTTCCGAGGCTCGGTGGACCTTGTACAGAATGAATGCGGCAAGGGCGGTGAAGAGAAGCGGGACAATAACAAAAGTAAATCCCACCGTCCCAAGCGTGAGGCTGATCTCGCCCGCCGGCAAGCCACCGAAAGCCCCGAGGGTCAGGAGCAGAGCCCCGAGGAAGAACGGGATGGATTGGCCGGTAGCTTCGGAAACAGCGGGGATTGTGCCCGCGATCAGGGAGCAGGCGATTGAGGCTCCGAGAACGGCAAGAAAGGCCGCGACCGGAGCACCGATCACGGCCTTCGCATCGAGCCGATCATGAGGAGGATGAGTCGCTGTCATCCTCGTGATCTCTCAGTTTCTTGTCGTACTGGGCGCGACGAAGCTCTTCTTCGAGTTCTCGCAGGAAGTCGGGATCATCATCGGGAGCCATTGGCCCCGGGCGGGGTCCCTGGTCGCGGGAGAGCGGGCCGAGAAAGTCGGGTCCGCCGCGACGCGGATTGTTCTTGGAGTTCGTCACGTAGTTGGCGACGAGGAAAATGATGGAGCCGATAACGGGAGGGAGGATCGTGAAGATCACCCAGACCCACTTGTTGATGCCGGCTGGGCTCTTCTTGGGATCCATCCGGACCGCAACGATGAATGCGTAGACCACTATGGCTACGAGGAGAAGTACGGCGATCAGTCTTGGCACCCTCCCAGCATAGGCGATGTACCTGGTCAGGGTCACGGTAGGCTTGAGTGGTGAGCATCCTGAAATACACCGCGATCCGTATCGTCCTGATCGCCGGCTTCGCCGGAGTCTTCTATCTCTTGGGCATGCGGTCCTATCTTTTGGCCTTTGTCGCAATCATTTGCGGAGCGATGGCAGGCTTCATCTTCTTCCCCCGTCAAGGCCAGGAAGCCGCCGGAAGCGTTGAGTCCCTCGTCTCCAAACGGGAACACGAGCCCGCTAAGAAGCCCGCCTCCGGGCCGTCCGATGAGGACATTGAGGACGAGATTATCCACGAAACGACGGGCCGCGAATCAAGATCCGCAGAGGTAGTTAATCCTGAGCCTACGGGCACCGCAGAAGCAGGTACCCAGATGCCGGAAGGTGACGCAGCAACCGAGACGCAGGAACGGCCCGAACAGCGCTAATGCGAAGACGTCTCGGTGGAGCGCCGGGACGGCTGCTCTCATTGGCTCGTTTGATAGCGGGCTGGATCTGCCTGGATCACCTGACAGGCACCAGAAGCTGCCCGCCCACCTATATTGGCCCGTCCAGTTACGCTGGCTTGGCCATGTGAAGGTCTGGTCTAGATCGCGAGGCCGATGAGCAGGGTGATGCCGTAGCCGAGCTCAATGAGACCAGTGTCGCGGAGGACGAGGATCAGGTCGCGTCCGTTTGCTCCTCCGAGAACCCGCTTTGCCTGGAGAGCAATGACGGGCAGGAGCAGGAGCGAGAGTAGCGCCCAGGGGGCTTCGATAGCCATGATGCATGCCAGGAGCATCGGGATGATGAGCATGGTGACGAATGCGAGGCGCGCTGCCCTGTCTCCCATGCGCACCGCGAGCGTGTGCTTACCGACGAGGGAGTCGGTGGGGATGTCGCGGATGTTGTTGATCATGAGAAGCGCGCAAGCAATGAAACCAACGCCAACCGCACCGAGCCAGGATGATGCTGGTAGCTGACCTGCCTGGGTCCAGGTTGTGCCAAGGGTTGCCATGAGCCCAAAGAAAATGAAGACGAAGACTTCGCCGAGCCCCATGTACCCGTAGGGCTTGTCGCCGCCCGTGTAGAACCAGGCTGCGATAACGGCGGCCACACCGGCCGCAAGGAGCCACCAGGCTCCCGAGAGAGCGATGAGGACGAGTCCGAGGAGGCAGCCAAGGCCGAAGCTGGCAAATGCCGCCACCTTGACGATCCCGGGGGAGACCATGCCGCCACCGGTGAGCCGGGGTGGGCCCGTGCGTACGTCGTCGGTTCCGCGAATACCGTCGGAGTAGTCGTTTGCGAAGTTCACGCCGATCTGGAAGGCAAGGGCAACGCCGCCCGCGAGTAGGGCGCGGGGGATTGAACCTGAACCGACCTGGTAGGCGGCTCCCGTGCCGATAAGGACGGGGGCGACTGCGGCAGGCAGGGTTCTTACCCTGGCTCCTTCGAGCCAGTCCTTGAGCGTTGCCACGACTATCCCTTCTGAAGAATCTGCGCGAGTGTGCGCCGGTCTATTTTACCGGAGTCTTTCAGGGGAAAGGCGTCGAGGCCCAGTTCAGCAAGGGAGATCACGTCCTTCGGGGCGTATTCCACCCCGAGTTTCTCCTTCGCCGCGGAGCGTAGCTCCTTCGTGTTCATGGATGCTTCGGTGACGAGAACCAGCTTTTCTCCCCATTCGGGGTCGGGAATTCCGGAGGCGATTGAAGCCTGGCCGAACAGGGAAGCAACGAGGTCTTCGAGGAGGGTCGGCATGATTGTCATCCCGCCGGTTGTGATCGCGTCGTCAATGCGCCCCAGGATCGTGAGCCGGTCGGTGATCCGCCCGGCGTCGTTCGTCACGAACCTGCCATTGAACGCGGGTCCGCCGACGTAGCCGAGGGCCACGACGGGGCTTTCGATGATGATGCGGCCGTCTTCGATCGCGAGTCCCGTATTACCGATTGGGAGCCCGTCATACACGCAACCGCCGCATGTTTCCGTCATGCCGTATGTCGTCACCAGGTTGAGACCAGCTGCCCTTCCCTCGTCGAGAAGCGACCCGGGAGTGGCTTGACCGCCAACGAGAATCGCGTCGACCTTGCGGAGCTGCTCGGTGACCGTTCTGTCGCGCAAGGCTCTGCGTAGCTGCGTGGGTACCAGCGACAGGTAGGTCCTGCCCTCGGGCAGGGGATCGCCAAGCTGGTAGGGGTGCGGCGACAGGCCCTCAATGACGGACCGGAGAACCGTTTGTAGGCCGGCCACGTGATGTACGGGCAGAGACGCTAGCCAGCGGCCGGGGCCGCCGAGCGACCGGTTGGTGGCTTCTGCTGAGGCAATGATGGACTCCCAGGGGAGTTCAACGAGCTTGCCGGTGCCCGTGGTGGAGCCGGAGGTGCGCAAAATAAAGGCAGTGCCGAGCCGAGGGTTGACGTCTTCGACGTTCTCTGCGCCCGGCTCAACCAGGAGGATCGGTTCCGGGTTTTCACCGGACCGATGGGTGGAAAGGGAGTGCGCCGCCGCGTGCGCGAGGCGCTCAATACTGTCGGGGTCCGTCCCGCCTTCAAGGATCATGCGTAGTACGGGAAGTCAGACCAGTTCGGTTCGCGTTTCTCAAGGAACGCATCCCGGCCCTCTGCCGCTTCGGTTGTCATGTAGGCGAGGCGGGTTGCCTCACCGGCGAACACCTGCTGACCGGCAATGCCATCGTCCGGCAAGTTGAACGCGAACTTCAGCATGCGAATCGCCTGAGGCGACTTCGTGAGGACGATCTGGGCATACTCCCAGGCCTTCTCCTCCAGCTCACTGTGCGGCACGGCCTCGTTGACCACACCCCATGCGGCCGCGTCCTCGGCGGAGTATTCGCGGGCCAGGAAGAAGATCTCGCGGGCGCGCTTATCACCTGTCTGACGTGCGAGCAGGGCTGAACCGTAGCCAGCATCAAAAGAACCCACGTTGGCATCCGTCTGCTTGAACTTGCCGTGCTCAATCGACGCAATCGACAGGTCGCACACGACGTTGAGGGAGTGGCCGCCACCCGCCGCCCATCCCGATACCGCGGCAATAACAACCTTCGGCATCGTCCGGATGAGGCGCTGCACCTCAAGAATGTGGAGCCTTCCGGCCCGCTCCGGGTTGATCGTGTCGCGCGTCTTCGCATGTTCATCCGATGTCTCACCGCCGTCGTAACGGTAGCCATCGTTACCGCGGATCCGCTGGTCACCACCGGAGCAGAACGCCCACCCGCCGTCCTTGGCAGAAGGGCCGTTGCCCGTCAGGATGATCGCACCAACGTCGGGGGTGAGCCGGGCGTGGTCGAGTGCCCGGTACAGTTCATCGACCGTCTCGGGACGGAACGCGTTACGGACCTCGGGACGATCAAAAGCAATACGGACGATCGGCAGATCCCGCTCGCTCGTGATCGTGTTGCCGTCGGAGCTCCGCTCGACTCCGCGATGGTAGGTGATATCGGTGAACTCGAATCCTTCAACGAGACGCCACTTAGTGGGATCAAACGTCTCGGATACGGACACGGGAAGTGAAAGCGTCATGGCGCTATTGTGCCACTTCGCTACGCTTACACCATGCGAGCTACCAGCTTCCCCCTCCCGCACCGGGCCTACTCCACCCCGCTGACGACCCGGTTCCGACGCCTCGACACCCGCGACGGCCTCCTCATTGAAGGCCCGGCGGGCTGGGCGGAGGTCTCTCCCTTCTGGGACTACGGCATCCCAGAATCCTCGAATTGGTTGGCCGCGGCCCTCGAAGCCGCCTGCCTGCCCTACCCGAACCCCCTGAGAGATTCCGTTCCCGTCAACGTCACGGTTCCCGCCACAACACCCGAGCGAGCGCGCGAAATCATCGCCCGCAGGGGCGGTTGCAACACCGCCAAGGTCAAGGTCGCAGAAACAGGCCAGAGCCTCGACGATGACCTCAATAGGGTTGCGGCCGTACGAGAATCCTTTGATGGCAAGATCCGAATCGATGCGAACGCCGCCTGGACCACCGAGCAGGCCATCGAGGCACTGCCACTTCTGGACAAGGCCGCCCGCGGTCTCGAATACGCAGAGCAACCCGTCGCGTCCGTGGATGATCTCGCACGGGTCCGCAGGGCCGTCAACGTTCCCATCGCTGCCGATGAGTCGATCCGCCGCGCGGAAGACCCCTACGAGGTGGCCCGTCAGGAAGCGGCCGACCTCATCATCGTCAAAGTGCAGCCTCTCGGCGGTGTGCGAGCCTGCCTGAAACTCGCAGAGGAGATCGGTATGAGGGTGGTGGTGTCCTCCGCCCTCGAATCCTCCATCGGTATCGCATCGGGCGTTGCGCTCGCGGCATCCCTCCCCGCGCTCGATCATGCCTGTGGCCTCGCCACCGTTCAGCTGTTCCAGCGGGACGTTGCTTCCGACAGCCTCCTCCCAGATGATGGGAGCCTGCCGGTGAGGAGAGCTGTTCCCGATGCTCTGGAGCCCGCGCCAACCGACGTGGAGGAACGCTGGGCTAAGCGGCTTGAGCTCATGTGGCAGTACCTGAAGGACACGAGAGATGTCTCGGCTCTCACGGGAGGAGCCCTGTGAGCTCCCAAGAATCCGCACAGCTTGTTCTTTCTCGCCTCGTCGCCCTCGGCATCGAGCACGTCGTTCTCTGTCCCGGGTCACGATCAGCGCCGTTGGCGTATGGACTTGCCGAACTGGAACGAGCCGGAGCCATCACACTCCACGTCGAAACCGATGAGCGCGTCGCCGCATTTGTTGCTCTCGGTATTGGCCGAGCAAGCGGAATTCCTGCGCCCGTTGTCACGACCTCCGGATCCGCGGTGGCCAACCTCCACCCGGCGGCCGTCGAGGCCTACCATTCCGGCGTCCCCTTCATAGCACTCACAGCCGACCGGCCGGAGTGGATGCGGGGGAGCGGGGCCAACCAGACAACGAACCAGGTCGGTATTCTTGGCCCGAACCTTGTAGGTCAGGCCGATCTGACGGCCGAGCAGATCATTGCCGACCCCGAGCAAATCGGCAGGCTCGTCGGTCTGTCGTGGAACGGTCCCGTTCACATCAACGTCTCGTTCGAAAACCCTCTCAACCCCGAGGGGGCCGTCTTCGATGCGATCCCAACCAGGGGGGCGTTCAACGGCGACGTCCGTGCGCTCGAGGCGCGAGCAAGCAATCGGACAAGCGTGAGTGGGCAGGGTATCGAGCCCGAGCGTCTTGATGATCGCTCCACCGTGATCGTGGCAGGTCCGGGAACGCCGTACGCCGAAATACTGGGCAGGGCCGGGGCAGGGACAGTTCCGATCATTGCGGAACCCGCCTGCGGTGAACGCAACCTCGCAGAGGCCGTTCCGGCGGGACGAATTCTTGCCGACGTTTTCGCCAACGACATCGAGCGCGTCATTGTCGTCGGGCACCCGACTCTTTCCCGCCCCGTCACACAGCTGATCTCCCGCTCCGACATCGAGGTCATTACCGTCGCTAACGACCCGGTCCCGACGGACCCAGGCAGGGTTGGCCGGGTCGTGGAGGTTATGCCCGAGATAGCTCCCCAGCCGCGGTGGCTGGCTCGCTGGCAACGGGCGGGGGAGGCCGCCTGGAAGGCGGGCAGGGACCTGCTTGGCAATGACCTGGACGCTTTGGGAGCCGCCGCCGTGATCGCCGATGCTCCGGGGCAGTGGTTCCTCGGTGCCTCGAACGTTATTCGGGATGTTGACCTGCTGGCAGGTCACCCCGATGCTGTTTTCCATGCCAACCGCGGGCTTGCTGGCATCGACGGAACGATGTCGACCACCCGGGGCATGGCAAAAATTCTGGGGCCCATGAAGGTCGCGGTTGGCGACCTCACCTTTATCCACGACCTTGGTGGGCTCGTGCTCACCCGCGGACAGGACGAACCCGCGGCCGACATTGTGGTTATCGACGATTCGGGTGGCGGGATCTTCGCCACCCTCGAGCACGGACAGGACCGCTACGCGGATACGTTCGAACGCGTCTTCCGCACCGCTAAATCCCTCGATATCCCTGGTGCGGCTCGTGCCTTTGGTTGGGAAGCGGTCGAGGTAACCGACCGGCAGCACCTTACCGAGGTCCTTGCGCTACCGCCCGCTGGCAGGGTCATTCGCGTTGCCTGCGAGCGACCGGTCACTGAGGTTCGAGCAAAACGGACAGAACTGGCGCGGGCCATGGCTTTTGAGGCGGCAAAGGCGGCCGGTGGCCCAGAGTCTGTTCAGACTCCCTGAAGCGATTTAGCAGAACCGCGCGTTTAACTAGGGCAGTATCAAGACCAACAGAAGGGAATCGGAACTGTGAGCGAGAACGACAACGGGCGGTGGAATACGAGCGGATGGCTCGGCGAGGGATCGGGCGGGCAGCAGCCGCGGAGCGAAGCAAGCCCCGACAAACCACAGGCCCCGTCGGACGCGCCGCATACCGATGATGACACTCGGCGCTTCGCCCCGAAGCCGGATCATGCCGACCGGGCAACGCCCTTGGCTCCGGCAACCGGCGCGGATCCCCAGCAGCGCACGTCCTGGCAGCCCGGCGAACGATCCGGCGGATATACCGCACGGTCGGCAAACAACTTGGCATCGGCCCACGGTTTTCAAGCTGATTCAGCTCAGGGGGTGCAGGGCCAGGGGCATCGCCCGGTTGGCCCGTCCACCCAGGGTGGTGCGCTACCGATGTCAGCTCCTGCTTCGCGCCTCGGCGGTGACAGGGCGGGTTCCGTCCCGCAGACCGGTCAGGCACACGCTGGACTGGCGCCGATGAGCAACTCGACGCCCCACGCTGGATCCGCGCCGGGTGCTGGTCGACCCCAGGGAGCGCACTACGGGGCACCGCGCGGCACGAACGCTCGGTATGTCGGGATGTCGGGTCCCGCTCCGGCTGGCCCATTGGGTCCGAACGGTCCCACCGGAAACGGCTACGGCCCGTCCTACGGTCAGGGTTCCTGGAATGAACCACCGAAGCGGAAGGCAAAGAGGGGAGTGGCGGGAACCGCCGCCCTTGCGCTTGTCGCTGGCCTCATTGGCGGTGCGGGTGGCGCCGGACTTTTCTATGGACTGTCCGAGCCGCACGAATCAACGAGCGCGACGTCTGAACCGACGACTGAGATCCGGACCGTAGCGTCGGACAATGGCGTGAACTGGTCCCAGGTTGCGCAAGAAGTGCAGCCCTCGGTCGTGGCCATTGACGTCATGACGTCCACCTCAGGATCGACCGGGTCCGGTGTCATTATCGACGCCGACGGCCACATCGTGACGAATCATCACGTCATTGCCGGAGCTAGGCAGATCCAGGTGACCCTCTCCAACGGTCAGATCATTCCGGCTGAGGTTATTGGATCCGATGCCTCAACGGATCTTGCCGTGCTCCAGCTAGAGACGGTTCCCGATGACATCACTCCCGCAACGCTTGGATCCTCCGAGGATCTGATCGTGGGCGAACCCGTTGTTGCTATCGGTAACCCGCTGGGTCTTTCTTCGACGGTCACCACCGGCATCATTTCCGCACTCGATCGACCCGTTGTTACCCGCGAGGACGATACGTCCGAGCAGGTTGTTACCAACGCAATCCAGATCGATGCTGCGATCAACCCCGGCAACTCCGGTGGCCCGCTGTTCAACGCCTCCGGTGAGGTGATCGGCATTAACTCTTCGATTGCTTCCCTCACCTCGAGTGACGGCGGCAGTGCCGGGTCGATTGGCCTTGGCTTCGCCATCCCCGTCGACCTGGTAACCCGGGTTGTTGATGACCTCATGGATGATGGCACGGTCGATCACGCCTTCATTGGTGTGACCACGGTGTCCGAGGCAGTGTCCACCGAGACCGGAACCCGCGTGGGTGCCCGAATCGTTGAGGTCTCGCCAGGATCTCCCGCAGAGCAGTATGGACTGTCATCAGGCGACGCGATTCTGTCGATCAACGGCGACCAGCTCGCCTCCAACACCGCCCTGACCGGCTACGTCCGCCAGTACGCCCCGGCGAGACCATCGCCCTCGAGGTGTACCGCGATGGAAGCACGGACACGATCGACCTCGTTCTGGGTATGAGGGAATAGCCGGACGGGGGAGGAGCAAACCCGGAAGGGGGAGTAGCAAACCCGCCCGCGGGAGTAGCGAAACCCGCTAGCTAGCAAGTGGATGGCAAACCGGCTAGGCCCGCGCCCATTGCTTCAACAGACCGGGCCCATTGCTTCAACAGAAGAGACCACCCCGATACCTACCGGGAAGACGTCATAGCCAAAAGGGAAGCCCCGCGCATGATCATTCAGATCTAGGCGCGGGGCTTCCTGCGTTCCGACATGAGTGTCGGAAACACGGGCTGATTTCCCTACCGGACTACGGGGATGGGAGGTGGGCGTCAGAAAACGAACACGAAGAAGGCGACGAGGGCAGCGATGGCGATGATGGTGCCAATGCCGATTGTGAGTTTGCGACGCTTCTCCTGCTTCTTCCGCTTCTCCTGCCGAATCTTGGCATTGCGGGCGGCGGCCTCGGACTGGCGGGCGGAACGCGCGGGCTTCTCGGTCATCATCATTGTCCTAACGTCTGTCGGGCCGGATAAGCACGAGTCTGGCGGGTGCCATACCGGGTTCAGCGAGCATCGTTGCCCACCGGAGGTGTCAAAGAAATAATAGCGAGGAAAGGTTTCCGATTGAACCGACCGGCCGCCCCGGTTGCGTGGGCTCTGTCGAGCACCGTGAAGCTCTCGCTATTCGAAGGCTTTGAGGATCGCGGAGAACTTCGCTTCGGTTTCGGCGAGTTCCTGCTGGGGGACGGAGCGTTCCATGATGCCGCCGCCGGCGAAGGCACGGGCGCGGTGGGGATCGTTCTGATCCAGCTGTGCACATCGCAGGGCGAGCGCCCAGTCGCTGTTACCGGACGAATCCATCCAGCCCACGGGTGCCGCGTAGCGGCCCCGGTCGAGGGCCTCGATCCGGTCGATGACCTCGAGGGCCGTATCGGTGGGGGTGCCACCGACTGCCGCGGTGGGATGCATGGCACCGGCTGCGGTCAGCCCCGTCCAACCCGCTGCTAAGTCAGCTTCGAAATCTGTTGCGAGGTGAACGACGTTGGGCAGATGCAGGATGGTGGGGCCGTTGGCACGGACCGGGCCGGAGGCCTGAATGTCGAGTGCGTGGAGGACCGAGTCGGAAGCGTAACGGTGCTCGGCAATGTCCTTCGCGGAAGAGCGGAGCGCATATTCTGCCGCTTCTTGCCCCTGCGTGGTGGGCCAGGATCCTGCGAGGACGCGGGTGGTGAGGTGGCCGTCGCGAACGGAGGCCAACATTTCGGGCGTTGCTCCGATCATTCCCGAAACCAGGTAGGTCCATGTGGAGGGGAAGGCCCGGGTCAGCTTGGCGACGAGGAGTCTCTCGTCCATGGGGAATTCGGAAACGATGTCGATGTCGCGGGCCAGCACGACCTTTTTTGCTTCTCCACGGGCCAGAAGTTCAACGGTTTCCGCGACCGCCGAGGTGAAACCATCCTCATCCAGGTGCCCCGCCGACCAGTCGACGTGTCCGAAATCACCGATTGGCTCAATGGGCTCGGCTGTGATATTGGAGTTTTGGTCCGTCGAAATTACTGTTTCCCAGGCACCGTCGCTGTCCCAGCCAAGAATCCTCTGTGGGATTGTCACGGTCGAAATGTCGGCGGAGGTGTCCGAGAAAGAAAAGGTTCCAAACGCCGTGAGGCCGGTGCCGGGGCGGGCCACCGGATCGTCGATGATGGCGGCGGCAATGATGTCATCGAACCAGCGCTGAGCCGCAGTAAAGCGGTCGGGCCCTTCAAATGTACCGACCGCGGCCTCTCCCCATCCGACCATGCCGCCCGTGGCTGTGACCCACATGAGGTTCTTTCGGGGATGCGGGATATCCCCGGGGCTCGGCCGGGAAGCGGCCTGCCGCGTGAATGCGAAAAGTCGGGTTAGGTCGGACACAAGCAAAAAGCATACTTGGTATGGGTCCATAATGGAGATATGAGTCGAGCCACCCTGAAGAAAGACCCGCGCGATGTGGCGGGTATGTTCGATGATGTCGCCAAGCGTTACGACATCACCAATACCGTTCTGTCCATGGGGCAGGTGTACGTATGGCGGGCGGCTGTCCGCGAGGCCCTGCGGATTACCACCGGTATGAAGATCCTTGATATTGCGGCCGGAACCGGCACGTCCACCGAGGTGTACAAGAATGCTGGGGCGGAGACCGTTGCGCTCGACTTCTCGATCGGCATGGTCACCGTCGGTAAGCAGCGCCAGCCCGATATGGACTTCATTGCCGGCGATGCGACAGCCCTGCCCTTTGCGGACGGTACGTTTGATGCGGTGACCATCTCGTACGGCCTGCGTAACGTCAATGACCCGGATCTGGCCCTGCGGGAGATGCTTCGCATTGTTCGCCCCGGTGGCACCCTGGTTGTCAACGAGTTCTCGACGCCCACGTGGAAACCGTTCCGAGCGCTCTATAACTTCTACCTCGGCACGGCCCTGCCGACGCTTTCTACGCTTGTGTCCTCGGATTCTGAGGCCTACGACTACCTCGCGGAATCGATTCTCGACTGGCCGAGCCAGGAGGCGTTTGCGAAGCGCGTCCAGGAGGCCGGTTGGCGAAATGTTGAATACCGAAACCTCTCCGGAGGAATCGTTGCCCTGCACAGGGCTACGAAGCCCGAATGAGTGGCCGCAGTGACCAAACGAATTTAACAACGTTTGCCTTTGGTAAATAACCACATTTACTAATGGATAAATGGGATAAATCCGCTGATAGGATGACGCGGATAGTGAAAGGAAAAGCGTGGCTATAGATAGGCTCAGCGGTGATGCAGACGTCATCGTTGTAGGCGCCGGACCAGGCGGCTCAGCTACCGCTCACTATTTGGCACAGACGGGCCTGCGTGTACTGCTTCTGGAGAAAGGCACGTTCCCGAGAGACAAGATCTGCGGCGACGGGCTTACCCCGCGTGCAGTCGCGGAAATCATCCGCATGGGAATCAACACCGACGGCTGGATCCGCAACTACTCTCTCGTTGCCCACGGCGGCGGCCACCGAATTGAAGTTCCGTGGCCCGAGCTGAACTCCATGCCCTCCTACGGCATGGCACGGGCGCGTGGCGACCTCGACCACGACCTCGCGAAGAAGGCAGTCGAGTCGGGTGCGGACCTGCGCGAGGGCATGACCGTCACGGGGCCAATTACTCATGAGCGTTCCGGCCGGATTATCGGCGTTGAGGCGCGCCCCAAGGGGGCTGACCGCAAGGCCCCGCCGCAGCGTTTTCTTGCCCCGATCGTCGTGGATGCTGGCGGTGTTTCCGCACGGCTTGCAACCTCGATGGGTCGCGAAAAGATCTTTAACAGGCCCATGGGCGTGGCAACGCGGACGTACTTCAGGTCGCCGCGCGCCGATGAGCCAATCATGGAATCCCACCTCGAGCTGTGGGATGGGGAGCCCGGTAAGTCGAACCTCATGCCCGGCTACGGCTGGGTGTTCCCGCTGGGCGACGGTCTCGTCAACGTGGGCCTCGGTTCGCTGTCCTCGACGGCCAAGCCCACCGGCATTGACTACCGCAAGCTGTTCGACACGTGGATGCAGAACGTTCCTGAGGAATGGGGCTTCACGAAGGAGAACCAGGTTGGCCAGGTCAGGGGAGCGGCGCTTCCGATGGCGTTTAACCGCAAGCCGCATTACGAATCGGGCCTTCTGCTCGTTGGCGATGCTGGCGGCATGGTTTCCCCGTTCAACGGCGAAGGCATTGCATACGCGATGCAGTCCGGCCGCCTCGCAGCGGACTTTATTGCACAGGCGCTGTCGCGCCGCTCGCTCGGCCAGCAGGACCGCGTGCTCCACCAGTACAGCGCGGAGCTCCGGGAGGAGCTTGGCGGCTACTACTCGCTCGGACGTATCTTCGCTACCCTGATCGAGCGCCCGGAGATCATGCACCTCTGCGTCCACTACGGACTGCCGAGGCCGACCCTCATGAGGCTCGTCATGAAGCTCCTCTCGGACGGTTATGACCGCCGCGATGGGGACTGGATGGACAAGCTCATCACGACTCTCACGAAGGTGGTGCCGTCCGCATGATGCTGTTGACCTGCGGCAGCGCCACAAGCGTGAAAAATACCGACTACCCTGGAAGTGTGAATCAAGCGGGCCTCAGGGCTTCGCGGGTTGCTTGCTCAATGGAGGCGAAATGAACCCCTATACCCCAATACTCCTAATGATTGTGGTGGCGCTCGTCGTGGCCGTCGGTGGCCTCGTCGGAACTGGCCTGCTCGGCCCGAAACGCTATAACCGCGTCAAACTCTCAAACTACGAGTGCGGAGTCGAAGCAACCCCGAACGCCGGCACCGCCGGACGGTTCCCCATCAAGTACTACCTGACCGCGATGACGTTCATCATCTTCGACATCGAAGTGGTGTTCCTCTACCCCTGGGCGGTCTCGTTCGAGAAACTCGGAGCTTTCGGGCTCATTGCAGTTCTGACATTCATTTTCCTGATCACCGTGCCCTTCGTCTACGAGTGGCGCCGCGGTGGCCTGGAGTGGGACTGAGGAGATAAATCATGGCACATTCGCATGAAGATGATGCATCCGCGGGCATTATGCTCACCACCATCGAGGGCATTGCCGGATGGGGACGTTCCAACTCCCAGTGGCCTGTCACGATGGGTCTCGCCTGTTGCGCCATTGAGATGATGGCGGCGGGTACTCCCCGGTTCGACATGGCTCGCTTCGGCCTCGAGGTGTTCCGCGCCTCGCCTCGACACGCAGACCTCATGATTGTGTCCGGCCGAGTCAGCCACCGCATGGCACCGGTCGTCCGTAACATTTACGACCAGATGGCGGACCCCAAGTGGGTAATTTCCATGGGTGTTTGCGCCTCCTCAGGCGGCATGTTCAACAACTACGCGATCGTCCAGGGCGTTGACCACATCGTTCCGGTCGACATTTACCTGCCGGGATGCCCGCCGCGCCCCGAGATGCTCATTAACTCCGTCCTCGAGTTGCGTAAGCTCATTAAGGACGAGAAGTTCTTTGGACACCGTAAGGCCATTGCCCGTCGCGCCGAACAGGCCGCGCTGGCTGCCACGCCGACGCACGAAATGAAGGGACTGCTCGCGTGACCGATAACGAAATTGCACGGGGCGGACGCCCCAGCCTGGACGTCGTACGTACGACGCACGGGCAGTGGGGAGTCGAAGGAACCGGTGATACCTCCGGATTCGGGACGCTCGAACAGACCGTCACGATCTCCCCGGCCGCCGTCCGACCCTACGGCTCCTGGTTCGACGAGGTCGTCGATATCCTTCTTGAGCTCATTGCCGCCGAAGGCCTCGCAGGTGAGGACGTCATCGAGAAGGTCGTCGTCGACCGCGGTCAGCTCATCCTCTTCATCGTGAAGGAGCACGCCCCCATGGTGGCGAAGATGCTCCGCGACGATCAGGACCTGCGCTTCGAACTGTGCCTCGGCACGTCCGCCGTGCACTACCCGAACGACACGGGGCGCGAGCTGCACGCCTACACGGCACTGTTCTCCATTACGCACAACCGCCAGCTGGCCATTGAGGTCGTCTGCTCGGATGAGGACCCGCACATGCCGACCCTCGTCGGTGTTTACCCGGGTAATGACTGGCACGAGCGCGAAGCTTGGGACCTCATGGGAATCGTCTTCGACGATCACCCGGGCCTTACCCGTCCCGCGATGCCCGATGACTGGGTCGGTCACCCGCAGCGTAAGGATTACCCGCTCGGAGGCATCCCCGTCGAATACAAGGGCGCGGTCGTCCCGCCGCCGGATACTCGGAGGAGCTACAACTGATGACTTCTACAGATTCCCGGTACTACGCAACTGCCGGAGCAACCGACGAGGACCTGAACTCGGCGCCCCAGCATCACGCGCAGGGCGGCGACTGGTCCGATCTTTCCGCCGAGGCTGAGCGCCTAGGCGAAGAGCGCATCGTCGTCAACATGGGCCCCGTTCACCCCTCCACCCACGGCGTCTTCCGCCTGCTTCTCGAACTCGATGGCGAGTACGTTCGCGAGCTCCGCTCGTCGACCGGCTATCTCCACACCGGTATTGAGAAGAACATGGAATACCGCAACTGGGTGCAGGGCGTCGCGTTCTGCACCCGCATGGACTACGTTGCTCCGTTCTTCCAGGAGGTTGGCTACGCGCTCGCTATTGAGAAGCTACTCGGCATCACCGATCAGATTCCGCGCCGTGCCAGCCAGATCCGCGTCCTCCTCATGGAGCTCAACAGGATCGCCTCCCACCTTGTCGCTATCGCCTCCTCCAACAACGAGCTTGGCGCGACAACGATGATGACGCTGGGCTTCCGCGCACGCGAGGACATCCTCCGCATCTTCGAGCGGATCACCGGCCTGCGCATGAACCACTCGTACGTCCGCCCCGGCGGCCTCCCCGACGATCTGCCCGAAGGCACGATCGAGTACATCCGCGAACTCCTCCCGAACGTCAAGGCGACGACGGAAGAGATGATGGATGTCGTCAAGGAGAACCCCATCTTCAAGGCGCGTCACGTCGACATTTCCACGCTGCCGCTGGCCGGCATGCTGGCTCTTGGCATGACGGGACCAAACCTGCGGGCGGCCGGACTGCCCTTCGACCTGCGCAAGACGCAGCCGTACTGCGGCTATGAGAACTACGAGTTCAACGTCCCGGTCAAGGACAAGTCTGACGCCTACAACCGCGCGGTTCTCCGTTTCGAGGAGATCTTCGAGTCGTTCCACATCGTCTACCAGGTCCTTGACGCTCTCGAGGAGTCCGAGGGCGAGCCGGTGATGATTGAGGATCCGAAGATTGCGTGGCCGTCCAAGATGACAATTGGAACGGACGGCCAGGGCCAGTCTTTCGAGCACATCAAGGAAATCATGAACGACTCGATGGAGTCGCTCATTCACCACTTCAAGCTCGTCACCGAGGGCTTCTCGGTACCCGCAGGCCAGGCATACCAGCTGGTCGAGCACGCAAAGGGAACGCTCGGCGTTCACCTCGTCTCGGCCGGCGGCACCCGCCCGTACCGTGCTCACTTCCGTGATCCCGGATATTCGAACCTGCAAACGCTAGGAATGATGTGCGAGGGCGGCATGCTCTCCGACGTCATCATTGCCCTGGCCTCTATCGACCCGGTGATGGGAGGAGTTGATCGCTAATGTCCGATCGTTTTGATGCGGATGTCGAGACCCGACTTCGCAATGACATGGCTGAAATCATCGCCAGGTACCCGGATGACAGGTCGGCCCTGTTGCCGATGCTGCACCTCATTCAGTCCGTTGACGGCTACGTGTCGCCCCGGGGCATTGCCCTGTGTGCGGACGTCCTGTCGCTCACTCGGGCCGAGGTATCCGCCGTAGCAACCTTCTACTCCCAGTACCGTCGTCGTCCCAACGGCGAATACAACGTCGGTGTCTGCACGAACGCGCTGTGCGCGGTCATGGGTGGTGACATCATCTGGGACAAGCTGTCCGAGCATCTCGGTGTCGGCCACGACCAGACCACCGCGGACGGCAAGATCACGCTCGAACAGCTCGAGTGCAACGCCGCCTGCGACTTCGCGCCCGTCATCATGGTGAACTGGGAGTTTTTCGACAACCAGACGCCCTCAAGCGCGGTTGAACTGGTCGACAAGATTACCGCCGGTGAGGACATCAAGCCCACCCGCGGACCCAACAAGGTCCACACGTTCAAGGAGGTGTCCCGCACCCTTGCAGGGTTCGAGGACGGCCTCGTCGATGAAGGCCCTGGTGCCGGTCCCGAGTCCCTCGTTGGGCTCCGCTACGCCCGCGAAAAGGGCTGGACCGCTCCCCAGGCCGTAGGGGAGGAATCACGGTGACCGAGTTTACTAATCCTTCGCTTCTCGCCCCGGTTATCTCAAATATCTGGGATGTACCGCAGTCGTGGAAGCTCGAGACGTACAAGCAGCATGGCGGCTACGAGGGCCTCAGCAAGGCCTGGCACTACGGCGATGGCGAGCTAACCGAGGTCGTCAAGGCCTCCGGTCTGCGCGGACGCGGCGGTGCCGGCTTCCCGACGGGCCTCAAGTGGTCCTTCCTGCCGCCCGCCGACGGCGGTCCCCGCTACCTCGTGGTCAACGCTGACGAGTCGGAGCCGGGAACCTGTAAGGACATCCCGGCCCTGCTCGCCAACCCGCATGCCCTCATTGAGGGCATGGCAATCTGCCTGCGCGCAATCGGCGGCCACCATGGCTTCGTCTACCTGCGCGGTGAAACCGTCCACGTGTACCGCCGCCTCATGGCAGCGGTCCGCGAAGCCTACGAGGCCGGACTCATCGGTAAGGGCCTGGGCCCGAACGGTGACTACGACATTGACATCACCGTGCATGCTGGCGCTGGCGCCTACATTTGCGGTGAGGAAACGGCTCTTCTCGACTCCCTTGAGGGACGCCGTGGCCAGCCCCGCCTCAAGCCCCCGTTCCCGGCGGCAAAGGGCTACCTGGCCCGCCCCACGGTCGTTAACAATGTTGAGACCATTTCATCCGTGCCCGGCATCATCAAGAACGGCGCCGACTGGTTTGCGAAGATGGGAACGGAGAAGTCGAAGGGCCACGGCCTGTTCTCCCTTTCTGGTCACGTCAAGAATCCCGGTCAGTACGAGGCTCCATTTGGCATTACGCTGCGCGAGCTTCTGGACATGGCAGGCGGCATCCGCGAAGGCCACGAGCTGAAGTTCTGGACCCCCGGCGGTTCCTCCACGGCAATCCTCGGCCCCGAAGCCCTCGACGTTCCCCTCGGCTACGAAGAGGTCATGGAGGCAGGTTCGATGCTCGCCACCCGTGCGCTGCAGATCTTTGACGAAACAACCTCCGTTGTTCGCGTCGTCCGCGCCTGGACCGACTTCTACCAGCACGAGTCATGCGGTAAGTGCACCCCGTGCCGCGAAGGCACGTTCTGGATGCGGGCAGTGATGCACCGCCTCGAGGCAGGCAAGGGCCTGCCCACCGACATTGACATGCTCTACGAAATCGCGGGCAACATCGCTGGCCGTTCCTTCTGTGCGCTCGGCGACGCTTCGGCCGTCCCGATCCAGTCCGGCATCAATTTGTTCCGTGAGGAATTTGAGCAGGGCCTGACCACTCCGGCCTGGGAGCTCTTCCCATACGAAAAGTCCGCACTCTTCTCCGAAGTAGGTGTCTCATGACAACGACCGAAACCGATCTTGTCAATATCAAGGTTGACGGCCAGGATGTTGCAGTCCCGCAGGGCACGCTGATTATTCGTGCCGCGGAGCAGGTCGGCATCCGCATCCCGCGGTTCTGCGACCACCCGTTGCTCAAGCCCGCCGGCGCCTGCCGTCAGTGCCTCGTTGAGGTAGCCCGCCCGGGCCGCGACGGCAATCTCGCCAAGGGACCGAAGCCCGTCGCATCCTGTGCAGAGGCTGTCAGCCCCGGCATGGAGGTCTACACGCAGGCGTCGTCCGACGTTGCGGAGAAGGCCCAGCACGGCATCATGGAGTTCCTCCTGATCAACCACCCGCTGGACTGCCCCGTCTGCGACAAGGGCGGCGAATGCCCCCTCCAGAACCAGGCCATGTCCGATGGTCGGGCAACCTCCCGCTTCACGGACGTGAAGAGGACATTCCCGAAGCCGATTAAGGTTTCCTCGCAGATCCTGCTGGACCGCGACCGCTGCATCCTGTGCCAGCGTTGCACGCGCTTCCAGTCTGAGATTGCCGGTGACCCGTTCATTCAGCTTCAGGGACGCGGCGGCGGCTCTCCCGCCTACGAGGTCCATGGACTCCACGGTTCGCAGATCGGCAACTTCGACGCCTCGATTCTCGGCTTTGTCGACGGTGACGACGTCCCCTCGTCCGTTGAGGATCTGGCCAATGCCGGCCCGCACGGCGAGGCTGGCCTCGTTGTCGGCATGGCACCGGGACCGGTCGGAGAGGCCGAGCTCGACGAGTCGGGCCGCCCCTTCTCTTCCTACTTCTCGGGCAACACGATCCAGATCTGCCCCGTTGGTGCTCTCACCTCGGCCGCATACCGGTTCCGTGCCCGCCCCTTCGACCTCGTGTCCGTCCCCTCGGTCACCGAGCATGACGCATCGGGCTCCGATATCCGCGTCGACTTCCGTCGTGGCACGGTTCTCCGTCGCCTTGCTGGTAACGACCCGGAGGTCAACGAAGAGTGGATTACCGATAAGGACCGTTTCGCGTTCCGCTGGCAGAATGGCGAGGACCGCCTCAAGGTCCCGCACGTCCGCGACGAAAACGGTGAACTCGTTCCCACGTCCTGGGCGGACGCCATGGATGTTGCGGCACGCGGCCTCGAGAAGGTAGGTGCCTCCGGCATCCTGACCGGCGGTCGTCTCCCGCTCGAAGATTCCTACGCGTACTCGAAGTTTGCTCGCACCGTCCTCGGTCACAACAACATCGACTTCCGCACCCGCGTCGCCTCCGAGGAAGAAGATGCTTTCCTCGGTTCGTCCGTTGTCGGAACCGGCCTCGGTGTTACCTACACCGAGATCGAGAATGCCAAGCACGTCTTCCTCGTTGGCCTCGAGCCGGAAGAGGAATGCGGTTCGATCTTCCTCCGCCTGCGGAAGGGTGTTCTTGCGAAGACCACGTCGGTCTCCGTCCTGGCACCGTTCGCAACCCGCGGCACGTTGAAGATGTCGGGCACTCTCGTCACGGCGGCCCCCGGAACCGAGCCCTCGGTCCTCAACGCTGTTGCAGCGAACGCTCCTCAGGAGCACCTCGCGGCACTCGCTGAGCGCCTGAACGGCGGCGTCATCCTCATTGGTGAGCGCGCTGCCGAAACCCCGGGCACGCTGACCGCGATTCTTGACCTCGCGGAGCGCACGAATGCACGGATCGCTTGGGTTCCGAGGCGTGCGGGTGACCGCGCTGCCCTCGAGGCCGGCGCTGTTCCGTTCCTCCTTCCCGGTGGACGTCCCGCTTCGGACAGCCAGGCACGCGTTGACCTCGGCGTCACGCTGAACGCCACGGTTTCCGATCAGCCGGGGCTTGGCACCGCAGGAATCCTCGACGAAGCCCGTTCTGGCAAGCTTGCCCTGATCACCGCCGGTGTGGAACTGGCCGACCTTCCCGCGGGAGCGCCCGAGGCACTAGACAATGCCCCGTTCGTCATTGCGATCGAGGTTCGTCGTTCCAACATCACGGCCAAGGCCGACGTTGTCTTCCCGGCGGCACCGCCCGTCGAGAAGGGCGGCACCTTCATTAACTGGGAGGGTCGCGAACGTCCCTTCGGTCAGGTCCTCACCTCGACAGCTCTTACGGATCGTCAGATCCTCGCGGAGCTCGCCGAGGAACTCGGCCACGATCTGGGGCTTCCCACACTCGAGTCCGTGCACGCGGAGTACCGCGAGCTCGTCGACTGGGATGGTGCCCGCATCGAGCGTCCTCGCGTGCAGGCCGACCCGGTCCCGGCACCGGGGGACAGGGAAGCGGTTCTCTCAACCTGGCACCTCATGATCGACGACGGTCGCCTCCAGGACTTCGAGCCGCACCTTGCCGGTACCGCCCACCGGTCCATCGCCCGTATTTCCCCGGCCACGGCCGAGGCACTCGGTGTTGATCGCGATTCGAAGCTGACCGTGACCGGCCCGAAGGGCTCCATCACTGTTCCTTTTGTTCTTTCGCACATGCCCGATCGGGTCGTGTGGCTTCCGAAGAACTCCCCGGCCTGCCACGTGGCGGACCTGGGCGCCCAGCCGGGCGGCATCGTGTCTCTCACGGCGGAGGTTAACTAATGCTCGCAACATTTCCTGCGGCGATGGCTGAGCCGGTCGCAGATTTCTCCCAGGACACCTGGTGGATCTGGCTGATCAAAGCCGTTTTCATCGTCCTGTACCTGATCCTCTCCGTGATTTTGGCCCTCTGGGTGGAGCGCCGCGGTCTCGGCTTGATGCAGACGCGAAAGGGCCCGAACGTTACCGGTATCTTCGGTTTCGGCCAGGCATTCGCGGACGCGATCAAGCTGATGCTCAAGGAAGACTTCTGGCTGAAGGGCGCAGAGAAGGCAATCTACTTTGTCGCCCCCGCGATCTCCGCTCTCTGTGCGTTCTCGATCTATGCGGTTATGCCGTTCGGTCCCGAAGTTTCCATGTTCGGCATCGAGACGCCACTGCAGCTTGCCGACTCCTCGGTTGCACTGCTTTACGTGCTGGCAGTTGCCTCGTTCGGTGTCTACGGCCTGGTGCTCGGTGGCTGGTCCGCTAACTCCACATATCCGCTGCTGGGTTCGATCCGAAGCGCCGCCCAGGTGATCTCGTACGAGCTCGCCATGGGTTTGTCGCTCCTGTCGGTTTTCCTCGTTTCCGGCACGATGTCAACATCGGCGATGGTCGATGATCAGACGAGCCTGTGGAACGTGTTCATCTGCCTCCCCGCATTCATCACGTACTTCATTTCGATGGTTGGCGAAGTTAACCGTCTGCCCTTCGACCTCCCCGAAGCTGAGGGTGAGCTGGTTGCCGGTCACACGACCGAGTACTCCGGTATGAAGTTTGGTTGGTTCTACCTGTCCGAGTACATCAACATGCTGAACGTTTCGACGATCGCCGTTGTTGTGTTCATGGGCGGCTGGCGTGCACCGTGGCCGATCTCTGCCATCAACGACGGAATGTTCAACGAGGGCTGGTGGCCCATGATCTGGATGTTCCTCAAGACCTGGGTATTCATGTTCTGCCTCATCTGGATCCGCGGCACGCTACTGCGTATGCGTTACGACCAGTTCATGAAGCTCGGTTGGAAGGTCCTGATCCCCGTTGCCCTCGGGTGGCTGGTCGCCGTTGCGATCATCCAGGGACTCGGCACCTTCACAGATATCGATACGCAGATGATCCTCATCATCCTGGCCGCTATCTTCCTCGTCATCTTCGCTGTTCTCTGGTTCGTTGAGGGCAAGAGCGATGACAGGGATGATCCGGGAGATGGCACGGTGATCGACCCGAAGGACGAGTTCGATGCGTTCTCCGGTGGTTACCCGGTCCCGCCGCTGCCCGGCCAATCCCTACCGCCCTCGCCACGTGCGAAGCGAGCTCCCGCATATTCGTCTACCGCAAAGGAGGCAGATTCCGATGAGTGACAACCAGTCCTCGGATCGCCGCCCGGTTGATCCGGCACTGTACAGCCCGAAGAAGAAGGGAGCGATCGGCAGGTTCTTTGCCCCGGTCGCTGGCTTCGGCGTCACGTTTTCGTCGATGTTCCGCCCGGCCGCAACTGAGGAGTACCCCTTCAAGAGGACCCCGACCCAGCCGCGCTTCCACGGCAGGCACCAGCTGAACCGTTACGCGGACGGCCTGGAGCGCTGCATCGGATGTGAACTGTGCGCATGGGCGTGCCCGGCCGACGCGATTTACGTTGAGGCTGGCGCGAACACCCCGGATGAGCAGTACGCACCGGGTGAGCGCTACGGAGCGGTCTACCAGATCAACTACCTGCGCTGCATTCTGTGCGGGCTCTGCATTCAGGCCTGCCCGACGCGCGCACTGACGATGACGAACGAGTTCGACTCCCTCGTGGGACCGACTCGCGAGTCCCTCATTTTCGAGAAGCAGGACCTCCTGGCCCCGATGCTCGATGGCATGCTGGCTGCGCCCCACCCGATGGTGGAGGGCACGACCGATGACGACTACTACCGCAACGAGGTCACGGGACCGACCAAGGAGCAGATCGACTGGGTGGCAGAGCGCCGTCCCGACGACCCGACTCTCAAGGCTGCGCGTCCCGTTGAGGAGGCAGCGAAGTGAATCCGTTCCTGAGCGCCGGGATTGACCCGGTCACCGGGACCGTCACCACGGGAGAGACCATTCTCTTCTGGGTGCTGGCGCCTCTCATGGTGATCGCGGCTCTCGGCCTGCTGTTCGCCAAGAAGGCCGTATACGCAACGATCTCCGTCGTCTTCGTCATGGTCATGCTCGCCTTCATTTACACGGCCCTCGAAGCACCGTTCCTCGGTGTTGTCCAGGTGATCGTCTACACCGGCGCAATCATGATGCTCTTCCTCTTCGTCCTCATGCTCGTGGGCGTTGACTCCTCCGACTCGATCGTTGAGTCAATCAAGGGCCAGCGTTGGGTTGCCGCCCTCGGCGGCATCGGTATTGTCCTCGTGCTTGCGGGTGCTGTCTTTACAGCAACCGACCTGCCGACCCCGGTTGGCATGGCAGAGGTCAACGCAGAGTCCAACCCCGTTGCTGTAGCCACCGACATCTTCGGTAACCACGTGATCGCCATGGAGCTTTCGGGCGCCCTGCTCATTACGGCAGCGATGGGAGCCATGGTTCTCACGCACCGCGAGAAGCTGAAGCCGCGTAAGACGCAGCTGGATGTCGCGAACGAAAAGATGATGGCGTACGCCGAGTCCGGCGTGCACCCCGGCCAGGCCCCCAACGCGGGCTTGTTTGCCGAATCGAACTCGTCGACGAACCCGGCCCTCACCGCGGGCGGCAGGCCCGTCGAGGAATCCGTCTCCCGCATCCTCCGCATCCGCGGCCAGGCCCGTACCGTTGGCGAGATCTCGCCCAGGACGGTCGAGCGCATTGCGCGCGCAAGCGACGAGCGTCCGGGCCTCGACGGCCCGACCACGTTCGGCAAGATCGGCCAGGTTGGCCTGCCGGGTATGCCGGGCGCCAAGGCCCCGCTTGCCCCGACCCAGTCGACCGAGATCTCCGCAACCGGCCCGGCCTTCGATGAGGACTCACAGTCCGATGAGGTCCCGACCGCAGCGGAGACGCAGGCGGCCGAAGAGGTCAAGCCGGAGTCTTCGAAGGAGGAGAACAAGTGAGCCTCATGAATTACGCAGTGCTGGCATTCATTCTGTTTGCCATCGGTGCGGTAGCCGTTCTCACCCGGCGCAACGCGATAATTGCCCTCATGGGTGTTGAGCTCATGCTGAACTCGTGCAATCTGGCGCTCGTCACGTTCGCCCGCATGCACGGGGACATTACGGGCCAGACGGTGGCGTTCTTCGTCATGGTTGTCGCCGCCGCCGAGGTCGTCATTGGCCTGGGCATCATCGTGTCCATCTTCCGAACCCGCAGGTCCGCGTCCGTTGACGCGCCGAACCTGCTCAAGAACTGACGGGGGTAGATTGTGACTACTAACGCAATCGCAGCAACCGGCAACGTGGAGCTCATCTGGCTCGCCGTCGCCATTCCGCTCGTCAGCGCAGGCATCCTTCTCCTCGCGGGGAAGGGCGCTAACCGCTGGGGCCACTGGCTGGGCATCCTTGCCTCCCTCGGCTCCCTCGTTATCGGCGTCATGGCCGCGCTTGACCTGCTGGGCCAGGATTCTTCGAATCGTATTCAGGAGCACATCCTTTACGAGTGGATCCCCGGCGGGGACCTCGATGTTGCGCTGGGCTTCCGGGTTGACCCGTTGTCGATCACGTTCGTTCTTCTTGTGACGTTCGTTGGCACGCTCATTCACATCTACTCGGTGGCGTACATGGAGAAGGACAGGGACCGTCGCCGGTTTTTTGCCTACCTCAACCTATTCGTTGCCTCGATGCTCCTCCTTGTTCTTGGTAACTCCTACCTGGTCCTCTTCGTGGGCTGGGAGGGCGTGGGCCTTGCCTCGTACCTGCTCATCGGATTCTGGAACCAGGTCCCCGAGTACGCGACCGCAGGCAAGAAGGCATTCGTCATGAACCGTGTCGGTGACATGGGCATGCTGCTCGCCATGATGACCATGTTCGCCTCGTTCGGCACCGTCAGCTTCGACGGTGTGGCCGGTGCCGCTGGTGGCGCCAGCGAGGGCGTCCTCACCGCGATCGGCATCTTCCTACTGGTAGCTGCGTGCGGTAAGTCCGCACAGTTCCCCCTCCAGGCATGGCTCGGTGACGCAATGGCGGGCCCGACCCCGGTCTCCGCCCTCATCCACGCCGCCACCATGGTGACCGCCGGTGTCTACCTCATGGTCCGTTCCGGTTTCATCTTCGAGGGCGCACCCACCGCTCAGCTACTGGTTGCCATCATCGGTACGATCACGCTGATCTTCGGTGCCATCGTCGGTTCCGCGAAGGACGACATGAAGAAGGTGCTGGCAGCATCGACCATGTCCCAGATCGGTTACATGATGCTGGCTGCGGGCCTTGGCCCGATCGGTGCCGCATTCGCCATCTTCCACCTCGTCACGCACGGCTTCTTCAAGGCCGGCATGTTCCTCGGAGCTGGCTCCGTCATGCATGCGATGAACGACGAGGTCGACATGCGAGGCTTCGGCGGACTGTGGAAGCACATGAAGGTCACCTGGGTGACGTTCGGACTGGGCTACCTTGCCATTATTGGTTTCCCGTTCCTGTCTGGCTTCTACTCGAAGGACTACATTATCGAGGCCGCGTTTGTCGGCGAGGGCTGGCAGCCCTGGGTGTTCGGTACCGCAACACTGCTGGTCGCCGGACTAACCGCCTTCTACATGTCGAGGCTGTTCTTCATGGTCTTCCACGGTAAGCCCCGCTGGAGCTCCGAAGGCCCGAATGCTAAGCACCCGCACGAGTCCCCGGCTCTCATGACGATCCCCATGATCATCCTGGCCATCGGATCCGTTGGACTGGGCTGGTTCCTCGATGCTGGAGATCGCTTCGTCACGTTCCTCGAGCCGGTCACCGGAGCCGTTGAGCACCTGGAGCCGGTTATCCCGGTCCCCGTGATCATCGGGCTGACCCTAACGCTCGTCGCCATCGGCGTTGCCGTTGCCTACGTCATGTACGTTCGCAACGACGTGCCCGCGAAGGCACCTGCCGCCAATGTCCTGGTCAACGCTGCCCGCAACGACCTGCACCAGGACGCCATCAACGAGAACCTGTTCATGCGCCCCGGCCAGTGGCTGACGCGCGGCGTGGACGGGACCGATCGGGGCCTCATCGACGGCCTCGTCATGGCTGTGGCACGGAGCTTCGGCTCCGTGGGACGCAGCATCGGCAAGATCCAAAACGGTTACGCACGAAGCTACGCGGGTGTTATGACGCTCGGTATTGTCGTCGTCGTCATCCTGGCCCTCGCGGCGCGGATCTGACCGGGACTGGAGGAATAGAGGTTACATGGATACCCCACAAACGGCAGCCTTTCCCTGGCTGACTGTCCTAATCCTGGTGCCCTTGGTCGCAGCCATTATCCTGGCCGCCGTCAAGCCGCTCCACCGTCAGGCGAAGACCTATGGCGTCGTCGTCTCAGTCCTGGTCCTAGCGGGTGCGATCATCGCATTCGTCTCCGAGTTCGACACGGCAACCGCTGGCACCGTCCAGCTGGCCGAGACCTACTCGTGGATCCCGTCGATTGGCGTTTCGCTCGCATGGGGCGTGAACGGCATGGGGGCGGTCATGATCGGCCTTGCCGTCGTGCTCGTCCCGCTCGTCATCCTCACGGCTGACTCGGATCGCTTCCTGCGTCCTCACGAGGAGCAGAGCGGCCGCCGCGACGCCGGTTACGTCGCCTGGGTCCTTGCTCTCGAAGCCGTCATGATCGCGATCTTCGCGGCGCAGGACGTGTTCCTGTTCTACGTGCTCTTCGAAGCAATGCTCATCCCGGTCTACTTCCTGATTGGCTCTTACGGTGGCCCGAAGCGCAAGGCAGCGGCACTGAAGTTCCTGCTGTACTCGCTTGCTGGCGGACTCGTCATGCTTGTCGGCGTTGTCGCCGCGTACGTCTCCGGACCGGGTGGACCCGAAGGCTTCCTCATCGCCAATCTGGCAGGCTCGGTTGACGGCTCGCAGACAGCACAGATGCTCATGTTCCTGTCCTTCTTCATCGCGTTCGCGGTGAAGGCCCCGATGTTCCCGGTCCACACGTGGCTCCCCGACGCAACGGAAGAGGCACCGGCCGGAACATCCGCGCTGCTCGTCGGCGTCCTCGACAAGGTCGGCACCTACGGCATGATCGCCCTGTGTCTTCCGCTCTTCCCGGGCGCCGCACAGGACGCAGCGCCGGTCATCATGATCCTGGCTCTGATCTCGATCATCTGGGGTGGCTTCATGGCCATCGCTTCGAAGGACCTCATGCGCCTCATCGCGTTCACCTCGGTGTCGCACTTCGGCTTCATGGTGATGGGTATCTTCTCCGGATCCGAGACCGCCATGACCGGCGCGATCCTGTACATGGTTGCGCACGGTGTGGGAACGGCAGCGCTGTTCCTCATCGTTGGCTACCTCGCAAAGAGGGGCGGCTCGCAGATGGTGACCGACTACGGTGGCTGGCAGCGCGTCACCCCGTTGCTTGCGGGCGGCTTCCTCATCGCCGGTCTTGCGACCCTGTCCCTGCCGGGCCTGTCGGGCTTCGTTCCCGAGTTCATGGTCCTGGCCGGAACGTTCGAGGTCTCGAAGCTTATCGCAGGCATCTCCGTCATCGGCGTTATCCTCGCGGCTCTGTACATTCTCCTGCCGTACCAGCGGGTATTCACCGGACCGCGGCCCGCCATCGAGGTCAAGGACCTGGGAGTCTCCGAGAAGACCGTCACCGGTGTTCTCGTGGCCCTGATGCTGGCCCTCGGCTTCGTCCCCGGC
The DNA here is from genome assembly GCF_003971195.1 of Flaviflexus ciconiae. Lineage (NCBI taxonomy): Bacteria > Bacillati > Actinomycetota > Actinomycetes > Actinomycetales > Actinomycetaceae > Flaviflexus > Flaviflexus ciconiae. Next base: position 1,643,104 of record NZ_CP034593.1, on the reverse strand, counting down.
CCGATCATCGAGATCGTTGAGCCGGTCGCGGAACAGTCCGCCGTCATCGTCGCGGATAACGCATTTGCTACGTCCGCGCTCACCGAAGGGAACCTCAAGTGACTAACTTTGTGACCCCAGATATCGATTGGGCAGCACTCACTCCGATCCTCGTGGTCATGGGTGCCGCCGTTCTCGGAGTCCTGGTCGAGGCCTTCGCTCCGCGTAACTCCCGTCGCTCCGTCCAGGTGACGATCACGTTCCTTGCCCTCGCCGGAGCGCTTGTCTCCGTCGTGTGGCGCTGGACCGTTGTTGACACCGAAGACGCGCAGGCAGTTGTGGGCGGACAGCTCATCGAGGATCCCTTCACCCTCATGGCCCAAGGCATTGTCCTTGTCTCCGCTCTGCTCGCGGCCTTCGTTATCGCCGACCGCACGCAGACCCGCGAAGGTTCCTTCGCGGCATCGGCAGCAACCCGTCCCGGTTCTCAGGAGGAGCGCGAGCTCATCCGTGCCGGCGTTCAGCAGACCGAGGTTTACCCCCTCGTTCTGTTCGCCGTCACCGGCATGCTGGCCTTCCCCGCAGCGGGCGACCTGCTGACGCTGTTCATCGCCCTCGAAGTTCTCTCGCTGCCGCTTTACATCCTGTCGGGCATGTCACGCCGCAAGCGCCTCATCTCGCAGGAGGCCGCACTCAAGTACTTCCTGCTCGGTGCGTTCTCGTCGGCCTTCTTCCTCATGGGCGTTGCCCTCCTGTTCGGATTCTCCGGATCCGTCCGCTACTCCGAGGTTGCTCAGGCAACAACGGCGACGGTCGGCATGGAGTGGATGCTCATCATCGGCATTGTCTTCGTCCTCGTCGGCCTACTCTTCAAGGTCGGTGCCGTTCCGTTCCACTCCTGGACCCCGGACGTGTACCAGGGCGCTCCGACCCCGATCACGGGCTTCATGGCGGCAGGCACGAAGATCGCTGCCTTTGCGGCAATGATCCGGTTCCTCTACGTCATTGCCCCGGGCATGGCGGGCGACCTCGAGGTTCTCCTCTGGGTCATCATCATCGTGACGATGCTGGTCGGTACCGTTCTCGGTATCATTCAGACCGACATTAAGCGCATGCTTGCCTACTCGTCGATCGCCCACGCGGGCTTCGTCCTGATCGCGGCCACGTCGTTCGAGATCTCGGGCATCAGCGCCACGCTGTTCTACCTCCTGGCCTACGGCGTAGCAACGGTCGGTGCCTTCGGCATCGTCACCCTCGTTCGCGAGAAGGACTCAAACGGCAACATCACGGGCGAGGCAACCTCGCTCAAGGCATGGGCCGGGCTCGGCAAGCGCAAGCCCGCACTTGCCGTGTCGATGCTGATCTTCCTCCTCTCGTTTGCCGGTATTCCGCTCACGGGTGGCTTCGTCGGTAAGTTCACCGCCTTCGCCGCCGGTATTGAGGGCGGGGCATGGCCGCTGGTTGTCATCGCCGTTCTTGCATCCGCAGCGACCGCGTTCTTCTACTTCCGTCTCGTCGTCCTCATGTTCTTTGAGGATTCGGACGAGCGGACGACGGTAGTCTCCTCGGAGGGCATGAGCCTCGTGGCGATCGTCATCGCAGCTATCGCGACCATCGCACTCGGTGTGTTCCCCGGACCTGTCCTTGACCTCATTGGAAACGCGGCGGTGCTACTCCCGTGATCGAAGAACTCGTCAGCGCCACCGGCAGCCTGAACGAAAGTCTGTCCGAACTCATGGAGAGCGTGGAAACGCGTCTCCAGGAGGCGGTCAGGTCACCCGAACCCGACGTTGACGAACTGACGCGGCACCTGGCGGCAGCGGGCGGCAAGCGCCTGCGCCCCGCCCTGTGCCTGCTGACGTCCTTCCTCGGCCCTAACCCGGGTAACGAGGATGCCGAGGTGTCAGCCGCGGTCGTCGAGCTCACGCATCTCGCCACGCTCTACCATGACGACGTCATGGATGAGGCACCGATGAGGAGGGGAGTGCCCTCAGCTCAGCAGCTTGCCGGGAACTCCGCCGCGATCCTCGCCGGTGACGTGCTATTCGCGAAGGCCTCGTCCCTCGTCGCTGGTCTTGGCCCGGAGGCGGTACGCCTTCACGCCGTCACTTTCGAACGGCTGTGCTTCGGCCAGCTCCGCGAGACCCTCGGCGCTCCCGAAAACGTGTCTGCTCGGGACAACTACATCAACGTCCTGGCCGACAAAACCGGTTCCCTTATCGCGGCTTCGGCCCGCTACGGCGTGAATTCATCCGGCGGCTCGCCCGAGATCGCGGAAGCGGTTGCCGAGTTCGGCGAGAAGGTCGGTGTGGCCTTCCAGCTCGCTGACGACGTTATCGACATCATGTCAGACGGCGACGTCACCGGTAAGACCCCGGGAACCGATCTGCGCGAAGGCGTCGAGACGATGCCGATCCTGATCCTCAAGGAGCGTGCCGCCGCCGGCACGATCGACGAGGCTGGACAGCAGATCCTCGACCTGCTCGCAGGTAACGTTGGTGACGAGGCCGTGGCAAAGTCCGTCAGCCTCCTACGTGAACATCAGGTCATGGAAGAGGTCAGGGACCTGGCGCGCACCTGGTCGGACGAGGCCGTCGCATCGCTCGATGCGATTCCGGAAGGCGAGGTCCGTAACGGACTCAATGCCTTTGCTCGCCTCATGGTTGACCGCATTAGCTAACGGCTCGGGGGAGTACCCCTCCGCTGTACGCCGAATATCCGCCCGAGTTCCCCCGCGAACTCGGGCGGATCGCATTATAGGCCGTACAATGTTGTCAGCTGTCCCATTCCCAGGAGTAAAATTTCGTGTCAAAGATTCTCAACAAGATTCTCCGTGCCGGCGAGGGCCGCACTGTGAAGAAACTGCAGACGATCGCGAAGCAGGTCGATGCCCTGGAGGATGATTTCCTCGAGCTTGACGACGATGAACTGCGCGGCATGACCGACGAGTTCAAGACGCGACTCGAAGAGGGTGAGTCCCTTGACTCGCTCCTACCGGAAGCTTTCGCGGTTGTACGTGAAGCATCGCGGCGCACCCTGGGGCAGCGCCATTACACGGTGCAGATCATGGGTGGCGCGGCCCTCCACATGGGCAACATTGCCGAGATGAAGACCGGTGAAGGTAAGACGCTTGTTGCGACCCTCCCGGCCTACCTCAATGCGCTGACCGGTAAGGGTGTTCACATCATCACGGTGAACGACTACCTGGCCACCTACCAGTCGGACCTTATGGGACGTGTCTTCCGGTTCCTTGGCATGACGACCGGCTGTATTACCTCCGGCATGACTCCCGCGCAGCGGCGCGAACAGTACGCCGCCGACATCACCTACGGAACGAACAACGAGTTTGGCTTTGACTACCTGCGCGACAACATGGCGTGGAAGGTCGATGAGCTCGTCCAGCGGGACCACTACTTCACCATCATCGATGAGGTTGACTCGATTCTTATTGACGAGGCCCGTACCCCGCTGATCATCTCCGGCCCCGCCGAAGGCGATGCGAACAAGTGGTACGAGGAGTTCGCGCGGATCATTTTGAAGCTCCGCAAGGACACCGACTACGAGGTGGACGAGAAGAAGCGTAACGTCGGCATTCTCGAGCCCGGTATCGACAAGATCGAGGACCAGCTCGGTATCGACAACCTGTACGAAACATCCAACACCCCGCTGATCGGCTACATCAACAACGCGATCAAGGCGAAGGAGCTGTTCAAGCGCGACAAGGACTACATCGTCATGGATGGCGAAGTCCTGATCGTCGATGAGCACACGGGACGCGTGCTGCCGGGCCGTCGCTACAACGAGGGCATGCACCAGGCGATCGAGGCGAAGGAAGGCGTGAAGATTAAGGCCGAGAACCAGACTCTCGCCACGATCACGCTTCAGAACTACTTCCGCCTGTACGAGAAGATCTCCGGCATGACCGGTACGGCCGAAACCGAGGCGGAAGAGTTTGCCTCCACCTACGACATTGGCGTTGTCCCGATCCCCACGAACAAGCCGATGATCCGTATCGACCAGACGGACCTCGTCTACCCAACCGAGGCCGGCAAGTTCCAGGCCATCGCCGACGACATTGCCGAGCGCTACGAGGCCGGACAGCCCGTCCTCGTTGGTACGACCTCGGTGGAGAAGTCCGAGGCGATCTCCAAGCTCCTGACGAAGCGGAAGATCAAGCACGAGGTTCTCAACGCCAAGTACCACAAGCGCGAAGCCGCCGTGGTTGCGATGGCGGGACGCAAGGGTGCCGTTACCGTTGCAACAAACATGGCCGGTCGAGGCACCGACATTATGCTCGGTGGCAATGCCGAGTTCCTCGCTGTTGAGCAGATGCAGGCGAAGGGCCTGGACCCGGCTGAGGATCCGGAAGCATACGAGGCCGCGTGGCCGGAGGTTTTGGAGGCCGCGAAGGAAGCCGTTGCGCGCGAACACGACGAGGTGAAAGAACTGGGCGGACTATACGTGCTCGGTTCGGAACGCCACGAGTCTCGCCGTATCGACAACCAGCTCCGAGGCCGCTCCGGCCGTCAGGGCGACCCGGGCGAATCCAGGTTTTACCTGTCGCTCGAAGACGAGCTCATGCGCCTGTTCGCCTCGGGCATGGCAAGCAAGCTGCTGAGCCCCGACAACCACCCCTCGAATGAACCCCTTGAGTTCAAGATCCTGGCGAAGTCGATCGAGTCCGCACAGACCGCTATCGAGGCACGTAATGCCGAGACTCGTAAGAACGTTCTCAAGTACGACGACGTCATGAACGATCAGCGTGCGGCCGTCTACAAGGAACGCCGGGAGATCCTGGAAGGCGAGGACCTCGCCGATTCGATCCAGTCCTACATGACCCAGGTCGTTGAGGACGTTGTCGCAGGGCACACGCTGGGCGATCCCACCGACTGGAGCCTGAACGAGCTGTGGACGGACATGAAGACCGTCTACCGCCCGTCCTTCACCGCGGAGGAGCTCCTTGAGGACGTGGGGGCGAAGAACCGCCTGACCGTTGAGCGCCTTAACGCCGAGTTCGATGACGATATCCACGCCCAGTATGAGGAGCGGGAGGCCGAGTTCGGCGAGGAACAGATGAGAGAGATTGAACGTCGAGTTCTCCTCACCGTTCTTGACCGGAAGTGGCGCGAGCACCTCTACGAGATGGACTACCTGAAGGAAGGTATTGGTCTGCGTGCCATGGCGCAGCGCAACCCGCTTGTCGAGTACAAGCGGGAAGGCTACGACATGTTTAAGGCCATGTCCGTCTCCATTAAGGAAGAAACGGTTCGCTACCTCTTCGGCCTGAAGATGGCCTCCGATGACGAGCAGGTAGCAAAGGATGAGATCGCAGCCGTGGAGGCTGCGGACGAGACGGTTGCCATGGCGAAGCGCCAGGAAGCCGCCGATAAGGTCCTCTCGATTGAGCGCCCCAAGTCTCGCATGATGACCAATAAGGAAGAGACGTCAGGTCCCGCCCGCCCGGCGCCGGCCCAGCCCGGACAGAACCGGGCGCAGCGCCGCGCTGCTAAGAAAAAGCGCCGCTAGATCACGTCGAGGGCCTGAGCCCTCCACCGGCCCCGATGCTCCGCCAGCCTCACTGCGCAGCCTCGGGGCCGATCTATGTTCCAAACGACCACGCTAGCTTCGCACACGCCCTCGGCAGGTTCGCACGTGATCGAATTGATGACGCGCGCCGGAAGGCTCTTCTTTGCCCTCACACGGGACCTCACGCCGGCACGTTGCGCTAGCTCCACGTAGAGCTGAGGCTCGAGCCAACGTTGAAGCTGCTGGACGGATCGATAGCCCGAAAGCACCTCGAAGGCGCCAAGCGCAATATTCTCGGCAATCTTCTGCGGATCCGGCAACGGACCTGAGACTCGCTCCTTCGGCGTCGGAGGAACGGGAAACTTGTCCTTTGGCTCAATATCCTCTCCTTTATTATTCATTTCTTAACCTCTATGTATCTTCAATCCACTAGTTCCGCTTTACGGGCAAGAACGATGTTTATATGATTATTAGCATCGTTAGCAAAGCGGACAACCGGTTAGAACCGGTCATGTGGATAAGAGAATGGGGCCACCGGTGGTGGCCCCATCGAGTTTGGCCAGGATTTAGTCCTGGCCCTGAACGCGACGTTTAGTAGCTTCGTATCCGTCTTCAATGTACTTATCGAGAATAGTCTGCTCGATACGCCATTGACCGCGCCCTCCAACCTGGATGGCGGGTAGAGTTCCGGAATGAATAAGTGATCGAACCTGTGCCGTCGAAACGTTAAGTGTCTCTGCGACATCGGCAATCGTCATAAATTTTGTGGCCATAATATGAGATCTCCGCTTCGTGACTTCCGTGCTCTTTAAGGTGCTAGACCCTTGAGGAAACGAGAAGTAAGGGTTTCATTGCCATTCGTTCACCAGGACGGTGACCGAAATGCAATCGGATACTTAACAATACATCTTGTTAATATCAGAGTAAATTGTATGACATTCCGCTTTCAGGAATGGTTAAGGTTACGCCGCGAGTTGGTGGCGCGGCATCTCGATGGTGAAACGGTGTATGACATGCTCGAATCAAGACGCATATTCTCGGCGATTAGTCTCGATGACCTCGAGAAAGCAGTGCTCGAGATCCCGAGTGGGCATGCTGTGACTCCAGGTGTGCGTGCTGTCTTCACTGAAGAAGACGATGAAGAACTCGATTTGATCGTCCAGCTTGCCGCTGCGGACGATCATCTCACTTCCGGTGCATATGTCCCATTTCGACTCGTGATTGCGTTTGATGGTGCGGCAGGATCTGCTGATGAAAACGAACCATCGCGCGTCTCAGTAGGTGGACAAGTCAGGTGGCGCGACGTCGCTGCCATCTTTGTAGACGAGGAGGCTTCCGCGGGGACGATCCTGTCGGCACGGAAGGGCGATGAAGATGCCTACAACGATTGTGCGGACCTCGACATGCTCTGGTACCACCCGAGTGAACGCCTGAAGCTTGCGGTTGAGCTTAAGCGTCGTCTCGCAACCTAGAAGTATTGACGCCAATGGCTGAGAGGTTTGTTCTATGTCGGTTGGGGAAGAACATCGAGGGTTGCCAAGACTCTCTGCCTTTGGGAACCCTCGATGTGCTAGATGTGTGCGTTTAGGCGCGGGCTTCGCCCTCTCCGTCGGTGATGGAGCGGAGGAGGCCAAGGGCTTCCTCGTGGAGTAGACCGTTGGTCGCGAACGCGTTGCCGCCAGCTACGCCGGGCTCGCCATCAACGGAAGTAAATGTGCCGCCTGCTTCGGTGACGATGGGGACCAGTGCCGCCATGTCGTACAGTTCGAGCTCTGGTTCGCAGGCAATATCGACTGCGCCCTCGGCGAGTAGCATGTAGGACCAGAAGTCGCCGTAGGCGCGGTTGCGCCAGCACTGTTCGGCGAGGCGTAGGAAGCCGCGGAGCTGACCGCGCTCCGCCCATCCGCTCATCGACGAGTAGGAGAGCGAAGCGTCTTCGACTTTCGATACCTGGGAGACCTGAAGCTGCTTTGCGTTGGTCCAGTTGCGGCCGGTGAAGGCACCGAGGCCCTTGGCGGCCCACCAGCGGCGGTGGAGTGCCGGGGCAGAGACGATCCCCATGACGATCTCGCCCTCTTCTTCGAGAGCAAGAAGCGTTGCCCAGACGGGGACTCCGCGGACGAAATTGCGGGTGCCGTCAATCGGGTCAATGATCCAGCGCCGGGCAGCGGTGCCGGTCTCGCCTTCCTCTTCTCCGAGGATCGCGTCACGCGAGCGAGAGCGGGACAGCATGGAGCGGATCTTCTGCTCGGCGGCAATGTCGATCTCTGTGACCTCGGTGTTGTCCGGCTTCGTTGAGACGGTGAAGTCCTGTGTCTGGAAGCGGGGCAGGGTCAGAGCATCGACCTGGTCGATGATGGCGGTGGCGAAGCTCAGGTCATCGCCCAATCGAGTTAAGGATTGCATGGCACCAACCCTACGTCAGTTGGTCGACGCGACGGGGGAGCGTCAGTATCGCGGACTCAGAATTGTTCGGCGTTATGGCGGGCCTCGAGAAGCCGCCTGTACGACTCGACGCGTTCCGCGGTTTGCTCCGTTGCGCTGTCGAGGCCGCACTCGGGTTCCGTCTCCGCGTGCGTACATCCCCTCGGGCATTCCTCAGCCAACGGAATGAGGTCGGGGAATGCTTCGAGAAGCATGTCGGGATCCACGTGGGCGAGCCCGAAGGAGCGGACACCGGGGGTGTCGATGATGACGCCACCGTCGGCAAGGTCAAAGGCGATTGCTGACGAGGATGTGTGCCTTCCCCTCCCGGTCACTTCGTTGACCGATCCGGTGGCCCGCTCGGCGTCGGGTACCAGGGCGTTGATGAGGGTGGACTTGCCGACGCCCGAATGGCCAACGAGGACGGAGATGCTGCCGGCTACTTCGCTGGCAACGACGTCAACCCCGTCGGTCTGGCCCATTTCCTCATTGATCCATGTGGACAGAACTCTCATCTCCAAGTTCCGGTAGTGATCAAGGAGGGGAGTGGGGTCGGCAAGATCTGACTTCGTGAGGACGAGAATTGGTTCCATGCCGCCGTCGTATGCGGCAACGAGGCAACGGTCAATCATGCCGGTGCGCGGCTCTGGCTGGGCGAGTGCGGTAATGATGAGGAGCTTGTCGGCGTTGGCGACAATGACCCGCTCATTCCCGGCGGCCTCGCCCTCTTCCGCGGTTCTGCGCAGTGTTGAGGTACGCTCGAGGACCTTAACAATCCGTGCCAGGGTGTCCTTGCGGCCGCTGGTGTCCCCGACAACGGCGACCCGGTCGCCGACGGCGATGGCGCCGCGGCCGAGTTCTCGTGCCTTGACGGAGACAACGGCGGTTCCCGACTCGTCGAGGATGAGATGGTAGCGGCCGCGATCCACGCGGTAGACCCGCGCCGTAAGCGCGTCATCGTAGTCGGGACGAATCTTTGTCCGGGGACGGGAACCGCGCCTGTTCGGGCGGATCCGGACCCGGGGATCGTCCGTTCCCGTGTCCCTCATGTGACCAGGTTTGTCCACATGCCGGGGAAGTCCGGCATTGTCTTCGACGTGCAACCAATGTCGAGAACGGAGACGCCCTCGACGGCAAGGCCGAGGATAGCCCCGAATGTTGCCATCCGGTGGTCCTCGTATGAGTCGACGACTCCGCCGTGCATCGGCTTTGGCTCGATGTAGAGTCCGTTTGCCGTTTCGACGCAGACGCCGCCGAGTTTCGTGATCTCCGTCGAGATCGCAGCGAGTCGGTCCGTTTCGTGGCCCCGCAGGTGAGCGATGCCGGAAAGGCGGGAGGGTGTTTCAGCCAGCGCGGCAAGGGCCGCCACCGTGGGCGTGAGCTCGCCTGCCTCGTGCATATCCAACTCGATGCCCTTGAGTGTTTCTGGCCCGGTGATGGTGAGCGTGCCGTCCTCGAGCTCGGAGGTCGCTCCCATCTTCTCCAGGATGGGGACGATGAGAGCGCCGGCCTGGGTTGTTTCCGCCGGCCAGCGTGGTACCGAGACGCTTCCGCCGGTTGCCGCGGCGGCCGCAAGGAACGGGCTGGCGTTCGACAGGTCGGGTTCGATGACGACGGTGCCGGGGTTGAGCGGCCCGGGAGAAACGACCCAGCTGATCGGGCCTTCGAGGTTCTCGGTGATATCCGCGCCCGCGTTCCGCAGTGCCTCCACGGTCATGGAAATGTGCGGAAGGGAGGGCACCGCGGTGCCCGCGAGCTTGATGGTGAGGCCGCCCGGGAGCCGTGGTGCCAGAAGTAGCATGGCGCTGATGAACTGGGAGGAGCCGGATGCGTCAACCGTGACTTCGTTGCCCGACACGGGACCGGAGACCGTGAGGGGGAGGGTGCGGCCGCCGGGGCCGTTCCCTGCCGTGATGGTTGCTCCGAGCTGGTCAAGCGCATCGAGCAACGGCTCGATGGGGCGCGCGTACATAGCCTTATCGCCGTCGAAGCTGACGGGACCGTCGGCCAGGACGCCCACGGCCGCGAGAAAACGGAAGACGGTTCCCGCGAGGCCAACCTCAACGTGTGCGCTTTTCAGCGGCGCCGGGGTGATGTCGAGGGTGTCTCCGTCGCCGTCGATCTGTACCCCCATGTTTTTCAGGGCCTCGATCATGAGGTCCGTGTCGCGGGAGCGCAAAGCGCCTTCGAGGCGCGAGGGGGAGTCGGCAAGGGCCGAGACAACAAGCTGTCGGGCGGTCATTGACTTCGAGCCCGGGACAGCAACGAGCCCGTGAACCGGTGATCCCGTGAAGGGGGCCGGCCACGGGTCGAGGTGGGAAGAATCTGAGGTCAGGACTTTGCCTTCTCCTTGGTCTTGGCGATCTTTTCTTCCAGTTTAGCCTTTTGCTCATCGAGGCGGTCCTCGTAGCTGTCGGCCAGCGCGTTGAGGTCATCCTTGTGGCTGCGGTGATTTTCAAGCTTCCAACCGAGCGAGGGCTTGCCGCGGCGGTCGCCAGCGACGGCAAGGGCGCCGCCGATGAGGCCGAGGGAGCCGACAAGTCCGGCCATGTGCTGCTTGCGCTCTTCCCCCTCGGAGAGCCACACGGGGTTCTTAACGGCCGCGAGGCCAACTTCGGTGGCGGCGAGGGTCAGGGCAGCAACGCGGGGCTTCTTACCGATTGCCATCCCGACACCGGCAGCGATGCGGACACCGCCGACAACGCGGGTCAGAACAGAGATTGTTCCGGGGTCGAGTGGACCCACTCCGAGCTGTTCGAGGGTCGGGTTAACTCTTTCGACGGTTTCGATGTGATCTTTGGGGTTACGGACGGCGTCCACACCGGAGGCGATGAAGGGAACCGCCAGGAACGGGCGGGCAAGTGCTGTGATGATACTCATGAGTCTATTCTTTACTAGACCCGCCCAAAATTAAACCGGAAACGTCAATTCTGCTGAGAGGGGAGATTTCCGAGGGTGCGCAGAAGCGGTGCGTAGTGGGCATCAACCGCGGCTTCGTAGCCTTCAACATCTCCTGCTTCGGAAGCTAGAAGCATGTCGCGGTGGGCGCGGGCTGTGGCAATCATGGAGGTCTGGTCGCCTGCCGGCAGGTCCGGGAGCACCGCCATGTGAATGATCCACATGGCGCTCATGAGCTGCTCGACAAGCGCGTTACCAACGGACTGCATGAGTCCGCGGTGGAACGCGATGTCCTCATCCGGGAACGATTCTCCACGTTCGGCCTTTGCGATCATGACGTCGGTGATGCTGTGCAGTTCCTCGTGGCGGGTACCCTCCATGGACTCCACGATTTTGCGAGCCAGGCCCACGTCGAGGACTTCGCGGATCTCCACAACTTCCTTGAGGGAGGTGAAGTTATCGGTCCCCAGGGAAGCGCGGATAACGAGAGATTTGACGAGCGGCCGGAGACTCATGTCGGACACAAAGGTGCCGCGGCCCTGGTGGACGGCGACAATGTCGAGTGCCTGAAGCTGGCGGAATGCTTCGCGGACCGAGGAGCGGGATACGCCCAGGTCTTCGCACAGGCGGGCTTCGGTGGGAAGGGGATCGCCCGGTTTAAGCCCCTTGGAGATGATGTACTGCTCGATGACATCCATCGTCGCTTCGGCCCGGCTCGACTGGCTCAGCGTCCCTTCGCGCCGGGATTCGGGCATGAGGTGTGCGAGCTTCGCGGCTCTGTCGTATCTGTCGTTGGGAGACATGCTTTTGACCATGTGTTGGTGCCTCGTCTAGCTCTCTGTGCCGGCAGGGTCAGCGGCGCGGTTGTCTGATAAGTGGAATATATCGATAAAGTCGTGGATTGTGTTTTGAACTCGACGCCACGTCCGGGTCCCGGAGATCGACAGGGCGCTGTGGTAGGTGCCCTGCATGAGATGCAGTTCGATCTTCGCCCCCACGTCAGCGAGCGCCAGCGCCCATTCGATTCCCTCGTCTCTGAGGGGATCGACGGGGTTAACGAATACGAGAATTGGCGGGAAGTTCTCGCTCTCGACTCGGTCGATGAGGCGGGGTAGTTCGGAATGGTGTTGTCCGCCAAGGTAGCACTCCCAGGAGCGGAGCGCTTTCTCGTGGGACCACATTGGCCCGTTTGCGTAGGTTGTCATGGAACGGGTTCCGGCAAGCGGGTCGAGGGCTGGCTCTAGGCAGATGAGGCCGGCGAGGGCCCTCCCGTCGTTGTCGAGGTGCCAGGCGGCCACCGTTTCCACCAGGCCCGATCCTGCCGAGTCGCCGTATAGGAAGATGGGAAGGTCCGGGAACTGCTGAATTGCCCAGGTGAGGCCCGACAGGCAGTCCTCCGGCGGTGTGGGGAAGGGATGCTCGGGTGCGAGCCGATAGTCGGGGGAAACGACGACCGCATTGAATTCGAGTGCCATCTCTGCGTTGCGCTGGTCGTCGTACCGTGCCCGGCCCGCCGTGTATCCGCCACCGTGGATTGCGTAGATAAGGAATGTGGGCTGGTTGTCCGTTGGCCGCCAGACTCTTATCTCCATTTCTCCGGCACGACTCACGTGAAGAGCGGTTCCCGAAACGGCTACGTTTTGGTCCGCGAAGGTGTTTTCGTTCCTGGCGCGGGTGAGCGCCAGGTCCCACTCTGGGGACCAGGGTGCTTCGAGTGGCGGGCGTAGTTCGGGATGAATGAAGGTCATGGATGCTCCTCGGTCCAGCGGGCGATGACGGGATCGACCGCCTGGTGGAAGGCGGCCGGGTTGTCCCGCCTCATGGTGTGGCGTAGCCCCGGCACGAACATCGTTGTCAGCGCGGGATTGGCCAAAGAATCGATGAGACGGAGTCCGTCTCTATTCAGGAGGGTGTCGTCACCATCCGAGGACAGCACGAGCGTGGGGACGGTCAGGTCCCCGAGCCACGTCTGCCATGGTTCGATGTAGCCAACGGCGCCGGTAGCGACGAAGTCGAGATCGACGTTGAGCTTGGCTTGGAGCCAGCCGGCCAGTTCTGTCCTGGGCCAGAGGGGATAGTCCACGTCGATCGTGTCGATCGTTTCTCGTTCTCTGCCGACCATGTCGCCGATTCGCTTAGCCTCGGCCGGTCCGTTTGCTCGGTAGCGGGCGGCTTGCTCGGTGGTGAGCCAAGCCGGGTCCTCGAGGATTAGGCCGGTAAACCACTCGGGATGATCGGCTGCCGCGCGGGACAGGAGAGCGGCTCCCATCGAGTGTCCAACGGCAATTGCACGGCCGTACTTTGCTACGAGGGGAGCGATCGATTGTTCGAGCGCCAGCCGCGCCGCTTCGATCGGGTCCGCCAGGGTCTCTCCCGTGAAGGAGGGGGAATGCCCGTGCCCGAGGCTGTCGAAGGCGACAATCCGGTGGGTGGGGGAGAAGCGGTCGATCAGCTCATCGAGGGAGGCGGCACTGTCCGTTACTCCGTGGCAGAGGATAAGGAGGCGCTTGCCGTATGCTCCGGCCTCGATCCGGGCGAGTATGTCACACCTAGGCCGAACAAACATGACACCTCCCATAAATTCAACAGACAACTGATGATAGTGTAGGGCAGGACCGGTCAAACATCCACCCTTCCTTGTGCATTCGCGGAAAGGTTGGCCTTGCTTCGCGGTGATTTTCGCACGTAATTTCGGCCATTTACCCGATTGAGACACGGGAAATTAACCAAATGGCTTGCATTAGCTTGTCAGACAACGTACCTTATTGTCATCAGATCGCTGAACAGACGTCTGACGAATTCTCAACGGAGAGGAATCAGTTATGAAAAGAGCACGCGGCAAGAGCCTCGTTGCCCTGACCGCAGCACTTGCGCTTGGTCTTTCCGCCTGTGGTGGCGGGGGTGGCGACGATCCCACCGAAGATACAAACGGTTCGAACGACACATCCGACAACGGTGGCGACACCGGTGGTGACGGCGCCCCCTCGGGCGACATCACGGTTGGCGTGGCTTACGAAACCACCAACTACCACCCGTCGAACACGTCATCGGCACTCGCGATGGGCACCAACTGGCATGTTGTCGAGGGCCTGTACGAGTTCCACATGGAGGACTACACGACCTATGCTGCCCTCGCGGCCGATGAGGGGCTCGTCGAGGTGTCTGACACCGAGTACGAGGTGACTCTCCGCGATGGTGCTAAGTTCTCTGACGGCACCGACATTACGTCCGAGGATGTCGTAACCTCGTTTGAGCGTTCGACCGCCGAGGGCAACATTTACGCCACGATGCTGGACTTCATCGAGTCGGTCGAGGCGAAGGATGACCAGACGGTCACCATCACCACCAAGTACCCGTTCTCGCTCGTCAAGGAGCGTATCGCGGTCGTCAAGATCGTTCCCGCCGATGCAACGGATGAGGATCTGACCTCAATGCCGATTGGTTCGGGCCCCTGGAAGTACGAGACGATCTCGGACACCGAGGTCATCGCAGTTCCGAACGAGCACTACAACGGCGCATACCCGGCCGGTGGCGAACGCATGGTTTGGTCGGTCCTCAAGGACGACACCGCTCGCACCACCGCCGCACAGGACGGCACCATCCAGGTCATGGAGAACGTTCCCGCTGAGAACGTTGAGCTCCTCGAGAGCGCCGGCCTGACCGTCGAAGAGAAGCCCGGCTTCAACCTGCCGTTCATGCTCTTCAACACGAGCAAGGCTCCGTTCGATGACCCGCTGGTCCGCCAGGCATTCTTCTACGCGATTGACACCGAGAAGCTCGTTGCGAACGCCATGTCGGGCAAGGCTGTCCCCGCGACTTCCTTCCTGCCCGAGTCGCACCCGAACTACAACGAGGCTGAGGTCCAGTTCGACTACGACCCGGAGAAGGCGCGTGAGCTCCTTGCCGAGGCCGGAGCCGAGGATCTGTCGATCACGCTTCTGACGACCGACCACCCCTGGATCGAGAACCTTTCCCCGCAGATCCGTACCGACCTTGAGGCCGTTGGCATTACCGTCAGCGTCCAGGCCGAGGCGTCTGCATCGCTCTACTCGAACAACCTCGACGTTGATGACCCGACGTTTGACGTTGCTCTTGCCCCCGGTGACCCGTCGGTCTTTGGTCAGGACCCGGCCCTCCTCATCAACTGGTGGTTCGGTGACAACATCTGGACCACGCAGCGTTCCTTCTGGCAGGAGTCCGACATGGAGTCCTTCGAAGAGCTGCAGACCCTCGTCCTTGACGCGGTCCAGCTTTCCGGCGACGAGCAGCAGGAGAAGTGGAACGAAGCCCAGGATCTGATCTCCCGCGAGGTCCCGATCTACCCGCTGTTCCACCGCACCATGATCACCGCCTACAACGCCGATGAGCTTGAGGGAGTCGAGCCCATTGCCACGACCGGTATCGAGCTGGTCGGCGTGACCACCAAGTAGTACGCATCCGGTCGCGGTACCTACTTTCCGCGGCATACTCCATCGACATAGGAGGGGTGAGACGACCCCCGGTTGACTCGCCCCTCCTTTGTCATGCCCTCCAGAAAGCCCAGAAAAGCAAAGGCACAATGCTGTGAACAACCTTATTCGGCTCATTGGACGAAGACTCCTAGCCCTCCCGCTCATGGTGCTGGGTGTAACGCTTCTCGTCTTCTTCATCATGGCGCTCTCGCCGATCGACCCCGCATATGTGGCCTTCGGAGAAAACGCAACGCCCGAGCAGCTCGAAAACTACCGCATCGAGAACGGACTGTACGACCCGCTGATCGTCCAGTACTGGAACTATCTCGTCGGTATGGTTCAAGGCGACCTCGGCACCTACGGTGTCGGCACCGGCAACCTCGTTTCCGACAAGGTCTTTGCCGCGCTCCCCACCACTCTTGGACTCACGTTCTTCGGCCTTTTCCTCGCCGTGATCGTGGCGTTCCCCCTCGGCGTTCTCGCCGCCATCTACCGCGACAAATGGGTTGACCAGGTCATCCGCGTCGTATCGGTTGCCTGCCTCGCAACCCCGTCTTTCTGGCTTGCCATCATGCTGGTCCTCATCTTCATGGGAATCCTTCCCGTATCCGGTGCCCTGCCGGCCTTCTCCGAGGACCCTGGCGGATGGCTCCTGCGCATGCTGCTCCCGGCCCTTGCGCTCGCCGTCCCCGTCATTGGCCAGATGACCCGCGTTGTCCGTACCTCCATGGTTGAGGAACTGGACCGCGACTATGTCCGTACCGCACTCGGTGCCGGCATCCCCAAGCCCGTCGTCGTTGGCCGCAACGTCCTGCGCAACGCGCTGATCACGCCCGTCACGGTTCTTGGCCTGCGAGTCGGCTACCTCATGGGTGGCGCGGTCGTCATTGAAATTATCTTCTCGATCAACGGCATGGGACGCGTTCTTATCGACGGGATCACGAACAACTGGGTCATGGTCGTCCAGGGTGCAACCCTCGTCGTCGCCGTTGCCTTCATCATCGTGAACATCGTCGTCGACGTCCTCTATGTCCTCATCAATCCCCGGATTAGGGCGGTGTAACCCATGCGTAAAAACCTGACGAATAAGCTGTCGAAGCCCGGCATCAAGCTGCGCGGCTTCTCCCGGATGAACTGGGGATCGCGCATTGCGATCATTGTCCTCATCCTCGTTGCGCTGAGCGCGATATTTGCGCCCTTGCTGGCCCCGCACCCGCCGGAAGAAGTCTTCTACAAGGCACAGCCGCCGAGTGCCGAGCATCTCTTCGGAACCGACCACGTGGGCCGTGACGTCCTGTCCCGCCTGCTCTACGGTGGCCGCGCCTCCCTTCTCGTTGGCCTGTTCTCCACCCTGGTAGCTCTGCTCGCCGGTGCAATTATCGGTTCGATTGCCGCCGTTGTCCGCAAGTGGCTGTCCGAGGTCATCATGAGGGTCATGGACGTCATCATGTCCATCCCCGGCATCGCCCTCG
Organism: Flaviflexus ciconiae; assembly: GCF_003971195.1. Lineage (NCBI taxonomy): Bacteria > Bacillati > Actinomycetota > Actinomycetes > Actinomycetales > Actinomycetaceae > Flaviflexus > Flaviflexus ciconiae. Next base: position 1,626,354 of record NZ_CP034593.1, on the reverse strand, counting down.
TCGCCGTTACCGTCGTTGTCTTCCAGGACCCGGCGCACCCGGAGCGCCTGACCTACGTCATCGTTGCCGCCATTGCCTTCGTTTACACCCCGCAGCTCACCCGTATCGTTCGCGCGAACGTCATGAGCGCCTACGGTGAGGACTACGTCAACGCGGTTGTCGTTTCCGGTGCACGTGCACCTTGGATCCTGATCCGCCACGTCGTCCGCAACACCGCGGCCCCGGTCCTCGTGTTCGCAACCGTCCTCGTTGCCGATGCGATCATCCTCGAAGCGTCCCTTACCTTCATTGGTGCCGGGCTTCAGGAAACAATGGTTCCCACGTGGGGTAACGTCCTCTCGGCCGCACAGCCCGGTGTTCTCCGTGGCGAGTGGTGGCAGGCCCTCTTCCCGGGCATCGCCATCATGATCACGGTCCTCTGCCTCAACATCCTGTCCGAGGGCATCACCGATGCCATGGTTGCCGCCCCCAAGGGCGCCATCCAGGACAAGCCCCGCTCCGATGTTGAGCGCGAAGCAGACCGCCTCCTCATCGACCCCGTCGCAGCCCACGAAGCGCAGAAGGATTCCCTCCAGGCCCGACTGGATGCCCTCCATGCTGTCGAGGCCGACCGATCCGACCGCTTCATCAAGAAGGCCGAAGGTCAGCCGCTCCTCGAGGTGAAGAACCTGTCGATCAGGTTCCCGCGCCACGGCGACGTCGCCGTTGTCGACAACGTGTCCTTCACCGTCCACTCGGGCGAAACCATGGGTCTTGTTGGTGAATCCGGCTGTGGTAAGTCGATCACCGCGCTGACGATCATGGGCCTGATAGATGAACGGGCTCAGCTGTCGGGCGAGATCCTCTACCAGGGCCGCGACCTGCTTGCCATGCCGGCGAAGGAACGTCAGTCGCTGCTCGGCCACGAGCTTGCCATGATCTACCAGGACGCCCTGTCGTCCCTCAACCCGGCGATGCTGATCTCCGCTCAGATGAAGCAGATGACGAAGCGCGGCGGCACCCGCACGGCGGAGGAACTTCTCGAGCTTGTGGGCCTCGACCCGAAGCGCACCCTCGAGTCGTACCCCCACGAACTGTCCGGTGGCCAGCGCCAGCGCGTCCTCATCGCCATGGCACTGACCCGCGACCCGAAGCTCATCATTGCGGACGAGCCGACCACTGCCCTGGACGTCACCGTCCAGAAGCAGGTCATCGAGTTGCTGAACGAGCTTCGCAACAAGCTTGGCTTCGCCATGGTGTTCGTGTCGCATGACCTGGCACTCGTTGCCGAGGTGGCGCACTCGATCACGGTCATGTACGCCGGCCAGGTTGTTGAGCAGGCCCCGACTTCGGAGCTTCTCACGAACCCGATCCACGAGTACACCCGCGGACTCCTCGGTTCCGTCCTCTCGATCGAATCCGGCAAGGGCCGCCTCCACCAGGTGCCCGGTACGGTTCCGTCCCCGAAGGACTTCCCGGCGGGCGACCGCTTCGCACCCCGTTCCTCCCACCCGGACGTTGGCTTGGACATCAAGCCGGTCCGCACCCAGGTGCCCGGAACGGACCACTACTACGCCGCACTTCCGGAAGGCGCGAAGCACGCAGCCGCCGCAACCGCCGTTCTCGAACGCGAGGATGGAAAGGACCAGTCGATGCTCGCGGAGGAAGCCATGAGGCCCGCCGCCTACGGCACTGATGACGAGCGTAGGGACGAGCTAGGAGAAGGTGAAAAGTAATGCCTGAGCAGAACCCCATCATTGAGCTCAAGGACGTGCACGTCACGTTCAAGACCCGCACCGGTTCCCTGTTCAATCCGAACAAGGTCCACGCCGTCGCAGGTGTTGACATGTCGGTCGTGTCCGGCCAGACCCTCGGTATTGTCGGCGAGTCCGGCTGTGGCAAGTCCACAACGGCGAACGTCATGTGCGGCCTCCAGCTGCCCACCGCGGGAAGCGTGTTCTTCAAGGGCGAGGAGGTGACGAAGCGGTCCGCCGCCCAGCGCCGCAGGATTGGCCGCGTCGTCTCCGTTGTCTTCCAGGACCCCGCCACAGCACTGAACGCACGCATGGTCGTCAAGGAACAGCTCATTGACCCGCTCCGCGTCCACAAGGTCGGAACGAAGGGAGATCGGGAGGCAAGGGTCCGTGACCTGATCTCCATGGTTGGCCTGCCCGACTCCGTCATGGATGCTCTTCCGGGCCAGCTGTCCGGCGGTCAGCGTCAGCGCGTCGCTATCGCCCGCGCCCTCGCCATCAAACCCGATGCGATCATCGCGGACGAACCGACGTCGGCTCTCGACGTCTCCGTCCGTGCCCAGATCCTCAACCTGCTGGCGGACCTTAAGGCCGAGCTGGGCCTCGGCATGGTCTTCATTTCGCACGACATCCAAACCGTCCGATACATCTCCGACCGCATTGCGGTCATGAATGCCGGCAAGGTCGTCGAAGAAGGCCCAGCCTCCGACGTTCTCGCCAACCCGCAACACTCCTACACCAAGACCCTTCTCGGCGCAGCGCCCTCCCTGCTGCACCCCGCTTCCTAAGGAAAGTGACATGTCATCTACCATCACCGGTGTCGTACCTCCGGTTATCACACCCCTCACCGAGGACCGTCGCTACGATGAGGCGTCTTCGGAGCGCAACATCAACCGGATGCTCGAAGCGGGCGTGCACGGCCTGTTCATTCTTGGCTCCTCGGGTGAAGCAGCCTTCACCGCCGATGCGGAACGCGAGCAGATCCTCGAATCCGCTATCCGCATCACCGCCGGCCGCGTCCCGGTCCTCGCGGGTGTTATCGACACCCAGTACGCCCGCGTCCTCCAGCACGTCCGCGTAGCAGAGAAGCTCGGAGCCGACGCGATCGTCGCAACCGCACCGTTCTACGCGCTTGGTGGCGTCGACCAGGTCGAGGAGCACTTCCGCGCGCTGCGCAGGGCAACTGACCTGCCGATCTTTGCGTACGACATCCCGGTCTGCGTCAACGGCGTCAAGCTGCCCCCGGCACTGCTTCTCCGCCTTGCCGAAGACGGCGTGATCCAAGGGGTCAAGGACTCCTCCGGTGACGACGTGTCCTTCCGTGCCCTCACGCTCGCAAACCGCAAGGCCACGAACAAGATGTCGCTGCTCACCGGCCACGAGGTGGTTGTCGACGGCGCGTACATGTCCGGTGCGGACGGCTCTGTCCCGGGTCTCGGCAACGTCGACCCGGCCGGCTATGTGCGGCAGTGGAATGCCTACCAGGCGGGCGACTGGAACGCGGTACGCGCCGAACAGGATCGTCTCGCCGACCTCATGACCATCGTTGGGGCAGCCCAGAACCTCGTCGGCTACGGCGCGGGCGTGGGCGCATTCAAGACGGCACTGAATCTGCTCGGTGTTATCGAGACGAACCAGATGCCGGAGCCTGTTCGCAGGCTCGCGGGGGCCGAGATCGATGCCGTTGCGGAGATCCTCGACCGGAACGGACTGCAAGCATCATGAGCACTCTGTCGATCGATATCGGCGGAACAAAGATCCGGGCGGGGCTTGTCGACGGCGGAGCCGTCACTGAAATGCAGTCTATTGAGACGGCACCCGGCCCCGGTGAAGACGAGATCATGCCGGCCATCATCCGGCTCGCGCAGAGCTACGACGGCGTCACGGATGTCGCCGTGGCCTCTGCCGGAGTCATTGTCGACGGTGTCGTCACCTCGGCAACCGACCTCATCCCGAACTGGGCGGGAACCAACATAGCCGCCGAGCTCGGCACCGCCCTTGATGTGCCCGTTACGGCCCTCGGGGACGTGCACGCCCACGGCGTGGGAGAGGCCACCTACGGGGTTGCCAAAGGCTACCCATCGTCCCTCACGGTCGCGGTAGGCACCGGCATCGGTGGGGCCTTCGTCGTGGACGGCAAGCCCATGATCGGTGAGCACGGAGTGGCTGGCCACGTTGGCCACATCAGCCACGGCGCAGCCGCAAACATTGAATGCTCGTGCGGCCGCTTCGGCCACATTGAGGCCATTGCCTCGGGCAGCGGCATGGCGGCGGCCTATGAGCGGGCAACCGGCGAACATCGGTCCGGTCCGGAAATGGACCAGGAGGCCATCGATAGGAAGAGCCCGGCCCTCAAGGTCCTGCATGACGGCGGATTTGCCCTCGGTGAAGTCATCGGCTCGCTGACGAACGCCCTTGATCCTGGGATCATTGTTGTCACGGGATCCGTGAGTCGAGCGGTAGATCCATGGTGGCAGGCTCTGCGCTGTGGCTTCGCCGCCGCCATCATGGACCCCGTGAACAAGACGCCGCTGGTGAAAGGTGAGCTCGGTGATGAAGCTCCCCTGATTGGTGCGGCAGCCTACGCGAAGGTCAAGAATGCTTGAATCAATGAAGAACCGTCTGGTCGTCTCCGTCCAGGCATATCCGGGCGAGCCGATGAGGGATCCGCGCACCATGGCACAGATCGCTTTGGCCGCCGAACTCGGCGGCGCAGCAGCTATCCGCTGCCAGGGGCTTGCCGACATCTCCGCCATCAAAGGCCAGGTATCGGTCCCCATTATCGGCCTGTGGAAAGAGGGCTCCGAGGGTGTGTACATCACCCCGACCCTCCGCCACGCCCGTGCATGCTCGATGGCGGGGGCTGATATCGTCGCCATCGACGCCACCCGCCGGCCCCGCCCCGACGGTAGGACATACGCGGAAACCGTTGCTGCCCTGCACGATGAAGGCATTGTGGTCATGGCGGATTGCGGCTCGATTGGCGATGCCGAGATGGCCTACGAGGCCGGCTCCGACATTCTCTCCACAACCCTGTCCGGGTACACGGGTGAGAGGGAAAAGACAGCGGGACCTGACCTGGAATTGCTCCGTCAGATGGTCGAGCAGTTCGATCGACCGGTACTGTGTGAGGGCCGGGTCCACACTCCCGACCAGGCTCGCTCCGCGCTCGATGCCGGTGCGTGGTCGGTGGTTGTCGGCACGGGAATCACCCACCCAACATCGATCACATCCTGGTTTGTCCAGGCACTGGAAACTGGCAAGGAGTAGTACATGCGGATCATTATTCGCGAGAACGCCGAGGAGCTGTCGAAGATCGCAGCTCAGCAAATCATCGACGGTTATACGCCCGGCATGAGGCTTGGCGTCGCAACGGGCTCAACGCCCCTCGGGCTGTACAAGGCCCTGCGGGAAGCTCACGCCGCGGGAGACTTCTCCATGGCGGGAAGCTCGGCGTGGGCGCTCGACGAATACGTTGGCATCCCCGCAGATCATCCCGAACGCTACTTCAACGTGCTCCACACCGAACTTGTTAAAGATGGGGGAGTGGGCCTCTTCGAAGCAGACCTCCACACGCCCGACGGTGGAGCCGAAGACCCGAAGGTAGCCGCCAAGGAATACGATGCGGCAATCGCCCCCGGCGTTGACATTCAGATTCTCGGACTCGGTCGCAACGGCCACATCGGCTTCAACGAACCGGGCGGTGGTCTCGCCTCCAGGACCCACGTGGATGTCCTGACCGCCTCCACCCGCGAGGCTAACGCTCGCTTCTTCGACAACGATATGGATCGTGTCCCGACCTTCTGCGTCACCCAGGGGCTCGGCACCATCATGTCGGCAAAGAAGATCGTGCTCCTGGCCTTCGGGACCGATAAGGCGGAAGCAGTCGAGCAACTCATCGAAGGCGCGGTCAGCCAACTCTGGCCCGCCACCGTGTTGCAGCACCACGTTGATGTCACCGTCTACATCGACGAGGCGGCCGCCTCCCGCCTCGAACTGCTCGACTACTACCGTACGCTCGAACAGCTCTAAGGAGACCGCGGGCCGACACGATCACTCCGTGCGTGCCGGCCCGCCTCTCCCGAAATACCAAACACCAAAGATCACAACCGGCCACGAAGTCAGAACAGGCTGCAAGACCTGAGCTGGCCAACAAATTGAAACAGGTCAACGAATCTAAACAGACCACCACAGCTGAACGGGAAACGCAAAGATGCGGACAGAGAGCTATTCATGACGAGTGAATAGCTCGAAGGCGGACCAGAGACGCTGGCTTATCAGCTGGGCAGAGGCCGCAAGGCCAGCCGAACAGTGGCCACCCGGTCACGGGAATAGTGGCCACCAGGCCAGCAAATGACTAATAGATAGACCGGCCGAATTGAGAAAGGGTAGTGTCGTGGAAAAGATTAACGCCACCGTGCTTGATGCTGCGGGGCACATCATCGGATCGAGCATCACGCTCGAAGACGGGGTGGTACGAAATGTTGCACCCCCGACGGAAGAACTCCGCGGCCCGTACTTCTTCCCCGGCTTTGTCGACATTCACTGTCACGGCGGTGGTGGCGCGTCGTTCCCCGACGACAACGACCGCGAATCAATCGAACGTGCGGCCCGCACCCACGCCCACGAGGGCACCACCCATCTCATCGCATCCCTTGTCTCCGCACTCGACCCCCTACCCGCAATCAAGGCACTGGCCGATGCCTGCGACGACGGGCTCCTGATCGGCATTCATCTCGAAGGCCCCTACGTGAGCCACGAGAAGGCGGGCGCCCAAAACCCCGCCGCCATTCGCGACATCAACCTCGACGAGCTGGCTACCTGGCTCGAGGCCGGGCGCGGCTGGATTAAAACAATGACCATCGCTCCCGAGAGGGAGCGTTCCGTGGAAGCGGCACAGCTTCTCCTTCAGCACGGTGCCGTCCCCTCATGGGGCCACACGGCGGCGTCCTCCCGGCAGACCTCCGAGGCAGTGTCGGCTACCTCGAAGATCGCGGGAGGGCTCCGCCCGGCCCAAACAGCCACCCACCTGTTTAACGCTATGCCGCCCCTCAACCACCGGTTCCCCGGCCCCGTCCGGGAACTCATGGACGCAGCGAAATACGGTGACCTCGTGGTCGAGATCATCGGCGACGGCGTGCATGTGGCAACCGAGCTAGTAGCCGACTGTCTCAACTATCTTGATGATCCGGTCGAACCGGGTGCCGCCCTTGTCACCGACGCTCTCGCATGTGCGGCGATGCCGAACGGCGACTACGTTCTCGGCGGACTAGCCGTCACCATGGTTGACGGCACGGCGAAGCTCACCGGCACCGACACGATCGCGGGAGGCGCCTCCACACTCGCAAGGCAAGTCATTAAGCTCCTCGACTATGGGGTGGATCCACGAGTGCTTGCACGGGCCACGATGCTTGCCCCCGCCAGGGCTATCAACATTGATCCACCGGCCTATCCGGCCCCCGGTAGGCCCCTGACGGGTGTGCTTATTGACGGCGCGGAGTTACGCGCGTGGCGTGACGGTGTCGAATACGGGAATGTTTAGAAACTCTTTGCCGTTCACCCCAGTGAACCAATAAAGGTAGTATGGGGAGAATGACAGAGGACGTTACCCGGGCACCGGGCGAAGAGACCGAGGAGGAGAGGCGCGAGCGTTTTGAGCGCGACGCGATCCCCTTCCTCGATCAGCTGTACGGTGCCGCGATGAGGCTTACCAGGAATCCGGCTGACGCCGAGGACCTCGTCCAGGAAACGTATGCGAAGGCGTACAGCTCCTTCCACCAGTTCAAAGCCGGGACGAACCTCAAAGCATGGATGTATCGGATCCTCAACAACACATTCATCTCCTCCTACCGGAAAAAGCAGCGAGAGCCGCAGAAGTACGACGCTGGCGAGCTGGAAGACTGGCAGATGCTCGAAGCATCCACCCATGAGTCGCGGGGGATGCGGAGCGCTGAAACCGAGGCCATGAGCGCCCTGCCGGACGAAGAAATCAAGGAAGCGCTCGCGGCGCTCCCGGAGGACCGCCGCATGGCGGTGTATCTGGCTGACGTCGAAGGATTTGCCTACAAGGAAATCGCCGCGATCCTCGAGATCCCGCTCGGAACAGTCATGTCCCGGCTCCACCGGGGCCGCTCCCAGCTCAGGGAGCTCCTGGCTCAGTACGCTGCCGACCGAGGATACGCCACGGAGAAGGTATGAAGAACATAGATGATGTTGCCCGTGAACTGGGCGCCGACATTCCCGAATGCACCTGCGAAGAAGTACGTGACCACCTTTTCGAGCTCCTCGACAAGGAGATGGAAGAAGACGAGATGGGCAGGCTGAAGGCCCACGCCGAGTCCTGTCCCGATTGCACCGAGGCGACGGAAGCCGAAAAGCACATGCGGGAAGTCATCCGCCGTTCCTGCACCGAGTCCGCCCCGGAATCCCTGCGGGCGAAGGTCACCGGGCTGACACGTCGCTGATATCACTGTGGTCTGCCGCATTCGCATATAGGGGGCAAACCTCCGCCATGGTAGAATGTCTGATGTTGTTTAACTGAGGAGGAACCATGTCACGTCGTGGTCGTAAGCGCAAGGATCGCCGCAAGAAGGCAGCCAATCACGGTAAGCGTCCAAACGCATAAGTAGTGTGGTGCATGGCCGTTCCCCGATTACGGGGTGCGGCCATGTGCATACCAAGCCGAATCTAAGCCCCTCGATCCATACCGTGGTTTTAGGGCGTGAAGGAGAGAAGTTGTCGACACCTGTTCCCGAGTTCGCTGGGAGAATTTCGCGTATTTCCCAGCAGCGTGCCCGCGTCTGGGGCCTCATGATGGACATGTGGAACGGTGATGAGGACTTCATCAAGGCCGTCCGCGAAGGCGAGTTTGGCGAGTTCGTTCGGGAACACTTTCAGGAAATCGGGCAGGAATCCCTCGCGCACGGCGCACTCATGAGCCTCGACGTGTACTCCCGCGGCGCCCGCCGCCGCACATTCGAAGACGACCGGGATGCGTTCCTCGCCGATCATGGCAACCTGCTTGCAGACAAGCCCCACTACGACGGCCTGGAGGCCATGAGGGACCTGTGCCGTAAGGAATCGGCCGCATGGGCGGCAGGGGATCTCGATACGGGCAGGGACTGTCGGAAGGCCGAGTTCGAGCACCTCGAAGGTGGACTCGAAATGAACCTCGTCGAGCTCCTCAAGAACAATATCGAAGTCGCCAAGTCCCACGTATGGCGGACGCTCTCAAGGATCTTTCTTATCTTCCTTGCAACCGAAACCGGGCACCAGTCCTCGCTGGAAACGAAGTAGGTAACCAAGCGGACTGAAACAAGCCAGCACCAGAACTCAGGGCGGTCGAGCAGAGTCTCGGCCGCCCTTTCCAATCCTCAGCGGTGTCTGTTCCAGGAGTGCGGGATCAGTGCGAGACAGCTTTTGGCCTGTAGCTCCCAATGATTCCAAACAGCCGGTAAGGAAGGATCCCAGCGCGAAGATGGAATCGTGACTCATAGGGCCCGATGCCGGAAGCGTACTTGTACGCGGCTAAGCGGTGAGGCCCAGCCAGTGATGCCAGCCGTTGTGCAACACGAGCCAGGCAAGCAAGCCGTAGCCGGCCTGCTGGGGCGTGTAGGAACCGGGCTGAGCCATGTCTGTCTGCCACTGATCGTGGGACGCAAGCGGATGGTACGTGTCAACGAACGTGACTCCGCGTCGGTCGGCAACATCGCGGTATGCGTTTGACAGTTCGCTCATCTGCTTTTCCGGGACGTCTGGGCGGGGTGGCGGCCCAACAACAAAGGCTGAGATGTGATGGCGGGTTGCCTGATCCAGAATGTTCGCCAGATTGAGCCGGGCCCGGACAAGCGAGATTCCATGGTCAATGTCGTGGGAACCCATGCCGACGACGAGTCGGTTGTCGGCCTCGGGGGATAGGCGCGGTACGACCTCTCCCTCCCAGCGGGCAGCTAGCTGCTGCGAATCCTCTCCGGGGATGGGTAGGACCATGGAGGTGAGGGGGATAGGGGAGTCGGTGCGTGCGAAGACGCGTCCCGTCCATCCCATGGCGCGGGCATCGCCGCGCCCGGCGACAATCTCGTCGCCGACGACCATGATCCTAAATTCGTCTGTGCTCACCTTCCCAAGTCTCTCACAAGGAACCGCCGGCAGCCCGTGGGCTGCCGGCGGAGTGTCAAACTAAACTGCTGGTCTAGCCACTGAATGGGCTAGCGTGTGAACGCCTTGTCCATCAGTTCCTTGGCTTCCGCAACGTGGCGGACCGAGAGGCCCGTGGCGGGGGATGCGGCGGCGGGGCGTGAGATGAGGCGGACGGGGCCAACCTCCGGGAACACGTTGAGCGCCAGGAATGGCCATCCACCCTGGTTCGCCGGCTCGTCCTGGAGCCAGACCAGTTCGGCATCGCCGTACGGGGCGATGGCTTCCTTGATCTCCTCGGTCGGTGCCGGGTAGAACTGCTCGACGCGGATGATTGCGGTCTGGGTGTCCCCACGCTTTTCCCGCTGCTCGGCCAGGTCGTAGTAGACGCGGCCGGAGCACATGATGACCCGGTTAACCGCGTTCGGATCCAGGTTCTGGTCGACCTCGCCAATAACGGGCTTGAAGCCGCCTGCGGTGAAGTCCTCGATGCCGGACTTGGCGGCCTTGCGACGCAGAAGCTGCTTCGGGGTCATGACGATCAGCGGCTTCCGCGGGCGGCTGTAGGCCTGGGTGCGCAGGGCGTGGAAGTAGTTTGCCGGTGTCGACGGCTGGATGACGATCATGTTGTCGTCGGCGCACAGCTGGAGGAAGCGCTCGATCCTTGCGGAAGAGTGGTCCGGTCCCTGGCCCTCGTAGCCGTGGGGCAGAAGCATGACGAGTGACGAGCTCTGGTTCCACTTCTGCTCGGCGGAGGACACGAATTCGTCGATGATGGTCTGGGCGCCGTTGGCGAAGTCCCCGAACTGCGCTTCCCAGAGAACGAGAGCATCTGGGCGTTCCACCGAGTAGCCGTATTCGAAGCCGAGAACAGCGAACTCCGACAGGGATGAGTCGTAGATCCAGAGCTTCGCCTGGTCTTCGGTCAGGTGACGGAGCGGTGTCCACTCGGCGCCCGTCGTCAGGTCGTGTGCCGTGGCGTGACGTTGAACGAAGGTGCCGCGGCGGGAATCCTGGCCGGACATGCGGACCGGGGTCTGCTCGATCAGGAGGGAGCCGAAGGCAATGAGCTCGGCGAAGCCCCAGTCGATGCCGCCCTCGTACGCCATCTTGTTGCGGCGTTCGAAGAGCTGCTCGATCTTCGGGTGAACGGTGAAGCCCTCCGGTGCACGGACGTGTGCTTCGCCGATTCGGGCGATGATTTCGGGGCTGGTTGCCGACGTCCATCCAACAATCGTGCCAGCATCCTCCTGCTGGGAGGTCGGCAGTTCGAGTCCCGCGACGGTGTCGACGTGCGGGTAGCCGTAACCGGTTTCCTTCTCCGATTCGCGCACCTCGTCGAAGGCTGCCGAGAGGATGTTGTGGAAGTCGGTTTCGAGCTCTTCGACCTGGGCGTCGGTGAGGGCGCCGCGGCCGAGAAGCGACTCGGTGTAGAGCTGACGCGGGGTGCGCTTCGACTCGATAAGGCCGTACATGACCGGCTGGGTCATCGACGGATCGTCGCCCTCGTTGTGTCCGCGCTTGCGGTAGCAGACCATATCGATGATGACGTCCTTGTTGAACGTCTCCCGGTATTCGTAGGCGAGGCGTGCCACCTCGGTGACAGCTTCCGGATCATCACCGTTGACGTGGAAGATCGGGAGCTGCAGGCCCTTGGCGATATCGGTCGGGTAGTAGGAGGACCTGCCGGAAGCCGGTGAGGTCGTGAACCCGATCTGGTTGTTGACGATGATGTGAACCGTGCCGCCCGTGCGGTAGCCGCGCAGCTGGCTGTAGTTCAGCGTCTCGGTGACAACGCCCTGGCCGGAGAAGGCGGCGTCGCCGTGAATGAGGATCGGGAGGACGGAGAAGCCTTCCTCACCGAGGTCGATGCGGTCCTGCTTGGCGCGGACAACGCCCTCGAGAACGCCGTCTGCTGCTTCCAGGTGCGACGGGTTGGCTGCCAGGTAAACCTCGGTGGTGGAACCGGAGCGGGCCGTGTACGTGCCCTCCGTGCCGAGGTGGTACTTCACGTCGCCCGTGCCCTGCACGGAACGGGGATCCTGGGTGCCGTCGAACTCGGTGAAGACCTGACGGTAGGACTTGCCCGCGATGTTGGTGAGCACGTTGAGTCGGCCGCGGTGCGCCATGGCGATCGCGACCTCTTCGAGACCGGAGTCGGCCGCCGAGTCAAGGATTGCGTCGAGAAGCGGGATAAGGGACTCGCCACCCTCGAGGGAGAAGCGCTTCTGGCCGACGTACTTCGTCTGAAGGAACGTTTCGAAAGCCTCGGCTTCGTTGAGCTTCTTGAGGATCTGAAGGCGGTCCTCGCTGGTTAGTTCGGTGTGGGGCCGCTCGAGGCGCGCCTGGAACCATTCGCGCTGCGCCGGATCCTGAATGTGCATGTACTCGATGCCGACGTTGCGGCAGTACGATTCGCGGAGCTGGTCGATGATTTCCCGCAGGAGCAGATGCGAGGTGCCGGCAAAGCCGCCGGTCGGGAACGACCGGTCCAGATCCCACAGGGTTAGCCCGTACCGGGTGATGTCGAGGTCCGGGTGTCGCCTGTTGCGGTAGGCCAGCGGATCCGTGTCGGCAATGAGGTGGCCGCGGGAACGGTAGGCGTGGATGAGCTCGGCAATACGAGCTGGCTTACCCATCTCGCGCTTCGCGTCGTACTCGATGTCCTTCTGCCAGCGGACCGGCTCGTAAGGAACATGGAGCGCCGTGAAGACGCGGTCGTAGAATCCGTCCCGCCCGGTGAGCTTCTCTTCGAGTGCACGCAGGAACTCGCCGGAGGCGGCGCCCTGGATGATCCTGTGATCGTAGGTGGACGTCAGGGTGACGACGCGGGAGACCCCCAGGCGAGCTAGAGCCCGGTCGGATGACCCGGCGAACTCCGCCGGGTAGGTCATGGCGCCAACGCCAACAATCGTTCCCTGGCCGTTCATGAGACGGGGGATCGAGTGAACGGTTCCGATGCCACCCGGGTTTGTCAGTGTCGCCGTGGTCCCCTGGAAGTCCTCGACCCCGAGCTTATTGTCGCGGGCCTTCGAGACCAGCTCCTCGTAGGCGCTCCAGAACTGAACGAAGTCCATGGTCTCCGCGGCCTTAACCGAGGGAACGACAAGGGTGCGGGAACCATCGGGCTTCGGAAGGTCGATAGCCAGACCAAAGTTGACGTGTGCGGGCTCGTGCACCGCCGGCTTACCGTCCTCGGTCTGCGAATACGCCTTGTTCATGTCGGGTACCTCGACGAGGGCCTCGACCATGGCGTAACCGATGAGGTGGGTGAACGACACCTTGCCGCCGCGACTGTTCTTCAGGTGGGTGTTGATCACCGCGCGGTTCTCGAACAGGACCTTCGCGGGAACGGCACGAACCGAGGTTGCGACGGGGATCCCGAGCGAGCTCTCCATGTTCGTGACGGTGCGGGCCGCTGCGCCGCGCAACTTCGTTGTCGAATCCGCACCCTCATCATCCGCTGGAGCGAGATCATATGTCTCTGCATAGGGGGTTGTGGCGGGAGTGGCGACCACCGGCGGAGCCGGCGGCAGGTCCGATCGGACCTGGGACTGGTCGGAAGCGGACTTCCTATTGTCGGGCTCCTGCTGAGCCCTGCGAGCGGAAGCGCTTGCCTTGGGTGCGGTCTCCTTGGGAGCGGATTCGCTCGCCTGGGACTCGGGAGATGGCTGGGCCGGAACGCTTGCCTTGCGACCTTCCCTCTCCCAACGCCGGAACAGCTCGCGCCACTGCGGCTGTACGGCCGTACGATCCTGGAGGTAATTGGCGTATAGCTCGTCGATGAACCATTGATTAGCGCCGAAGTCCTCGTCCGGTCGTCTGCTATTGTCGGACACTTTTAGTCGCCCTACTTTCGAGGTGTATGAACAGCGGAACGTATCCAGTTTAGGTGACCTCTGTCGCAGACCACCCATTGGAGCGCGAAATTGACTCGGTTTTCCGCTCCTCAGGATTGGTTTTTGAGGCACCGTCAAGAGCCGGTCATGATTGAGTCTCACGAGATCCACACAAATGCCACATTCTGTTCTGCATGGAGTGCCTCGTGCGGGGCGTTTACAGAGGAGAGCGAGTGAGCGCGCAATCCTGAACTTGAGAGCCCGGCGGTGGGAGCGAGATAGCTTCTGCGCCAGCGTGGGACGTGGTTTGCCGAGAAGAAGCCGTGGAGCGACTTTGACTGGTTATCACGGCCGGTGCCACAGCACGGGGCCGGTCCACGGGGAGTGACGTGGGCCAATGTTGCTCGTAAGTGCCCGTAACGCACCCGGTAGGGCGCCAGGGCACGGTAGCATCAAGTCACTATGGACATACTCCTCCTCGTGTTCGGCGTAGTTCTGACTGCCGGAACGGCTGTTTTCGTCGCAGCCGAGTTCTCCCTTGTTGCCCTGGACCCCGGAACGATTGAGAAGAAGGCTGAGGACGGTGACCGGCGAGCCGCAGCTGCCCTCAAGGGCCTGAAGAAGCTTTCTCTCGAGCTCTCGTCCGCGCAGGTCGGCATTACCCTGACGACAATCCTGCTGGGATACACCTCCCAGCAGGCCCTTGCAAACCTCTTTGAAGGACCACTCCAGTCGGCGGGCATGGCGCAGGCAGCCGCAATCGGCCTCGCGGTCGTTATCTCCCTGATCGTCATCAACCTGTTCTCGATGCTCTTCGGTGAGCTGATTCCGAAGAACATGGCGCTCGCGGATCCGCTGTCCACGGCCGGCGTCGTTGCACCAATCCAGGGTATGTTCACGGCCTTGCTACGGCCCATTATCGTCGGCCTTAATTCGTCGGCGAACTGGATTATCCGCAAGTTTGGAATTGAGCCGGCGGAGGAGCTTTCCGGTGCTCGTTCAGCGACCGAGCTCGTGGCCCTTGTCCGGCGTAGCGCGAACATGGGAACCCTCGATATCTCAACCGCGCGTTTGCTTACGCGCTCCATTGGTATTGGCCGCCTCACCGCTGTGGATGTCATGACGGACCGGGGACGCGTTGAGTGGATCGACCACAAGGCCAGCGCAGCTGATGTTATTTCGCTAGCTAGGAAGACCGGGTTCTCCCGGTTCCCCGTTGTTGGCGACGACCTGGATGACATTCGCGGCTTCGTGAACCTGCGGAGCGCGATCTCGATTCCGTTCGAGAGGCGAGCCGATGTTCCCGTTACTTCCTCATCCCTCATGAAAGAGGTGGAGAGAGTTCCCGAGACGGTGGCTCTTGCACCCCTCCTCGTTCAGCTGCGCGACACGGGGCAGATGGCGGTGGTGCTCGACGAATACGGAGGCACCTCCGGGATCGTGACCCTCGAAGACTGCGTCGAAGAAATCGTGGGCGAGGTTGCCGACGAGCACGATCCGCGCAGGCTCCGCGCGCGGTTTTCAGCAGACGGTTGGTTGATTCCCGGCGATATGCGGCCCGATGAGCTTGCCCGCGAAGCCGGAATTAACGTTCCCGACGACGGACCCTTCGAAACGCTTGCCGGTTACATCATGACCGAGCTGGGCCGCCTGCCCGAGGTGGGGGACACGGTCGAAAGCGACGGCGTCTCCCTCACCGTTGAGAAGCTGGAAGGCCGACGTGTCGTCTCTATCAGAGCCCGCGCCCTCAACACGGAGGCGACAGAATGAGCACGACAACCGCCCTCATAGTTGGTTTGGTCCTCCTCGCGCTCAACGCGTTCTTCGTTGGCGCCGAGTTCGCGGTCATGTCCGCACGCAGGTCCCGGATTGAGCCGCTGGCCGATGCGGGATCAAAGTCGGCGAAGACAGTGCTGTGGGCGCTCGAAAACGTCACCCTCATGCTGGCCTCCTGCCAGCTCGGCGTGACGCTCTGTTCCACGTCCCTTGGTGCGGTTGCCGAACCGGCGATCGCCTCCGCCCTGATTGGGCCCTTCGAATCGCTTGGAATACCGAGTGCCGCAGCACATTCCGTGGCCTTCGTTATTGCCCTCGTCGTGGTCGTCTACCTGCACGTCGTCATCGGTGAAATGGTTCCAAAGAATCTGGCCGTGACCGTTCCCGAGAAGGCGGCTCTGATTCTTGCGCCGCCGCTCGTTCTGATCACGCGGATCTTCAAACCAATTGTTGTTTCGCTTAACTGGCTTGCCAACCACATCATCAAACTGTTCGGACTTGAGCCGAAGGACGAGGTCGCCTCTGCCTTTACCGCAGACGAGGTCGCGTCAATTGTTGAGACCTCGCAACGGGCCGGTGTTCTTGAAGATGAGATCGGCCTACTGTCCGGCGTGCTCGAGTTTTCCGACCTGACCGTTGCGGAGGTCATGGTGCCTCGCGACGAAGTGTTCACGGTAGGCACTGAAACCACCCCGGCTGATCTCGAAGAACTGGTAGCCCGAACCGGGTACTCCCGCTTTGTTGTGAAGGCAAACAACGGGGACTTCGTCGGATACCTCCACCTGAAAGACATCATCGGCGTGGTCGGAGCGTCGCGCGATATGCCGGTGGCGCCCTTCAAGATCCGTACCATGGCGTGCCTGCCGGGCGGAGACGAAGTCGAATCCGCTTTAGCCATCATGAAACGTGACGGAATTCACCTTGTGGAAGTTAAAGATGTGAACGGTGGTTCCATGGGCGTGCTATTCCTCGAAGACATCCTCGAAGAGCTGGTAGGAGAGGTCCGGGACTCGATGCAGCGCGATGCGTGAATAAGAACAGCCGAATTTCCGTGGTGAGAGGCGGGTGCTGACTGCCACAAAACTCGATATCATTTGTCTGGTAACGTTATCTATTCGTTACCTGTTGTTATCGATGTGAGAGTGAGTCCGTGGGAAAGCATTCTGCCCCGGTGCCGGTCGAGCTAGTCGTCGCTGAAGAGTCGGCGCCTGCCGTGCCCGATAACGCCAAAAACCCTGTGCCAAGTGCCCCGGCTCTGGCCGAAGAGCCCGTTTTTGTCGGACGCAGGAGAGCTCGCAGGCTCGCCGCCGCCAGTGCGAACAAGGTAGAAGAGGCCAGGTCGACGCTGGTCGATCAGCCCGCCCTGGTCTCAGCAAACGAGCCTGCCGCCGCTTCGGTTGCGGGTGAAGAAGTTCCACGTGCGGAGGCGGAGCAATTCGCGCCGACCGTTCCCGGGCTTGCCGAAGGACCCCTGCAGTCTGTTGCCCAGAATAATGACCAGGTAGATGAGCCTGACCCGACTGTTGCCGAGCCGGTCTCCCCAATGAGTGCTGACGAGCAGGCTGATCTTGTCGGTGAACAGCCCGTTGCTGTTACCCCGGAGATCACCTACGAGCCCGCGCTGGTCACTGAAGAGAGTCCGACAGAAAAGCTTGCCGCGGTTGAGATGCCAGATACTTCGGTCGTTTCCCGCGGTGAAGTTCGCAAGGCCAGGAATGCTGAGCGGACTGTAGCCAAGCGTCAAATGAGGGCACGCGCCGTTGTGGCCGCCACCTCGTCGGTGTTTGCCGGCCTCGGTGTTGCCACCGTTATTTCTGGAACCGGCCAGTCGGCTGCCGCCGTAACCGCCCATGTTCCGGTGACCTCGTCGCTTGGCGAAGCACCCGTTACCGATGTCTCCGTTCCTTCCTCGCTAGCTGCGAGTGCGGATGCTTCGAGCATTGATCGGCTTCGGGGCGCACGTGAGGTTGCTGCTGATGCTGAGGCTGAGCTCGCGGTGTGCCAGACGGCTGAATCTGCTAACGGCATGGTTGATGCATTAAGGGCACCCGCGAAGGATGCTTTGGTCATGCCGGTGAAGGAAAACGACTACCGTCTCTCGTCTGGGTATGGATGGCGTGTGAGCCCGTTCGGCGGGGGATATCACAACCACCTTGGTTCGGACTTTGCTGCAGAGGCCGGAACTCCGATCTACGCGATTGCCGAGGGTACGGTCGAATATGTTGGCGTTGGTAAGGATGGTCGGTCCTCGAATCTCATCATCATCAAGCACGACGTGAATGGTGAAGTGTTCTGGTCCTGGTACGTCCACATGTATGACGACGGTCTGCACGTCACCGAGGGGGAGCAGGTTGAGGTTGGTCAGCACATTGCTGATGTCGGTAGCAACGGACGGTCGACCGGCCCGCACCTTCATCTCGAGATTCACACCGATGAAGAGGGAACCACGGTCAACCCGCTTGGCTTCCTGAGCGAGCGCGGTGCGGTTGATCTTTCTGAGCTCTGCTCCTAGCTCACCATCGAACCACCCGATCGGTCGTGAACTCTTTGCGCTGATGGGACAATAGGTTCATGAGATCGTGGAAGCGTACAGATAAGCCGATTGTCCTCGCGCACCGGGGCGGCGCCGACGAGTATCCGGAAAACTCCGTTCAAGCGTTTGAGGGTATGAGGGCTCAGGGTTTTAACTACATTGAAACCGATGCCCAAACCACATCCGACGGTGTGCTTATCCTGATTCACGATCCGCTACTCGACCGCACGACGAATGGTTCCGGCGAAATCTCACAGGTTTCTTGGGCCGAGGTCAGTCAGCTTCGAGACGAGTCGGGACATGCGCCCATGACGGTCAAAGCTGCCCTCGATGGTTTCCCGGACATTGACTTCAATATCGATGCAAAGGTCGATGGCACGGTAGAACCCATGATTGAGCTCCTGCGATGCAGCGACTATCTCGATCAGGTACTGGTAGCCTCCTTCTCCGAAAAGAGGCTTCGCAGAATCCGCACAGCCGTACCCGGAGTGGCAACGAGCCTCGGGACAAGCGGAGTTGCCCGCCTTGTCCTGGCATCAATCCTTCCGAGCTTCCTGAGTGACTTGGTCATGAAGGCTGTGCCTGGACCGAGTGACGGTGCGGCGTGTGTGCAGATGCCAATGAATTTCCACGGGGTGCGGATTCTTAGTAAGAAGCTGATCGACATTGCTCACGGTCACGGACTTGCCGTTCATATCTGGACGATCAACGAAGTGAAGGACATGATCGAGATCCTCGACATGGGTGCCGACGGAATCATTACCGACCGGCCATCCCTCGCCAAAGAGTTGATTGAGAACCGAGACAAGCAGGCGCAGGAGCCGTGACATGCGAACGGCCCTGATCCTCGCAGTTTCGTGCGGTGACCAGGGCCGTGGGGCTGGTGCCCCGGATAGGATTCGAACCTACGACCTTCTGCTCCGGAGGCAGACGCTCTATCCCCTGAGCTACCGGGGCGCAATTCATGACTTTATCAGCACCCGGCGGCCCCGGGCTAACTGAAACCCTGTGAGACACCATGCATAGGGGGCGTCTTGGCACACATTTACATAGCAAAGATGATGGAGGAGCGGTACCGTCGCTAGACTGGTGACATGACTCCAGAAGAACTCAGCGCACTCATCGACTCCGTCCTTGCCGAGGCGGTAGCGGATGGTGCAGTGAACGTGTCCGCCGATGAGCTCCCCGCGGTCAAGGTGGAGCGCCCGCGCAACCGAGATCATGGCGACTGGGCCACAAACGTTGCCATGCAGCTTGCAAAGAAGGCGGGCACGAACCCGCGCGACCTGGGGACCATTGTTGCTGAACGGCTCGCGACCAGGGACGGCATTGACGAGGCGACCGTGGCGGGGCCCGGCTTCGTCAACATCCGCCTGGCAGCCGGCGCCGCAGGCGAGCTTGCTCGCACGATTCTTAACGCCGGTCGCGAATATGGGCGAAGCAACTCCACGCCCGGTTCCGTCAACCTGGAGTTTGTTTCCGCGAACCCGACAGGTCCGATTCACCTCGGTGGCGTGCGGTGGGCGGCGGTTGGCGATTCCCTGGCGCGTCTTCTGGAGGCCGCAGGTTCGACCGTGACCCGCGAATACTACTTCAACGACCACGGCTCGCAGATCGACCGCTTCTCCGAGTCCCTCCTGGCTCGTGCGCGCGGTGAGGAAGCCCCCGAGAATGGCTATGGCGGCGCCTACATCACCGACATTGCAGAGCGCGTCATAGCCGGTTGCGCGCAGGCGGGGGAGCCCGATCCGCTGACCCTCCCGGACGATGAGGCGCAGGAAGTGTTCCGCTCCCGCGGTGTCGACCTCATGTTTGGGGAGATCAAGGAAGCCCTCGGCGACTTCGGCGTCGAGTTTGATGTCTACTTCCACGAGGACGCCCTCCACGAGTCAGGTGCCGTCAATCGTTCGATCGAGGTCCTCCGCGAGCGCGGTCATGTCTACGATAAGGACGGTGCTACCTGGATTGAGACGACAAAGTTTGGGGACGACAAGGACCGCGTTGTCATCAAGTCGGACGGTGGTGCAGCCTACTTCGCTGGCGATGTTGCCTACTACCTGGACAAGCGTGAGCGCGGTGCCGACCATGTCATCATCATGCTGGGCGCAGACCATCACGGGTACGTTGGCCGCATGTACGCCATGGCGCAGGCCTTCGGTGACACGGCTGGTGAACGGCAGAACATGGAGATTCTCATCGGTCAGATGGTGAACCTCGTGAAGGATGGTGAACCCGTTCGCATGTCCAAGCGTGCCGGCACAATCATCACCCTCGAAGACCTTGTTGATGCCGTTGGTGTCGACGCTGCTCGCTACTCGCTCGTCCGCTCTTCCGTTGACACGACCCTGGAGCTGGATCTTGACTTGCTGGCTTCCCGCACGAACGAGAACCCCGTGTACTACGTACAGTACGCGCACGCTCGTACGCGTTCGGTTGCCAAGAACGCCGCCGAGCATGGCGTGGCCCGCGACGAATTCAACCCTGCCGCCCTCGACCACCCGGCCGACTCCTCCCTCCTGGGCGTTCTAGCTCAGTTCCCGGAGGTCGTTGCCCAGGGTGCAGCGCTACGTGAACCGCACCGTATTGCCCGCTACCTCGAGGAGCTTGCGGCCGCCTACCACACCTGGTACGGCCAGACCCGCGTCACCCCGCGTGCCGACGAAGAAGTAAACGAGGGGCACTCGGCGCGCCTGTGGCTCAACGACGCCACCACCCAGGTCCTCGCCAACGGCCTTGACCTTGTTGGTGTTTCTGCCCCGGAGCAGATGTAAATGTCGTTCGCCTCGCTTGCCTCAATCCCGGCTCCGGAGCCGGGCACCGGCCCCTGGCCCGCGAATCTCGCACGCACGGAGGGCAAGCTGACCCTCGCCGGTCACGCCCTGTCCGATCTGGCAGTCCGCGGCACCCCCGTCTATCTCGTTGACGAGAATGACATGACGTCCCGCGCCCGTGCGTGGGTGGATGCTATCGGGGACGGCGATGTCTACTACGCCGGTAAATCCTTCCTCTCCCCGCTACTTGCAAGGTGGATGGTGGAGGAAGGTCTCTGCATCGACACCGCGTCTGAAGGTGAGTTGCGCACCGCGCTCGCGGGTGGCGTTCCTGGAGAAAAGATCGGACTGCACGGCAATTCGAAGTCCGATGCTCTTCTTGAGCTCGCCCTCGAGAACAACGTGGGCCGAATCGTTGTTGACTCCCCGGGCGAAGTTGAACAGCTCGCAGACATTGCCAGCAGGCTTGGCAGGGTGGCTCCCTGCTTCGTTCGCGTGACAACCGGCGTCCACGCAGGCGGGCACGAGTTCATTGCAACTGCCCACGAGGACCAGAAGTTTGGTCTCTCGCTAGCCACGGGTGCGGCACGCGACGTTGTCACGGCAATTGCCAACCACCCGAACCTGTCGTTCCTTGGACTGCACTCCCACATCGGCTCCCAGATCCTCGATCCGGAAGGTTTTGCGGCAGCGGCTAGCGCCGTCATTGCTTTCGCCGGAGAGCTCACCCGCAATGGCATTGCCGTTCCCGAGGTTGACCTCGGCGGGGGCTACGGGATCCAGTACACAGGGGAGGACCCCCAGCCGGTTTCCGAGAAGCAGATGCTTGCCGGGATTCGTTCGGCTCTCGAGGCGGCCTGTGCCGCCGAGGGCATCGACGTGCCCCGGCTTTCTATTGAGCCCGGCCGTTCCATCTCCGGCCCTTCCGGAATGACTCTGTATACCGTCGGCGCCACGAAGGACGTCATGACGGACGATGGGGTACGCCGGTACGTGTCGGTTGATGGTGGGATGAGCGACAACATTCGTCCCGCCCTGTACGGCGCCGACTACACGGCACTCGTTGACCGAGTAACAGATGCTGAAGGCGTCCCGACCCGCGTGGTCGGCATGCACTGCGAATCCGGAGACATCGTTATCAAGGACGTGTCCCTGCCGGGCGATGTGTCTCGGGGAGACCTGCTCCTTGTCGCCGCCACCGGTGCCTACGGCAGGTCGATGGCCTCGAACTACAACATGATAAAGCGCCCCGGGGTGCTTGCCGTGTCCGACAGGGGGACGACCTGGCTTGTCCGCCCCGAAACCTGGGAAGATGTCCTCGGACTCTTTCCGGAGTTGTAATCCCGGGAACCACCCAGCCACCAATCGGAGGAAGAATGTCAGTCAAGATTGCCCTGCTCGGCTGCGGAACCGTGGGAACCGCGGTTGCCAAGATGCTGAAAGCACAGAGCAAGGACTTCGCTCAGCGTGCCGGTGATGAACTCGAACTCGTCGGCATCGGCGTGCGCAACATTGATGCGCCGCGCGACCCGGAGATCGACCGAACGCTCCTGACTGACGACCTCGAGGCACTGACAACAAAGGCCGATATCGTTATCGAGCTCATCGGTGGCGTCGACCCCGCCCGCACGCTCGTTCTGGGCGCAATTAAGAACGGCGCTACCGTTGTCACCGGCAACAAGGCACTGCTTGCCGCACATGGCCCCGAGATTTATGAGGCCGCCGCCGAAGCCGACGTCGACGTCTACTACGAAGCCGCCGTTGCCGGCGCCGTCCCCGTTGTGTACGGCCTGCGCGAATCCCTGGCGGGTGACCGGGTCGAGACCGTCATGGGAATCCTCAACGGCACCACGAACTTCATCCTTGACGAGATGGAAACCAACGGGATGTCCTTCGACGACGCCCTGAAACTCGCCCAGGACCTCGGCTACGCAGAAGCAGATCCGACCGCCGATGTTGACGGTCACGATGCTGCGGCGAAGATCGCGATCCTCGCCTCCCTTGCCTTCCACACGCGCGTCTCTATCGACAACGTTCCGACCACCGGTATCCGCTCGATCACCGCCGAGGATATTGCGGCCGCCAAGCGCGATGGCTTCGCCATCAAGCTCCTCGGCATTGCTCGCCGCCAGGAGGCCGGCATCGAGCTCAGCGTCGAACCGACCCTCGTGCCCCTCGACCATCCCCTCGCCTCCGTGCGCGGCTCCTTCAACTCGGTCGTCACCGAGTCCGCCGGCGCCGGGCGGCTCATGTTCTATGGCCGTGGAGCGGGTGGCGACCCCACCGCATCGGCCGTTCTCTCCGACGTTGTCGCCGGGGCCTCGCACCGCGTCTACGGCGGCCGGGCTCCCCGCGAGCTCACCTACGCAGACCTGCCGATCCTCACCCCGGACGAGGGCACATCCTCGTTCCGAATCGAGTTTGAAATTGAGGACCGCACGGGCGTTCTCACGCAGCTGTCGGGTGCGCTCGCGGACAACAACGTGTCGATCTCGACCGTTCGCCAGAGCGCCGCCACCGAGTCGAGTGCACGCCTGACCGTGACAACGCACGAGGCACGCACAGCCGACGTAAAGTCGGCAATTGAAAAGATTAAGGCCGCAGACTATGTCAAGGACGTTCTGCAGGTCATGAGGGTGGAGGGCAACTGATGGCGCACCAGTGGCAGGGAGTAATCAACGAGTACCGCGACAGGCTCCCGTTCGAGGACAACGATCCGGTTGTGACCCTCTACGAGGGTGGCACGCCGCTCGTACCCGCACCCAAGCTGTCGAATCTTGTCGGAGCCGACGTTCACGTCAAGGTTGAGGGCATGAACCCGACCGGTTCCTTCAAGGACCGTGGCATGACTTCCGCCGTCTCCAAGGTGAAGGCCGACGGTACCGAAATCATTGCGTGCGCCTCGACCGGCAACACCTCCGCCTCCGCCGCGGCCTATGCCGTGGCAGCGGGTCTTGGATGTGCGGTAATTTTGCCGGCTGGCAAAATCGCTGCCGGCAAGCTCGCCCAGGCTATTGTCCACGGCGCACAGCTCGTAGCCGTTGACGGCAACTTCGATGACTGCCTGCGGATTACCCGCGAGCTGACCGAAATGCATCCCGTTGACCTCGTCAACTCCGTGAACCCGTACCGTCTCCAGGGCCAGAAGACAGCGGCTTTCGAGATCGTTGATGCTCTGGGCAAGGCCCCGGACATCCACGTCCTTCCCGTTGGCAACGCCGGAAACATCACGGCGTACTGGATGGGCTACAACGAATACGCGGGACGCACCACCCTCGCCTCGTTCGACGATTCGGCTCTCCATATGGAGAAGGTCGTCGATACGGTTCCGCAGATGTGGGGATACCAGGCGTGGGGAGCTGCTCCTCTTGTTCTCGGCCACCCCGTCGAAGACCCCGAGACGGTCGCCACTGCCATTCGCATCGGTAATCCCGCCTCCTGGAAGTACGCCGAAGAGGCCCGCGACTCCTCGGGCGGTTTCATCGATCGCGTCACCGACGGCGAGATCCTTGAAGCCCAGGCCGTTCTTGCGGCCGAGGTCGGCGTTTTTGTTGAGCCCGCCTCCGCAAGCTCCGTTGCTGGCCTTATCAAGGCCAGCAAGGCAGGAACCGTCCCCGAGGGCGCCACGATCGTGTGCACGGTAACCGGCAACGGTCTCAAGGACACGGTAACGGCACTCGAGGGTCGCAATATCGAGCCGGATGTCATCGAGCCTTCCGTCGCAGCGGCAGTCAAGGTTCTGGGACTCTAATGCGTCAGGTCACCGAGACTCTCCGAGTGCGGGTTCCCGCCACGTCCGGCAACCTCGGCCCGGGCTTCGACAGCTTGGGCATGGCGCACGGGATCTACGACGAAGTTGAAGCGACCCTCATCGCTGGCAAGACCACCGTCGATATCTTGGGTGAAGGCCAGGGCGAGCTCCCGACCGACGAGTCCCATCTTGTCGTCAGGGCCCTGATGCGCGGTTTTGAGTTCGCCGGTCTGCCGCTCGCGGGCGTTCGGATGGTCTGCCGCAACGGCATCTCCCAGTCCAGGGGCCTCGGCTCCTCGGCCGCCGCAGTCGTCGCTGGCCTGACGCTTGCCGCCGGTTTCCTCGGACGCCCCGACCTGTTCACGAAGGAAGATGTCCTCACCCTCGCAACCGAGTTCGAAGGACATCCCGACAACGCCGCCCCCGCCGTCTATGGTGGGGCGGTCGTGTCCTGGTCAGAATCGGGACGATCCCACGCCGCCAGCCTTGACCTGCACCCGGAATTGCGGACAACGCTTCTTGTGCCCACCGATGTCCTCCCGACGTCGACCGCACGGGCGGCCCTTCCGACCTCCGTTCCGCACGTCGATGCGGCATTCAACGCATCACGCAGCGCGCTCCTCGTCCATGCGCTCGGCCACGATCTCGATCTTCTACACGAAGCGACCCGCGACCGTCTCCACCAGGAGTATCGCTCGAGTTCCATGCCGGCAACGGCCGAAGTGCTCGATGCCCTACGCTCGTCGGGATGGCCGGCGGTTATTTCCGGCGCCGGCCCCGCAATCCTTGTTCTCGACGAGCTCGACGCTCAGACCTGCCGAATTCTTGAGGCCCGCGGCTTTGCCGTCACCACCCCCGGAATTGGCGAGGGTGCACGAATCGTCGAAAGCTAGCGCTTTCACCATCTTCAATAGAACAAGTTAAGAACACTTTTAATAGGCGAGCCCGGTCTTCACCATCTGAGGATCGGGCTCTCAACATACAAAGCGGCATTCCTGCAACGTTGAAAGAATGGTGCGTTACGAAACCCGACGCGACCTCACGTCTCTATGACGACAGCGACGTGTCAACAGAGTGGAACGAGACAGCAAGTTTCCTTCGCGCACCGAGGCAATATATTTGAATTGCTGATGGAATATGCTCAACATTTACACCACCGTGGGTCAAGTCCTTTGGTGTGGTGTAACTTTTCGGGGTTGGGTTAGGCGGTGAGGAAGAGTTCCTGGCCGGGATGGTGATCGGTTTGCCCGGTGGGGGCGTTGAGGGTGTGGATGAGTTTTCGCATGGAGACTTCGGAGAAGTAGCGCTGTTCGGCGTAGAGCCATTCTTCGTGCTGTTCTTGAAGGACAGCTCCGACTAGGCGGGTGACACTGGCAGGGTCGGGGAAGATCTGGACCACGTCAGCACGACGTTTGATTTCCCGGTTCAACCGCTCGATCGGGTTGTTGGACCAGATCTTCTTCCAATGCTCTTGAGGCATGTCAGCAAATGCTGTCAGCTCTGCTTCGGCCTGTTCGAGCATGGCTGCTACCTCGGGAAACGAGCCAGATAGACCGTCAATGACGGTGCGGTATTGAGCTCTGACAGTCTGCGCGGTGGTCTGAGCGAAGATCGTTGAGACCAGGGCATTGACAGGCTTAGATCGGGCTGAGCCGACCCGTTGGGTGATGTTACGGGCGAAGTGGACCCGGCACCGCTGCCAGGCCGCTCCAGGCAGGATCGCTTTGACTGCGGCTTTCAACCCCGCGTGAGCATCCGAGGTCACTACCGCCACCCCGAGCGGATCAGCGCTTGTGGCGACTTTCAGGCCGCGCTCTCGCAGGGAGCGGAGGAACTCAATCCAAAAATCGGTGGTCTCAGAATCACCCAGTGCCATGCCCAGGATCTCGCGCTTACCCTCACCGCTGACGCCGGTGGCTATGACAAGTGCTTGAGAGACGACTCGGTTACGTACACGCACGTCGAGATAGGTCGCATCCAGGAACAGGTAGGGGAACCAGGTGTGATCCAAGGGCCGGCCCAGGAACTGGCTTACGCCCTCGTCAATGTCAGCACAGATACGCGAGACGGTTGATTTTGAGATACCGGTGTCGTTGCCCAGGGCTTTGATCAGGTGATCAACCTTGCGGGTGGAGACACCATCGATCCATGCCTGGCAGATCACTGCATAAAGCGCTTTATCTACCCGGCGGCGCGGGGACAGCAGTGCCGGGAAGAAGGAGCCCTGACGCAGCTTAGGGATCTGTAGGTCAACTTCCCCGGCCGGGGTGGCAAGAGTCTGGGGCCGGGTGCCGTTACGGTGAGTGATCCGGTCAGGGGTGCGTTCGTGAGGTCCGGCGCCGATCTTGGCGGTGGCTTCAGCATCGATGAGATCTTGTAGGCCGGCCTGGAGCAGGCGGCGGAAGACATCGTTGTGAGCAAGATCAGGGTCGGTGAGGACTTCAGAAATCAGGGTCGTCAGGGCAGACTGGTGGTGAGTCATCGTGGGATGTCGCTTTCTTGTATCTTGGTCGAACATTTGAGTCTCCCACGATGACTCCCAACAATCTTCACCATCACCGTTGCTGGCAACCCCGCAGGAATTTACACCACACTAAGGGACTCACCCCCACCGTGCACGGGTCGATGCCGTTGCCTGACGTGTTGTACATCCCGGCTGGTCTGACATCCTGGCCTGCGTGGGGAAGTGGGCCCGGTCGCTACTAGTCCACTCGGCGTCGCTCTGAACAGCACCTTCAAAGACCCCGGTATCGACAGCAGTGCCCTCGGAGTTTGGTGTGATCTGGCTCGAATATGCCAAATCTTCTCATGACCTGATAGGCTGTCGCCAGCACCGATTGAAGTGCGATGCGGCTATGCCCTCGTATGGTGCCGTCCCCTCAGCGCTAGTTTTTGGGACATTGCAACTCTTATTTTCCTGATAGCGCTGAAAACCTACGTATCTCGCCCGCCTTTCATGCGGGAATCGAGGAAGGAAACTAGTGAGCGAAAATTCCTCCGCTCCTCGCAAAGCGTTGACTGCTATGCGACTTGGCGAGCTCCAGGAGCTCGCGGCCGACATGGGGCTCAAGCTCGATGCCAAGGCCCGTCGCAATGACTTAATTACATCCATTAGGGAGGCTCGCGACTCCAAGAAGAGCACTACTCCCGCCAAGAAGACGGAATCTGCCTCGGCTGAAGAGAAGCCCGAGAAGAAGGCAGACCAGGCCGCCGAGAAGAATGACGAGTCGAGCCCCGCGCCGACCCTGGATCTTCCCGTGCCCGCCGCCAAGGAATCCGCGCCCGCTGCCGATTCCGACGCTGAACTTCCCGAGGATAAGCTCGCCGCCCTTGAGGCCCTGGGCGAAGCTGCCTCCCGCAAGGCCGAAGAATCGCACCGCCGCGAGCGTACCGGCCGGGATGATCGTGGATCCCGAGCCTCCGATCGTGCTGAGCGCGCCGACCGCAGCGATCGTCAAGATCGCCGCGACAATGGCGATAATGATCAGAATGACGGTGAGGGTGATGGTCGCCGCCGCCGCAACGATCGCCGCCGGGATCGCAACAACCGTAACCGTAACGATCGGGATAGTCGCCCGGATCGTAACGACCGCCAGGACCGTGGCGACCGCTCGGACCGCGACAACCAGCGGGGCCAGCGTTCAAACGACCAGGATTCGGACTTCAACGACCAGGTTCGGGATGGCGATGTCCTCCTGAAGGTCGCCGGCATCCTCGACATCGACGGCAACAACGCCTACCTGCGTACCGCCGGTTACCTGCCCGGCCCGAACGATGCCTACGTTTCACAGGCACTGATCAAGAAGAACCGCCTTCGTCGCGGCGATGCCATTGTCGGTGCCGTTCGTGATCTCGGCGAGTCCTCCGGTCAGGGCAGGGGCGGCCGCCAGCGCCACAAGTTCAACCCCCTCGTCCAGATCGACTCGGTGAACGGCCTGACCCTCGAGGACCTTCTGAAGCGCCCCGAGTTCGGCAAGCTGACGCCGCTCTACCCGAACGAGATGCTTCGCATGGAGACGTCGCCAAAGGCGATCACCCCCCGCGTTATCGACCTTGTTGCCCCGATCGGCAAGGGCCAGCGTGGCCTCATCGTCTCCCCGCCGAAGGCTGGCAAGACGATGATCCTGCAGCAGATCGCGAACGCCATCGCTGTCAACAACCCCGATGTTCACCTCATGGTCGTTCTTGTTGACGAACGCCCGGAGGAAGTGACGGACATGCAGCGCATGGTCAAGGGCGAAGTTATTGCTTCGACCTTCGACCGTCCCGCCTCCGAGCACACCGTTGTTGCCGAGCTCGCCATTGAGCGTGCGAAGCGTCTCGTTGAGCTGGGCCAGGATGTTGTTGTTCTGCTCGACTCGATCACCCGCCTCGGCAGGGCCTACAACCTTGCGGCCCCGGCCTCGGGCAGGATCCTGTCCGGCGGTGTCGACGCCGGCGCTCTCTACCCGCCGAAGCGCTTCTTCGGTGCCGCTCGTAACGTTGAGAACGGCGGATCGCTCACGATCCTCGCATCCGCTCTCGTTGAGACCGGTTCGAAGATGGACGAAGTGATCTTTGAGGAATTCAAGGGCACCGGCAACATGGAGCTCCGACTTTCGCGTCAGCTCGCCGATCGCCGTATCTTCCCGGCCGTCGATGTCAACTCGTCGAGCACGCGCCGCGAGGAGTTGCTGTTCAGCCCCGAAGAGCTCAAGATTGTGTGGCAGTTGCGTCGGGCGCTGGGAACACTCGAGGTCCAGGAGGCCTCCGACTTCCTCCTCGGACGCCTGCGCAAGACCGAGTCGAATGGCGAGTTCCTCATGACCATCGCCAAGTCGATGCAGAGCGCCGGAAATTCTGGAGAGTAGTCTCACAGGCTCGCCCCTTGCGGGGCGGGCCACTCCGGCACGATAATTACCTGACGGCTTTCGGTTCACCGACCACGCGGACACGCGGATGATCTCGCGATCATTGGGTTGGACCCGGGGCATGAACGATCCAAGGAGAAATCTCATGAAGCAGGGAATCCACCCCGAATACGTTGTCACTGAGGTCACCTGCACCTGCGGCAACAAGTTCACGACACGCTCGACCGTGACGTCCGGAGAGATCCGCGCTGACGTCTGCTCGGCATGCCACCCCTTCTACACCGGCAAGCAGAAGATTCTCGACACCGGTGGTCGTGTGGCTCGTTTCGAGGCACGCTACGGCAAGCGGAAGAAGTAGCTTTTCACGGGGGCGCCGGCGAGAATACTCGCCGGCGCCTTCCGCATTAGTTTTGGTTTTCCCTTCAACTTTAGGATCCACCCATGCAGAACGAGTCAGTTCCCGCCCAGATGCTCACCGAGTTCCATCAGATTGAGGAACAGATGGCTAGCCCCGAGGTGCTGTCGAGCCCGGATAAGCTCCGGTCTCTGGGGCGTCGCTACTCGGAGCTGGGCCGGGTTGTACGGGTCTACCAGGAATGGATGACTGCACGCGACGATCTCGCCGAGGCGAAGGAAATCGTTGAACTGGGCGGCGAGGATGGCGAACTGTTCGCCGATGAGCTCCCGGGCCTGGAAACAAAGTTTAACGAGCTCGACGAAGAGCTTCGTAACGTCCTGATCCCGCGCGACCCCGACGACTCGCGCGACGTCATTCTTGAAGTGAAGGCCGGCGAAGGTGGCGAAGAGTCCGCCCTCTTCGCTGGTGACCTGCTCCGCATGTACCTCCGCTTTGCTGAGCTCAAGGGATGGCAGCACCAGACACTGTCCGCCACTGAGTCGGACCTCGGCGGTTACAAGGTTATCCAGGTTGCCGTGAAGAGCCCCCAGCCGCCCGAGGACCCGGCCGATGGAGTGTGGGCCCACCTGAAGTACGAGGCGGGCGTGCACCGCGTGCAACGCGTGCCCGTCACCGAATCCCAGGGCCGCATCCACACCTCCGCCGCTGGCGTTCTTGTATTCCCCGAGGTGGATGACCCGGGCGAGGTCGAGATCGACCCGAACGACCTGCGCATCGACGTCTACCGCTCCTCCGGCCCCGGTGGTCAGTCGGTTAACACGACGGACTCCGCCGTACGTATCACCCATGTGCCCACCGGCATCGTTGTCTCCATGCAGGACGAGAAGTCGCAGCACAAGAACAGGGACGCCGCCATGCGTGTCCTTCGTGCCCGCCTGCTAGCCGCACAGCAGGAAGCCGCAGCCGAAGAGGAGGCGGCCCAGCGCCGCAGCCAGGTCCGCACCGTGGACCGTTCGGAGCGCATCCGCACCTACAATTTCCCGGAAAACCGGATCTCCGATCACCGCACCGGCTTCAAGGCCTACAACCTTGATACCGTCCTCGGCGGAGAGCTCGGCCCCGTCATCGACTCCGCTCGCGAAATGGATGAGCGGGAGCGTCTCGAGAACGCGGGAGAATGACCCCCGCGGTACCCGGGGAAGAATCCTCCACGGGAAGTTTCCCGGGGCTCACGTGGCGGGCGCTCAGACTTCAGGCCCAGTCGATCCTCGCAGAGGCGGGGATCGAGTCGCCGCAGGCCGATGCTCGGTGGCTCGCCGAGCACGTTGCGGAAACCAGCCTCATCACGGCCCCCGAACCCACCGACCGGCAGGCAAAAGAGTACGAGAATCTCGTTGCGAAGAGGGCCGCTCGCATCCCGCTCCAGCACCTGACCGGAACCATGTACTTCCGGAACCTTGTTCTTCCCGCCGAGCCCGGGGTGTTCATTGTCCGTCCCGAGACAGAGCTGGTTGCAGGTAAAGCTATAGAAGCCGCCACGAAAGCTGGCCCTTCACCGCTTGTCGTCGACCTCTGCACCGGTTCCGGGGCCATCGCCATTTCCATTGCCGATGAAGTACCGGGCGCCCGGGTGGTTGCCGTGGAGCTCGATGACGTTGCCGTTGAGGCAGCGTCGCGCAATGCTATGCCGTACGGCGTTGAGGTCAGGCACGGCGATGCTCGGACTGCCTGCGACGATCTGCTTGGTCAGGTCGACGTTGTTGTCAGCAACCCACCGTACGTTCCTCCGTCTGAGGTTCCTCCCGAGGTTGGTCAAGATCCTTCCCGCGCCCTGTGGGGTGGGGGAGAAGATGGTCTCGAAATTCCCCGCGCCCTTGTTGCTCGTGCCCGCCAGCTTCTAAAGCCCGGAGGGGTGCTTGTTATGGAGCATGACGAAAACCAGGGAGAAGCTCTGGTCGAGTGGGCTCGCGAGTGGGGTATGACGGGAAGAACGGAGCCAGACCTGGCTGGCAGGCCGAGGTTTTTGTACGCGGTATGAGAAGCTAGTTCCCGTGGATATTCGTGACTGCACAACAGACTCAGGGGCCCTCGACGCCGCTTCGGTTGCCGTGTCGAACGGTAAGCTCATTGTCCTGCCGACCGACACGGTGTATGGAATCGGGGCGGACGCCTTCAACCCGGCAGCGGTGTCGAACCTTCTTGATGCGAAGGGCCGGGGACGTCAGATGCCGCCACCGGTTCTCGTAGGCACGAAGGAGACCGCCGAAGCCCTCGCGGAAAGCCTTCCCCAGGCCGCTCGCGACCTTATTGCGGAGTTCTGGCCGGGAGCGCTCACGATCATTGTGAAGGCTCAGCCTTCGCTTGCTTGGGACCTTGGTGAAACCGCCGGTACTGTTGCGCTTCGTATGCCGGACTCGGAAACGGCTCTTGCGCTCCTGCAACGGACCGGGCCCCTCGCAGTGTCCTCGGCCAACATTCACGCCCAGCCTGCGGCAACAACAATCGACGAAGCAACGGAGATGCTCGGCCAGTCCGTTGCGCTCTACCTGGACGGCGGCAAGGCCGGCGGGGGAGTGGCCTCTACGATCGTTGACGTGACAAGCGAACCTGCGCGGATTCTCCGCCAGGGCGCCATTGAACGCGAGAAGATCGCGGCCCTCATTGAGCTCGAGGAGCTTCCAGGCAGCACCACGGATGAACCCGGTAGCGCTTCCGACGCTGCCAGCGGCGTGACCGAGGAAGCGGGAAGCACGGCCTCTGCGTCTGCCGAGGGAGTTTCTGAGACTGCCGATACCGATGCTCAGGATCCCACCGCGCCGTGAGAGTTTACCTCCTCGTCATGCTTATCGCGGCGGCGGTCACCTACCTCATGGTGCCCGTCGTCCGCCGTGTGGCACTGGCGACGGGGGCTATCACGCAGGTGCGTGACCGGGATGTTCACACGGTCCCAATCCCGCGCCTAGGTGGGCTCGCCATGCTCATTGGTTTGGCGGCAGCGTTCGCAGTAGCGAGCCGGATTCCCTATCTCAGCCAAGAGTTTGCCGCCGGTTCGGCGGCCTGGGGGATCCTTCTCGGTGCGGCACTCATGTGCCTGGTTGGCATTATTGACGACATCTGGGAGCTCGACTGGTACGCGAAGCTTGCCGGTGAGATCCTCGCCGCGGGTGTCATGGCGTGGCAGGGCGTCCAGTTCGTGTCCGTCCCCGTGTGGGGACTGACCGTGGGATCGACCCGGCTCACCCTGTTCCTCACGATCATCGTTGTCGTTATCGTCGCGAACGCCATCAACTTCATTGACGGCCTCGACGGTCTGGCGGCGGGCGTTGTCGGAATTGGTTCGGCCGCTTTCTTCATCTACACATACATGCTCACCAGGGAGTCATCCCCGGGAGACTACTCGTCGGTCGCCGTCGTGGTTGTCGCTGCGCTGGTCGGTATCTGTATTGGTTTCCTGCCGCACAACTACAATCCGGCAACGATCTTCATGGGTGACTCCGGTGCTCTCATGCTCGGCCTCGTGTGCGCCGCTGCCGGCATTGTCGTCACGGGACAGATCGATCCCGGCATTGCGACCAGCCGAACAATCCCGGCTTTCATGCCGATTATTCTGCCCATCGGGGTACTCCTCATACCCCTCTTAGATTTTATGTTCGCCGTGATGCGGAGGCTTATCCGAGGCCAGTCCCCGTTCGCCGCCGATGCTGGGCACCTCCACCACAGGCTCCTGAGAGCCGGCAACTCCCACCGTGGAGCCGTGCAGGTCATTTACGTGTGGTCCGCGCTGTTCTCCTTCATTGCGGTCGGTCTTGCCTTCATGGATCCCGTTCTCGTTACCTCCCTGGCGGTCATTGGCCTTCTCGTGGCCATTGGTTACACGAGGTGGGAAATGAAAGGCGGGCTCGGTAAGTCATGATCGGAAAGTCCAAGAAGCAGCACGAGCCGGGTCATGAGCCTACCGCCGGTGAGCTCTACCGAGCGATTGCTGCCCGCACCGCAATCGGCTACCTGATCCTTGTCAGCCTTGGGGGAGCGATCGGGTACGGGGTCGATGGCACGCCCGGCCTGTGGGGTGCTCTCCTCGGTGTCGGCATTGCAGGAGCCGCGATGGGTCTCACTCTTGCGGTGATGATACTCACAGAGAAGCGGCCCGGTATCAACGATATGTCGGTGCTGCTTGGGGGATACCTGCTGAAAATTGCAATCCTTTTCGTCGTTTTTGTCAGTCTTCAGAGGTTTGATTTCTTCAACGAAACGGCTCTATTGCTAGGTTTTGTTGGCGCGGTCGTCGTCTCTCTCGCAGTCGATACAGTCACCATTGCTCGGACGCGAGCATAGGACATACGTCCCGTAACTGTGGTCACGGGCTCACAATTTGCGAATCAAATCAGTTACCATGAATCTCGTCCGCAATGAGCTCAGCAGTTCTGTGTCGAACTGGCTAAGATGCTCAACCACCCACTCACTTTCTGGGGGCCATTCTGTTCGCAAACGCCTCGTTTGAGCTCGCAGCCCAGGCCGGGCGCCTCCGTCTCGCGGCGGAAGAATCCGGCTTCCATGCACCGACCATGGACGAGTTTTTCCCGGAGCCCTACCTCTTTGCTGGGACTCCGTTCGCGATTAACCGCATCATCATGGCGCGCCTTATTGCCGTCGCCGTTCTTGCGATTATCTGCATCCTGTACGCCAAGCGTGCAAAGCTCGTCCCGGGCCGTGCCCAGGCCGCCTTCGAATATATCCTCGACTTCATCCGCAAGTCGATCGGTTACGAAGTCCTCGGTGAGGAGAAGGCGGGCAAGTACCTGCCTGCTCTCGCCACGATGTTCCTCGGCATTCTGTTCATGAACATCACGGGTGTCATCCCAGGCCTGCACATCGCCTCGACATCGCTGATCGGTATGCCGATCATCTTTGCCCTGTTCGCCTACATCATGTTTATCGCGGCAGGTATCAAGGTTCATGGCGTCGGTGGCTACTTCAAGAGCCAGCTCATGCCCGCGGGAGTCCCGTGGCCGGTCTACATTCTGATGACCCCGATCGAGTTCCTCTCGAACTTCATCGTCCGCCCGGCAACTCTCGTTATTCGTCTTCTCGCCAATATGGTGGCGGGTCACCTCCTGCTCGTGCTCTGCTTCGCGGCAACGCACGCGCTGTACTTCTCGATGGGCGGCCTGACCGGCATCCTCGCCGGCTCCGTTACCCTGCTGGGTGGCATCGGTGTCGTCGTCTTCGAGATCCTCGTCGCAGGCCTCCAGGCCTACATCTTCGCTCTTCTCGCGGCAGTGTACATCTCGCTGTCGATTGAAGAGCACTGATACTTGGGTCAACCACTCAACAACAAAGGAAACAGGAAATTATGGATACAGTCGTCGGTAACATCGCGACCATCGGTTACGGCCTCGCTGCAACCGGCCCTGCAATCGGCATCGGCATGCTCGTCGCCAAGACGCAGGAAGCTTCTGCTCGTCAGCCCGAGATCAAGTCGTTCCTCCGCGTCAACATGTTCCTCGGCATGGCGTTCGTTGAGGCCCTCGGCCTGATCGGCTTCGCCGCTGGGTTCGTATTCTGATCATGAACAACAGCGCCGAGTGGTTCAACTGGGACCCCTCGCTGCTCGTTCCAGCCTCCTATGACCTCATCTGGGGCACGGTCGCATTCGTCATTGTTGCGTTCGTGGTCTACAAGAAGGCATGGCCGACCTTTATCGAGATGCTCGACGAGCGTCGTGAAAAGATCGAAGATGGGCTTCTGGCAGCCGAACGAGCACGAGAAGAAATCAAGGCAGAGCGCGAAGAGCTCGCCGATGAGGTGACGGCCGCCCGCAAGGACGCCGCCCGCATCCGCGAAGATGCTCAGGAGAACGCTAAGGCTATCGTCGCGGACGCGCGTTCCAAGGCGAATGTCGAGGCTCAGCGGATCGTCGATTCGGCACACCGTCAAATCGAGGTCGACCGCGCCGCTGCAGCGAACTCTCTCCGCACCGATGTCGGATCACTGGCCACCAACCTGGCCGGCCGCATCGTCGAGGCCAACGTTGCAGACCGCGAGATTTCTCGCCAGGTCGTCGACCGTTTCCTCGATGAGCTTGAAGCGACAACCCCCGCGAACACGGAGGCATAGATGAGACTGGCCAGCGAGGAGGCACTCGAGCGGGTTCTCCGCTCGTGGGAGGGCGTCGTCGCCAACCGACCGTCCGATGCGATCGGCTGGGCTGGCGAGATCTTCGCAGCCGGACGCGTCCTCGACACGTCATCGGCACTCCTCCGTTCCATCACCGACCCGTCGCGCCTTCCGCAGGCACGGGCCGACCTCGTCCATCACGTATTCGACGGCAAGGTCTCCGCGGAGATCGTCGAACTCCTGGCGGGACTGGCGCGCGAGCGCTTCTCCGTCGCGGAAGACTACCGGGGGGCCGTCACGGCATCCGGTGTCGAGACTCTCCTCATGTCGGCGCAGTTCCAGAACCGCCTCGACACGGTCGAGGAAGAGCTCTACCGGGCAACCGGTGTTCTCAAGGCGGAACGCGAACTGCGTCGGGCCCTGGAGGACTCCACGTCCGAGCTCGAACGCCGTCACGGACTCGTCACGCAGATCTTCGGCGACTGGGCTCCCGAAACCGTTGCACTCGTGAAGTTCGCGGTTTCTCGCAACGAGTCGGTTGTCCCGCAGCTGCAGCACTGGGTCGGTTCCGCCGGCCGCAGGAGCCAGCATCTCGTCGCGATTGTGACGGCAGCGCAGCCCCTGGACGCGGACCAGGAGGAGCGCCTCACGCGGATCCTCTCCCAGCGCTACGGGAAGCCCGTCGAGATCCACGTCGGAGTTGATCCCGCCATTGTTGGTGGCCTCCGCATCGTCATCGGCTCGGACGTCATCGACGGCTCGCTTGCCGCCCGAATCAACAACGTGAAGTCCGTTTTCACGGACTGACAGACCAACTGCGGTTACCCGCAAAAGAAAAGGAATATCAATGGCTGAGCTGACAATCCAGCCCGAGGACATCCGGGCAGCGCTCGACAGTTTCGTTAATAATTACGAACCTGGCGAAGCGGCCACGGAAGAAGTCGGTCACGTCACCATGACCGCTGACGGGATTGCCCGCGTCGAAGGCCTTCCCGGCGCCATGGCGAACGAACTTCTCCGTTTCCAGGATGGCACCGAGGGCCTGGCCATGAACCTCGAGGAACGCGAAATTGGTTGCGTTGTCCTCGGCGACTTCTCCGGCATCGAAGAGGGCCAGGAGGTCCGCCGCACCGGAGAGGTTCTCTCCGTCCCCGTTGGTGACGGCTACCTGGGCCGCGTCGTTGACCCCCTGGGTCAGCCGCTCGACGGTCAGGGAGAAATCACCGACATTGCTGGCCGCCGTGCGCTCGAGCTCCAGGCTCCCGGCGTTATGGCGAGGAAGTCGGTTCACGAGCCGCTCCAGACCGGCCTCAAGGCAATCGACGC
Organism: Flaviflexus ciconiae; assembly: GCF_003971195.1. Classification (NCBI taxonomy): domain Bacteria; kingdom Bacillati; phylum Actinomycetota; class Actinomycetes; order Actinomycetales; family Actinomycetaceae; genus Flaviflexus; species Flaviflexus ciconiae. The sequence goes on along the minus strand of NZ_CP034593.1, from coordinate 1,589,164 downwards.
GATGATCCCGATCGGGCGAGGACAGCGCCAGCTGATCATCGGTGACCGCCAGACCGGTAAGACGGCCCTCGCGATCGACACGATCCTCAACCAGAAGGAGAACTGGGAGTCGGGCGACCCGAACAAGCAGGTTCGCTGCATCTACGTTGCCGTTGGCCAAAAGGGGTCGACCATCGCTTCCGTGCGCGGCACCCTGGAGCGTGCAGGCGCCCTCGAGTACACGACGATCGTTGCTTCCCCGGCTTCCGACCCCGCAGGCTTCAAGTACCTTGCCCCCTACACCGGCTCGGCCATCGGCCAGCACTGGATGTACGAAGGCAAGCACGTCCTCATCATCTTTGATGACCTGTCGAAGCAGGCCGAGGCTTACCGTTCCGTTTCGCTTCTGCTCCGCCGCCCGCCGGGCCGCGAGGCTTACCCCGGCGACGTCTTCTACCTGCACTCGCGTCTCCTCGAGAGGTGCGCAAAGCTCTCGGATGATCTTGGCGGCGGTTCGATGACGGGTCTGCCGATCATCGAGACGAAGGCGAACGACGTGTCGGCATACATTCCGACGAACGTTATTTCCATTACCGACGGCCAGATCTTCCTCCAGTCGGACCTGTTCAACTCGAACCAGCGTCCTGCCGTTGACGTCGGTATTTCCGTGTCCCGCGTTGGTGGCGATGCCCAGATTAAGGCCATGAAGAAGGTCTCGGGCACGCTCAAGATCACGCTCGCTCAGTACCGCGCCCAGGAAGCGTTCGCGATGTTCGCGTCCGACCTGGATGCGACGACTCGCCGTCAGCTGACCCGCGGTGAGCGCCTCATGGAAATCCTCAAGCAACCCCAGTACACCCCCTATGCGATCGAGGATCAGGTTGCCTCGGTGTGGGCGGGTACGAACGGCTACCTTGACCCGATCCCGGTTGAGGCGATCCACGAGTTCGAAGCTGGCATGCTCGACTACCTCCGTCACAACACGACCGCACTGTCGGCGATCCGCGACACCGGCAAGCTGGAAGACGACACCGTCAACGAGCTGCGCCGCGGTATCGAGGAGTTCCAGAAGGACTTCATGGCAGCCAAGGATGTTGTGACCGAAGAGGCTTCCGAGCCCGAGGCTGAGGAAGACGCCGAGAAGATCGTCCGCTCGAAGAGGGGCTGACAATGGCTGGTTCGCAGAGAGTATATAAGCAGAAGATCCGTGCAACGAAGACCCTGGAAAAGGTCTTCCGCGCCATGGAGCTCATCGCTGCTTCGAGGATCGGAAAGGCGCGCCAGAAAGCGCAGGGCCAGGACCCGTACACTCTCGCGCTGATCCGGTCGATCGCCACGGTCGCTACGCACGCGTCCGACCTTGATCACCCCCTCGTCACGCCCCGCAACGACACGAACAAGGTCGCAATCCTTGTCGTCACCTCCGACAGGGGCATGGCGGGCGCCTACTCCTCGTCGGTTCTCCGCGAGGCCGAGGCTCGCCTCCAGTCGCTCCGCGATGAAGGTAAGGAACCCGTTCTCTACGTCTACGGACGCAGGGGCGAGTCCTACTTCAAGTTCCGCAAGGTAGAGATGGAGAGGGTATGGACGGGTTCGTCCGACAACCCGTCTCCGGAGACCGCTCAGGAGATCGCCGAGGAGATGCTGGAGCGTTTCCTCGCAGACGCTGAGGACGGCGGTGTAGCTGAGCTACACACCGTGTTCACGCGCTTCGAGTCGATGGTCAAGCAGGTTGTCCAGGTACGCCGTATGCTTCCCCTCGAGGTCGTTGAGGCCGAGGGCGAGGAAGGCGACACGGAGGAGTACCCCCTGTACGAGTTCGAGCCGTCCGCCAAGGACGTGTTCGACGCCCTCCTTCCGATGTACGTCTCGCAGCGTATCCACGCCGTGTTGCTCATGGCGGCAGCTTCCGAGCTTGCCTCCCGTCAGCAGGCGATGCACGCGGCCACGGATAACGCGAAGGAACTCATCGAGGACTACACGCGACTGGCCAACAACGCTCGCCAGGCCGAGATCACCACAGAAATTACCGAGCTCATCTCCGGCGCTGACGCGCTGGCGAACTCCTGATAGACCCCGGCCCCTGGCCAAGTGAAGGAAGAAAGAATGACTGCCACCACCGAGACGACGACGGAGACGGGCGTTGGCCGGATTGTCCGTGTCATCGGCGCCATCGTCGACGTCGAGTTTTCCCCGGACCAGCTCCCGGCACTCAATAACGCACTGACCACGACCCTGGACCTCACGGCACAGGGCGAGGGCGAGTCCGTGACGACGATGACCCTCGAGGTTGCTCAGCACCTCGGCGACAATATTGTCCGCACCATTGCTCTCAAGCCGACCGACGGCCTTGTCCGCGGCGCCGAGGTAACCGACACGGGTGCACCGATTTCGGTTCCCGTTGGCGACGTCACGCTGGGACGCGTGTTCAACGTGACTGGCGACTGCCTCAACCTGGAAGAGGGCGAGACCCTCGAGGTGAACGAGCGCTGGCCGATTCACCGCAACCCTCCGCACTTCGACGAGCTCGAGGCGAAGACCCAGATGTTCGAGACCGGCATCAAGGTCATCGACCTTCTGACGCCGTACGTGCTCGGCGGTAAGATCGGCCTCTTCGGCGGCGCCGGCGTCGGCAAGACCGTCCTCATCCAGGAGATGATCCAGCGCGTGGCACAGGACCACGGCGGTGTCTCCGTGTTCGCCGGTGTTGGTGAGCGTACCCGTGAGGGCAACGACCTGATCGTGGAAATGGACGAGGCGGGCGTCTTCGACAAGACTGCACTTGTCTTCGGCCAGATGGATGAGCCCCGGGCACGCGTCTGCGCGTTGCTCTCTCTGCTCTGACGATGGCGGAGTACTTCCGTGACGTCCAGAACCAGGAAGTGCTGCTCTTCATCGACAACATCTTCCGCTTCACCCAGGCCGGTTCCGAGGTTTCGACCCTGCTGGGCCGGATGCCGTCTGCAGTGGGCTACCAGCCCACCCTGGCTGACGAGATGGGTCAGCTCCAGGAGCGCATCACCTCCGTCCGCGGACACTCGATTACCTCGCTGCAGGCAATCTACGTTCCCGCCGACGACTACACCGACCCGGCCCCGGCCACGACGTTCGCGCACCTGGACGCCACGACCGAGCTCTCGCGTGACATTGCTTCGCGCGGCCTTTACCCGGCCGTGGACCCGCTGGCTTCCACCTCCCGTATTCTCGACCCGCAGTACGTGGGCCAGGCGCACTACGACGTGGCAACCCAGGTCAAGTCCATCCTCCAGAAGAACAAGGAGCTGCAGGACATCATCGCCATCCTTGGCGTCGATGAGCTCGGTGAAGAGGACAAGGTGACGGTGGCACGCGCTCGCCGTATCGAGCAGTACCTCTCCCAGAACACCTACACGGCCGTGAAGTTCACGGGCGTTGAGGGTTCGACGGTTCCGGTCGACGAGACCGTTGAGGCCTTCCGCAGGATCTGCGAGGGCGACTACGACCACGTTCCGGAGCAGGCGTTCTTCAACATCGGCGGCATCGAGGATCTGGAGCGTCGTGCACGAGAGCTCGAGGAAGAGAACCGATGAAGGTCGACATCGTCGCACGCTCCGGCGACGGCTGGCAGGGAGAGGCGAGCTCTGTCGTCGTCCCGGCCTTTGAGGGCGAGCTCGGCATCCTTGACGGACGCGAGCCTCTTCTTGCTGTCCTCCGACCCGGCACAGTATGGGTAGAATCGGGCTCAGGAGAGAAAACCTTCGAAGTTCCCCAGGGATTCGTCGTCGTTGACTCGAACGTCGTGACCATCGTTGTCGATGATTCGGGCGAAGGCGAACTTCACCTTGAGGAGCTCGACGACTAGAACGGAAAATCTATGAATGCCCCGGCTGTCATTTTGAGTGTGCTTGTCGCACTACTCTTTGTCGCCGGGGCATTTGTGTTGTGGGCGATGCTCCGCACCCGCGCCCTCTTCAACCGCGTCGGCTCATTCCCCTGCTCGGTCAGTGAGCCTGGCTCAAACGAGTGGAAGGCAGGTGTTGCGGTCTTCGGAGCGGAGTACCTCACCTGGTACAAGACCGGCTCTATCACCCGCAGGCCCTCCCTTTCCTTCTCGCGGCACCGCCTCAGCATTGTCGACTACCACCAGCGCAACGAAGCAGCAGGAACGGCGGTCGTGCACTTTGAGTGCAACGGTGAGGACTGGCTGTGGGCCATGACAAACAGCTCAGTTGCTGGTGTTGTGGGATGGATGGACGGAGCGAGCCCGGTCGAGGAACCCACGGGTATGTAGACTGGACGGCGTGCGTGTTGTCTTTGCAGAATGCTCCGTCGAATACTCCGGCCGGCTCGATGCCTATCTTGCTCGGGCCCCTCGGCTCATCATGATGAAGGCGGACGGTTCCGTTCTCATCCACTCCGACGGTGGCTCCTATAAGCCCCTGAACTGGATGAGTGCCCCGTGCACCCTGACGGAGGCTGAGCCATCCGAAGAAGAAGCCGAGATCGGAGTCGAGCAGGTCTGGCTTGTCGCCAACGCAAAAACGAATGATGCTCTCAACATCAAGGTCTTCAGCATCATCGAAGAGATGGAATACCAGCTGGGGGAGGACCCGGGCCTCGTGAAGGACGGCGTCGAAGCTCACCTGCAAGAGCTCCTTGCCGAACAGGTTGAGCTCGTTGGCCCCGGCACCCGCCTTATTCGGCGTGAGTTCCCCACCGCAATCGGACCGGTCGACCTCATGGTCAAGGACCGGGACGGTAAGCACGTGGCCATCGAGATCAAGCGCAGGGGCGAGATCGACGGCGTTGAGCAGCTTACCCGCTACCTCGAGCTCCTCAACCGCGATCCGCTTCTGGCACCCGTCTCGGGAGTCTTTGCTGCTCAGGAGATCAAGCCCCAGGCCCGGGTGCTGGCAGAGGACCGTGGGATCCGCTGCCTCGTCCTCGACTATGGCGCCATGAAGGGCACGGATAATGCGGAGGACAGGCTGTTCTAATGGGCAGGAAGTCTCGCAAGCGCCCCTACCACCAGGGTCACGTTCCACTCAACATGGACCGGATAACCGGGGGCGTTCGAACCGAAACGGGACCGGGTGGACTCACCTTTAACGTCCGCAACATTCCCTCCGGGCAAAAGGAATACCGCTGCCCCGGATGTCAGCAAATTATCGCTGTCGGAACCCCACACATCGTCGCCTGGACCGAGGAAACCCTCTGGGGTGCACAAGCTGGCCTCGAGGCACGCAGGCACTGGCACAGTGCGTGCTGGCGAGCCAGAGACACCCGCGGCTATAGCTTCTAGCTTGACAAAGAAGCGGAGCGATGAGCCTCCCGAAGAGCGGTCACCACAAAATGTATAACCGGCGAGAAGGCCGTCCAAGCATCGTGATCATCCACCCGGCGGCCTTCGCGTTCCCAAGAGTTTCATGCCCTTCGTTACCCGCGTTAGTTACCCAGACGTGGAAACCCATCGCCGGGAAGTCAACGAAAGATTCCCCGTGAGCAGTCTGAACTGCGTGCGCTTGTGCACGTCACCTAAAATTATGGCCTGCCTCAAGCATTCACTCACCGGGGCGCAGTCGTTACAGTGGTGCTATGACCTACCTCTCTTATCGGATGACGGGGAGCGGAACGCCGCTCCTTCTCCTTCATGCCATGCCCCTGGATTCGACCATGTATGACGAGGTGTGCGGTCACCTCGATACGGTTCTGACAGTCGATGCGCCGGGCTTTGGAAAGTCCCCATCCGGCTCAGAAATCGATAGCAAGTTCGGCGCAACGGCACCGAGCCTGGACACGATGGCGGAGGCGGTTATTGCCGACCTGGAAGAGATGGGTATCGACAGAGTCTTCCTCGGCGGCCTCTCCATGGGTGGTGCGGTCGCCGTCAGCATCCTTGAGAAGGCCCCGGATCTCGTTGCTGGCCTGGTCCTTATGGATACCAATATTGGTGCGGACGCTCCCGAGGCCGGAGAGAAGCGTCTGGAAGCCGCCAACAAGGCCGACGATGGGGATGTGTCGAGCGTGTACGTCATGGCGGACACGATGACCTCTCCCGTCACCAAGGAAGCCCGCCCAGAAGTCTATGCCGATATTTCTCGCAGGCTCCACGAGGTTCAGGGACCGTCGCTGGCCTGGATGCAGAGGGCAATGGCGGCACGCCCCGACCGGCGGCACCTGATCGACACTCTCGACATCCCGCTGCTGCTCATCCGTGGCGAGGACGATGCCTCCTGCACGGCGGAGATGATGGAGGGGCTTGCTGGCAGATATCAGGGCTCGGCAACTGTCGCGACCATCACCAGCGCCGGACACTTCACGGCGCTCGAGACGCCCGGTGAACTTGCCGGACTGCTGTCGGAGTTCGTCTCGGGTAAATGACGCCCAGGCGGGCACCGGTTAGGTTGACCAGCGCAGAACCGGAGCGACAGTTACCGGTAGATGGTCACGCATCTCGTGTGGGTGAGCGGTCGCGCTTGTATTTGGAAATGAAGGGGCGTCCCGGGAACTGATCCCGGGACGCCCCATGCTTCCTGCTATTTCTCTGCACCACGAACGTGGCCGAGGTAGGTGCCTATTCCTGTTCGGTCTCGCCCGCCAGATCGGTCAGCATCTTCTGCTGGTCCGAGCTGAGCAGTGACCTCATGTCCTCCAGGTAGGACGTGATGGAGTCGCGCTGGGCGGTGAGCTGCGCGACGTGCTCCTTGACGGAGTCACGCTCGTTGCGAGCGGACTCGCGGGCCTCGGAGAGGATGGCGCCGGCCTGCGACCTGGCGTCGGAGAGGATTTCCTCGGCCTCTGCGGTTGCCTGGGCAACGCGCTGGGAAGCATCGGACTGCGACGTGGAGCGGAGCGTCTCAGCGCGGCTGACGGCCTCTGAGAGGCGCCTTTCAGCGTCGGCGGCCTTCTGCTCTGCCTCGGACACCATGGTGTTCATGAGTTCCCGCTGGGTTGCTTCCTCGGAGGCGAGCTTGTCGGCAGATTCCTTTGCCTCGGCGGTGAGGCGTTCCCGGTGGTCGGCCGACTCTTGGGAGATCCGCTTCTCGTGGTCGTTGCTTTCGCGGGCAATTCGGTCACGGTGCTCGGTGAGTTCGTTTGCGAGGCGCTCGTTGTGCGCCGAAGACTCGGACTGGATCTTCTCGCGGTGTGCGGCAAGCTCCTCGGCGAGGTTGCGTTCCTGCTCGGACCTGGCGCGAGCCAGTTCGTCCTCCGTGGAGGTGCGGAGTGTCCTCATCTCGGTTTCGGTCTTGGAGCGCAGATCGGCCGTGTAGTTCTGCGCTTCGGTGCGGAGCCTGTGGGCTTCGCGCTCTGCTGATGCAACCATTTCCTCGACCTTGACGCGGGCGTTGTCGAGCTCTGTTGACGCGGTGGCTGTAGCCGACTTGCGTTCATCCTCAGCATCCCGGCGTGCGGTGGCGAGCAATTCGGCGGCCTGCTTCTCGGCTGCCTCCGTCATGCTGTTTGACTGCTCGGTTGCTCGGTTCAGGGTTTTCTCGGCGTCAGCATTGGCCCGGGTGACGATATCGAGGGATTGTTCCTCCGTGGAACGCAGAAGGCGCTCCACCCGAGCACCGAGACCCGAGTAGGACGGTCTATCGTTCTCAGCGAGTTCACGGCGCGCCTCGGCGAGCTCGCCGGATAGCTTGAGCACCTCTGAGTCGAGCGTGGCCACCTGGGACCGTGTCTCGTTGAGTGAGGAGGTCAGCGAGTGCACCTTCTGATCGACCTGCGTCCGATCGTAGCCCCGCATGACAATCGGAAACTGTGTGTCCTCCATAGCATTCCTTTCGTTCGCCACCAGAGTACGCTGTGAAACTAAAAAGTCGGCACCAGTGTGAAACTGCGTACGCTCTACGCAAAAGACTACTTTATAAAATCGTTATACAACTATGCTTGAGCACTGATCATAGACCGAGGAGGAACGACGTGACGGAATGGAAGAAGATGAGGAAGCCGATATCGGCCCTCTTGCTCATCGTGGGCGTGGCACTCATCGTCGTAGGCGTCGGTTCCGCAACCTGGTGGAAGCCGAGCACGACAATTGTGGCGACAACCGAAGCTGAATCAGAGTCCGGAATTATCGTCACCGACCCGGGTGTTCTCGAGATGGTGAACGACACCGTGACCGTTGTTGCCAGGGCACCTGGCACGAACGTTGAGATGGTGGTTGCTTCCAGCAGCACGGCAAACATCTGGCTGGGTGACGACCCGCACGTGCGGGTCACGGGCCTGACCAACTGGGAGACCCTTTCCACCGAGGTTCCCGAGAATGATGCTGCTCCCGAAGATGACATCTCCGTTCAGGGCTCCGACCTGTTCAGCCCCGACAACTTCCTAACAGGTGATGGCGCAGCCGAAATGCACTTCGTGGTTCCCGAAGGTGACTGGAGCCTGATTGCGGTCGGCGAGGACGGTACCACCCCGCAACTCACCATCACGTGGGAGCGCGAGGTCGACACCCCGCACGCAATCCCGCTCATCATCCTCGGCATCGTTATCTTTGCCGCGGGTAGCGCGCTCTTCCTCTTCGACACCCAGGTTCGTTCCATCGCCAAGAAGCGTGCCGAGAGCATCCAGCGCACCGAGCGCAGGGACCGAGCCGATGCGACCGAAACGACCGTGATCCCCGCGATCAAGGTGGACGGTACGGAGCCTGTCGCTCCGGAACGCGACACGGTACGCGAAGCATCCGGCGGTTCCTACGGCGCCGGCATCCTCCCCGCCAGCCCCCGGGCTGAAGAGTTCCGCGCAGCAGAACTCGAGACTGAAGAGCCGGTGATTGAGCCCGTGAATGAGGATGAGACAGCCAGCGATAGCGACGGTGAATCCGAGGTTGCAGGCAATGCTGAGGCCGCACCTCACGCTGACTCGAACGAAACTGATGAGCTCGACGAGTCCGGTGATCGCGATCGCGTGGCAGAGGCAGAGCTCTCTGGCGAGTCAGATCAGGCTGAGGAGCTGGCCGGAGCCGAGACGCAGGTTGATGACAAGGACGAGTCTGGCGAATCGTTCGATCAGGCCGAGTCGGTAGCTGACGAATCCGGTGATGCGGACGCGGACACCGAAGAGGCTGTGTCGAACGAGAGCGACTTAGACGACAACTCTGATGAGAGCGATTCGGTCCAGGATGCTGAAAATCATGCCGGTGCGGATCCTAATGAAGTCCTCAGCGAGAATTCACCCTCCTCTCATGTTGAATCAGTAGATTCCGAGGTGGAGGAGTCCGGTGTGTCTGACTCTGAGCAGCATGATGCTCAGAGATCGACGGATGAATCGGACAATGACGATGAACGGCGCGCGACCTCGGCACAGTGGCGCGAGCTGTGGGGCTTTGGCCCGAAGGAGTAATCATGACCGTATCGAGAAAATATTGGGCACTTGCTGCCGCGACCGCTCTGGTCCTGAGCGCATGCTCGAATGATGCCAACGAACTGCCGAGCCCGTCGGTCGAGACACCGTCAGCTTCGGCAACGGATAACGGGGAGGGCACGGGCGAGCCCGTCGAAGGTGAGGAAACCGGTGGGGAAGAAGCCACCGATGACACCGTTGAGCAGGGTGAGAACCAGTCCCTACGTGCCGACCAGGTCCTGGAAGCTATCTCGGAGGCGCTTGACGTGGCCTACGAGGAGCGTTCGGCCGAGAACGTCATGGACAGGGTCACGGGTCCCGCACGCCGGACCATCGAGGCGGGCTTTGAGAACTCCGACCGGTTCGGCACGGAGGTTGAGCCAATCGCCATGACCGACGCGGATTCGACGTGGAGCATGTCGACAGACTTCCCTCGCGTTGCCATGGTGTTCACCGAGAACCCGGATACTGGCTCCAACCACCAGCTCGTTGTCCTCTCGCAGGTGGAAGGCCGCGAGAACTACAAGCTGTGGGGTTACGCCGACCTGGTGCCGGCCGATGTGGAAATCACCTTCGCAGCCGATACTCAGTCGATCGCCAAGGACGACAAGGAAGGAATCGCGGCTCCCGCGATCCAGGTTGTCACCGAATATGCTCAGCTGCTGAGCGGCGACGAAACGAACGTGACGTTCGAAGGCGATTCGCTTGCTACGTCCCTCTCGGAGCAGCGGGAATCGATCTCGGAGTCACTCGGCGAAACCGGAACGGCGTCCGTTAACGCTGAGGCTCTCGACCACGGCCCGATGACCATGGCCACCGAGGACGGCGGCGCGGTCACGATGGGTTACTTCAACTACGATGTCGAAATTGACCGGACTTCGGCAGGCTCGACGATCACTGTTGGCGATGAACTTGCTCAGTGGCTAACCGAAGAAGAAGATTCGACATACGATGTTCAGGGAACGCTCACATCGACGTACTCCGTCATGGTGGCGTTCTACATCCCGCCGCAGGGCGGTGGGAATGTCCAGGTGATCGCGACATCGAGCCCCGAGCTCATCGAGGTTGCCGACGACGAGTCCACGAACCCGGATGACGAATAGGAATTAACAATTGAGTGAGCCACTGAATATCCGTGGAGCAGTCGACCTGTCGGCGCTCGCCCCCGCCAAAGAGCAGGAGCGCATGAAGGCGCAGACAACGAACGAGAACGGCGAGCAGGTGATTCCGGGACCGTTCGTGCGCGACGTGACAATGGAGAGCGTGCAGTCGTTCCTCGAGCTGTCACTCCACGTGCCGCTCGTCGTGGTCTTCACTTCGCCCCGCTCCGAAGGTTCCCTGGCACTAGCCAAGACCCTCGAGTCGCAGATTCTGTCCCGCGGCGGCGCAATCGGCCTTGGCCTTGTCGAGGCCGACTCCTCCCCGGAGATCGCCCAGGCCTTCCAGGTTCAGGCGGTCCCCACGACCCTTGCCGTCCTCGGCGGCAACCCCGTCCCGCTCTTCCAGGGCACCATGGACGATGCTGACGTTGCCAAGGCGCTCGACAGCGTCCTCCAGGCCGCCGAGCAGCTGAGCGTGCACGGGAGGCTCGACGGAGATGAGGACGGTAGCCTGCCGGAACCGGAGCTCCCGCCCCACGTCAAGGAAGCAAACGAGGCGCTCTCCGCCGGTGACTTTGACAAGGCCCACGCCGCCTACACAAAGGCACTCAAGGAGAACCCGGGCGACGAGGTAGCGAAGGTCGAACTGGCACGCGTTGAGCTTCTTCAGCGCGTCCAGGGATACGACGTTCAGTCCATCATGTCGACCGCGAAGGATGCTGACCTCACCGACGTTGATTTGCATCTGCAGGCCTCCGACATTGAGGTTGCTGCCAGCCGCCCCGAGTCGGCCTTCGGTCGTCTGCTCGCAGTCATCCGAGCGACCTCGGGCGATGATCGTGAGAAGGCACGCGAACGGATCGTCGCCCTGTTCAACATTGTTGGCATCCACGACCCGCTCGTCACCGAGGTCCGCAAGCAGCTCGCCAGCGCACTCATGTAGTGCTGAGCTTGCTGGCGAGCCGCCTCAAGGCAAACTGCTAGCTCTCTTGCGTGAGCCAGACCGTCGTGTCGGCACCGATCGTGTTTGATATGGGCGATGATGACAGAAGCACCCGCCACCCGCTAGGGACGGGTGCTTCGTCGTTAAAGCAGGTCAGAACCCGAACATCACCGACCCGATAGTCGAGAACGGAACCCTCGGAGTGATCCTCGATCGTGGAGGTGCCGAGTTCCAGCTCTGAACGCAGGGCCAGTGCCTTCCTGAAGAAGGCAAGCGTGGAGTTGGGGTCGCTCTCCTGCACATCAACCGCAAACCGCTCCCAACCGTCCGGCTGAGGCAGCCAAGTGTCACCGGTGGGGGAGAAGCCCGCCCCGGGCTTTGTTGAGTCCCAGGGAAGGGGAATGCGGCAACCGTCACGACCTGCTTCCTCGCCCTTCGTGCGACGGAACGTGGGGTCCTGCCTCGCCTCATCGGGCAGGGACGTGTGCTCGGGGAGCCCGAGCTCCTCACCGTTGTAGATGTAGGCGGAGCCTGGCAGAGCCAGCATCAATAGCTGAGCTGCCCGGGCGCGCTTGGAACCGAGCTCGAAATCGGGTTGGGGATCGGTGGCGTAGATGCCGTTGGGGCCCTTGCCGGTCTTCTCCAATCCCATCCGTGAAGCTACGCGAACCACGTCGTGGTTTGATAGCACCCAGGTGGTGGGTGCGCCGACCCCGCCGTTCACCTCGTAGGACAGGTCGATTACCTCTCTCATTGCATCTGGTTCCCACGGGCTAGCAAGGAATGAAAAGTTGAAGCACTGATGGAACTCGTCCTCGCGGACATAGAGAGATCTGCGAGCATCGTCAGTCACCCACGCCTCGGCACACAGCATGCCGCCATAGGAGTCGACGATCTTGCGCCAATCTCGATAGATCTCGTGGACCTCGTCCCGATCCCACATGGGAGCGGGCGGAATATCGGTTTGGTCCCGGCCGGACACCATGTCCCAGTGGAACTGCCAGTCCGGAAGGCTCCGGTCCTTGATGAGGCCGTGAGCCACGTCGACGCGGAAGCCTGCCACGCCGCGCTCCAGCCAGAACCGCAAGATTGCTTCAAACTCCGTGCGAACCACCTGATTGTCCCAATCCAGGTCAGGTTGGGAGGAATCAAAGAGGTGCAGATACCACTGCCCATCTGCCACCCTCGTCCATGCGGGGCCGCCAAAGACACTCGTCCAATCCGTCGGAGGAATTTCGCCGTTCTCACCCTTGCCATCCCGGAACCAGTACAGGTCGCGGTAGGGGGAATCGGGGGAGGAGATCGCCTCCTGGAACCAGGGATGCTGATCGGATGTGTGGTTCGGAACCAGGTCAACGATGACCTTGATGCCCAGCTCCGTGGCCTTCGCGATCATCTCATCGGCGTCCTTGAGCGAACCGAACAGTGGATCAATATCCCGGTAGTCAGAGACGTCGTAGCCGTGGTCCTTTTGAGGAGAGGGATAGAACGGGGAGATCCACACGGCATCCACCCCCAGCGACTTGAGGTAGGGGAGCTTCGAGGTGATCCCGGCTAGGTCCCCGACCGGGCCGGAGGAAGACTTAAAGGATCTTGGATAGATCTGATAGATTACGGCGGAGCGCCACCACTCGTTAGCCACGTTGCTTCCCTTCGAAGATGTTGATGGTTCCTTCGAAGTCTATAACCTGAGCGTGGCCGGGAGTGCGACGTTACAGAGGCCGCACCCGACGACAGCAACAGCACGGGCAAATAAAGCACAGACGCCGGACGGACTGGAAGAGCCTGCCTAACCCCGGAGGGCTAAGCAGGCTCGGTTAAGCATTGGCTAGAACTGCGACTGGTTGGGTGCGGCCCCGGAGGACTCGCGGGTGATGAGCTCCGACCGGAAGGTGAAGGGAACCCGCGGCGGGTTGCCGCCCTTCATCAAGTCCACCAGGGTATTAACTGCGGCGGATGAGATTTGACGGACGGGCTGACGGTTGCTGGTCAGCGGCGGATCCGTGAATGCCATCAGGGGAGAGTCGTCGTAGCCAACGACCGAGACATCCTCGGGGACGCGAAGGCCCCGTTGGCGGATCTGACGGATCGCCCCGAGAACGAGAAGGTCGGAGCCGCAGATAATGCCGGTGACGCCAAGGTCGAGCATGGTGTCTGTTGCTCGGCCACCGCTCTCGACCGAGTAGTGGGAGTGCAGAACAGTCTGGTCCGTGTCGGGGCACATCTCCATCATCGCCTGACGGTAGCCCATCGCCATGTCCTGGGCGGGGCGGAACCGTTCCGGTCCCGTGATCAAGCCGATCGACCGGTGGCCCGAATGGTAGAGATGGCGAACCGAATCCTTCACCGCTCCAACGTCGTCGGAGGAAAAGTCCGGGACCCCAATGTTGGGGTTGCGGCCATTGATCGTCACGTAGGGGATCTGGCGCTCGTCCTCGTCCAAGTAGCGGCGAACATCGTAATCAGACTCGTTGGCGACACCCGACAGGAAAATAACTCCCGAGACGTTCTGCTTGACCAACATCTGCAGATACTTCTCCGTCCCGCCAGCCGAGGAGTGGGTGAGAAGGATCGGGGCGTAGTCCCGCAGACTCAGCTGATCGACCAGCTCCTGAATGTACTCGGGGGCACTGGGGGTGTTGAGATCGGGGGCAACAATGCCGACCCTGTCATCGCTACGGTCACGCAGAGCATCCGGTCGCTCATAGCCTAGCTCGTCAAGAGCCTGAAGAACCAACTGCTTGGTGCCCGTTGCAACCGTTGATTTTGCGTTGAGAACTCGCGATACCGTTGCGGTCGATACACCGGCCACGGCAGCAACGTCAGCCAGCCGAATCTTCTTCGTCATCAGTACTTTCCTTGTACGACAATAGGTTAGCTACCGGTAAATTGTAACGGATTGCAAAGTTTCTTGCTTAGAAATACGTCCTAGACCTGCGCGATTGTCAAGGGACGCTGGATGAGAGTTTTAGCAATGTAACTGTGAGGAATTGTTGCACCAGGAGTAAACGGTGTGACTGCAATTGTTTCCGCGGATATTGCTAGGCTGCGCTTAGTTCAAAATGAAGGCTCCACGTAGGGGTAATCTTCGCCGGCGAAAGTCTTCAGGATTGCGGAGAAGATTATCTGTGCACCTCGAACGGGGACTGCCATCCCAATCTGCTTGCGAACAGATTCTTTATTGCCGTGAAAGACATATGAGTCAGGGAAAGTCTGGAGTCGTGCGCGCTCCCGATTTGTGAGGGCGCGTGGCTCATCCCAATGGTAAACATGCGTACCGCCGCCCCGGAACCGGTGATTGTGTATGAGGGGAGGTCAGGGTGCAATCGACGATAAATCTGAGAGATTGTTGTCGTAGTCTTGATCTTAAGATGCTCAGGCAAGTCGGAATTGAAAGCGTTCTTCCCGGGCTCGATTAGTTTGAGTCGCTCGACCACGTTCTTTGATTGGCGAGTCTTTTCTTGATTCGAGGCCCATGTCGGAATGTCGGAGAGCGCTGTTGAAACTGAAACGTCTTCACTTGAAAACTGAACCGTGGATGGTACTTGATATGTCAGACCAAGATCCGATCTAATGCCAACCACAATAATCCTGTGCCGACTTTGCGGAACGCCGTAGTTCTCAAACTTGTAAAGGTGAGGAGTGATCTCGTATCCCGAATCCCGCATGTCCTCAAGGATTTGGCGAAATGCGGAGCCATCTTTGTTTGAAGCAAGGCCTCCGACATTCTCTGCAACGAAAAATGAAGGTCTAAACTCTCGGAGTGCACGAATGCCATACGTGTAGAGCGGTCCAAAGTCTCCCTCTAGTCCTTCTCTTCGCCCAACGATGGAGAAGTCGTTACAAGGGAAGCCAAATGCTAATCCGTCGATGGAACCAATGTTTTTCAAGACGGAGAAGTCCAGTGTTCTGACATCCTGGTTTATGACCGTGGGGGAGGCGGTACTGCCGCAGATGTTCTCAGCGTAGGTTTTACAGGTGTCTGAATCGTAGTCTGAAGCCCACTGATGGACGATCTCATAGCTTGGGTTATCGATGGCGGCTTGAGTAGCGCCGAGTCCGATGCCGCCAGGGCCAGAGAACAGTTCGCCTAAACGAAATGATGCGCGGGCCCTGTCTTCTTCCGTGCGTTCGGGTGGAATGGGTGCTAGAAGTGCATTACTTTTTGGCTGGGATCGAGGTATGTCGAGTGTGGGTTGCCATTCGTTGGTGCCAATGCCAGCCATGTTGGGCTCGTACCTCCAAAGGACTCGACTACGAAGAATCAGGGATTGAGAACCCTGATCTCAAAAAATGCAAGTGTACTCGACGCTACTGATAAAGCGTCGGCTTTCATTCTCTCATCAGATGCTGTGTGCCGCAGCTTTAGTGAGCGAACTGTTTATCTGGGCAGGGATTCTGTTGATTAATTCGCACTTTACGATTCTTGTGGCGGTGATGTATTCGGGATCGGCAGAGCCGTGTTCTCCATTATTCGAATAAGTTGGTACTTAAATCGGATTCTGTCCATGTTTAATCGTTCGGTTGGATATCATCGTTTGAGGATCGTAGAAGGGCGAATGTAGATGAACGAGCATCGGGAGCTTCTAATTGCTCAGATAGAGGAAGTGCGGAACGATAAGTCAAAGACTTTCCTGGATGCTTGCGATATCGTGCAAAATCGGATGGCCCTGTTTTTTCCTGAAGCGAAAACGATTATCGAGAGTATTCGTGAAGAATACCTGGCTAAGGCTGGTAAGGCGAGGACTGTTTACGAGCATACAACTGCAACTTCTGGCGCTAATCGAGTCTATTGGTATATGCCGCCTGCTCGTCTCTCAGGCGTCTGGGAGCAGCTGAAGGCTCGAATGAGTGACAGCGGACTTGCAGAAGCTGTCGATTCGATAGACGAGTCGTCGGATCAGGTCATGGTCGAGCTGGCGGAGCCTTTTCTGCTTGGTGATAAGCGACGCGGGCTTGCTGTCGGTAATGTTCAGTCCGGTAAAACAGCTAACTATGCCGCAGTTATTAGCAAGGCTGTTGACGAAGGGTACAAGTTCATAATTGTTCTTTCAGGCCTGTATAAGAACTTGCGCCGCCAAACGCAGGGACGTCTTGAGCGTGACCTCGGGATCACTCAAACCAGCCATGATTGGCATCGACTTACAGCCCTAGACGGCGACATTGGAACGGCGGATCTTAAGAATGTCGGGAGTGCTTTTAACAATAAACGGGTGATAGCTGTTGTTAAGAAGAACT